>CAXTHY010000127.1:711-8616 GCA_964244175.1 uncultured Jatrophihabitans sp. | reverse complement strand
TGATCCGCAAGTCCGGTGCTTGGTACACCTACGAGTCGGACCAGCTGGGGCAGGGCAAGGAGAACGTGCGCACCTTCCTGCGCGACAACCCCGACCTCGCCGACGAGATCGAGAAGCGCATCAAGGAGAAGCTGGGCATCGGGGCCCGGGTGGACGAGTCGGGTGCGCCGATCGAACTGCTGCCGGCCCCCGTCGACTTCTGATCGTGGCCGCCGCCGAGCGCGAGGTCGGCGACGACGTCGCGAATCTGCCGGACGCGCCCGATCTGCTGGACGTGCCGGATCTGCCGGACGTGCCGGGGGACCCCGAGCAGCACCCGGGCGATCCCGAGGCGGTGGCCCGGGCCGTCTGCCTGCGGCTGCTGACCCAGCGGGCCCGCAGCCGCGCTGAACTCGCCGCTGCGCTCGCGCGCCGCGGGGTGCCGGGTGAGCCGGCAGCGCGGGTACTCGACCGGTTCACCGAGGTCGGCCTGATCGACGACGCCGCGCTGGCCCAGAGCGTGGCCGGCGCCCAGCATCGCGAGCGGGGCCTGTCCCGGCGCGCAGTGGCGGCCAAGCTGCGTCAGCGCGGGCTCGATGACGAGGTGGTCGGCGGCGCTCTGCAACTCATCGATGGTGACAGTGAGCGCGAGCGGGCGGGCGAACTCGTCGAGCGGCGACTGCGGGCGCTCGCCGGCCTGCCGGTGCTGGTTCAGCAGCGGCGGCTGATCGGCCTGCTGACCCGCAAGGGCTACCCGTCCGGCCTGGCCTACGAGGTCGTCCGGGCGGCCCTGCGCGAGGGCTCGAACACCGTCGACCGCGCCCTCGACCCCGCCGCCGAATGCTTTCCTGACACCTCATGACGGCTGTTGCGAGTGGTGTCTCTGCCGTCCGCGTCGCGCCGTTACTTGATTTGTGCGCGCGGCGTTCATAATGTCGCTACACCAGGAGTGACGCACCGAACACCGCCGCGCCGGCCGCACCTGCCGCTGACGCCGTAGATAGCTCTATCCGTACGACACGAAGGGAGTCGACCACTCGACCCGGCCACGCCGGGATCCAGTCCTATCGAACGAGTGACGTAGATCCGGTTTGTCCCGGGCCTACGCCTGACGTGTTCAGCATCCGGTGCTCCTGAGCGAAGCATGTCCCCATCGGCGGGACCGACGGCAGGAGGCGCGGATGACCGGGGTCTGGTACGCGGGAATCGGTGCAATTTTCCTGCTGGGGCTGCTCTTCGTCACCGCCTATGCCCGCCGCGGCGCTGCGCCCGGCCGCCACCAGGAAGCCACGGCCGAGGATTTCGTCGTTGCCGAGGAGCGCCGGACGGCCCTCGCTGAGGCCAGCACCCTGCGCCAGGCCGCGCAGACCGAGGCCGATGCCCTGCGCCGCGCCGCGGACGCCGAGGCCGACGCGACCCGCCGGGCCGCGCGGGCCGAAGCCGACTCGGCCCGTAGCCAACTCGAGGCCACCCTCGCGAAGGCCCGCGAGCAGGCCGAGGAGCTGCTGGTCGACGCGCGCCGCACCGGGCAGGCCGACGTCGCCAAGCTCACCGAGGAACTCCAACGCCAGCGCAGCGCGCACGCCGAACGGGTCAAGCGTCTGGACGAGAACGAGGCCCGCCTCGACGCGCGCGAAGGTCGCCTCGACACGCGGGTGGCCGACCTGCAGCGCTACGCCGCCGAGCTCGCCGACCTGAAGGGAGAGCTGGAGCGCCGCAACCGGGAACTTGAGATCGAGCGCGTGGCCCTGGACGTCGCCGAAGCCGATCGCCAGCGCGAACTCGAGCGGGTCGCCGGCCTCAGCGTCGAGGACGCGAAGGCCGAACTCATCGCGACGGTCGAGTCCGGCGCTCGGCGTGAGGCCGCCCTGCTCGTGCGCACCATCGAGAACGAGGCGCGGGCCGAGGGCACCGACCGGGCCCGGTCGATCGTCGTCGAGGCGGTGCAGCGCGTCGCCAGTTCGCAGACCGCCGAGACGGTCGTCAGCGTGCTGCACCTGCCGGCCGAGGACATGAAGGGCCGCATCATCGGCCGCGAAGGCCGCAACATCCGCTCGTTCGAGGCCGTCACCGGCGTCAACGTGCTCATCGACGACACCCCCGAGGCCGTCCTGCTGTCGTGTTTCGACCCGGTGCGGCGCGAGGTCGGCCGGCTCACGCTCGAGAAGTTGATCCTCGACGGTCGCATCCACCCGCACCGCATCGAAGAGGCCTACGAGCAGAGCGTGGTCGAGGTCGACGAGCTCTGCCTGCGCGCGGCCCGTGACGCGGTGGCCGACGTCGGCGTCGGGGCGATCGACGAGCGCCTGATGCCCACGATCGGCCGGCTGAAGTACCGCACCAGCTACGGTCAGAACGTGCTCGGCCACTTGGTCGAGACCGCCCATATCGCCGGGGTCATGGCGGCGGAACTCGGCATCGAGCCCGCCCTGGTGAAGCGCTGCGCCTTCCTGCACGACATCGGCAAGGCCCTCACCCACGAGGTCGAGGGCAGCCACGCCATCATCGGCGCCGAGCTGCTGCGCAAGTTCGGCGAGGACGAGGCCGTGGCCCACGCTGTCGAGGCCCACCACAACGAGGTCCAGCCGCGCACGATTGAGGCCGTACTCACCCAGGCCTCCGACACCTGCTCGGCCGCCCGCCCGGGTGCGCGGCGCGAGTCGCTCGAGAACTACGTCAAGCGGCTGGCCCGCATCGAGGAGATCGCGGCCACCCGGCCCGGCGTCGAGAAGGTCTTCGCCATGCAGTCCGGGCGCGAGGTCCGGGTCATGGTCCAGCCGTCCGAGATCGACGACCTCGGGTCGTCGGTCCTGGCCCGCGAGATCGCCAAGCAGATCGAGGACGAGCTCACCTATCCCGGTCAGATTCGCGTCACGGTGGTGCGTGAGTCCCGTTCGACGGAGATCGCGCACTGAGCCGGCCGGCCGGCAAGCTCGTCACCTTCCGCTGAGGCAGCCCGTATCCTCGAACGGATATGAAGCCGCGCAGCTACGAGATCCGCACCTACGGGTGCCAGATGAATGTCCATGACTCCGAACGCCTGGCCGGCCTGCTCGAGGCCGCCGGCTACGAGCGCACGGACGGCACCGGCGCGGCCGCCGACCTCGTCGTCTTCAACACCTGCGCGGTGCGCGAGAAGGCCGACAACAAGCTCTACGGCAACCTGGGCCGCCTCTACCCGGCCAAGGCCGCGAATCCCGCCATGCAGATCGCGGTTGGTGGCTGCCTGGCCCAGAAGGACCGCGGCCGGATCGTGGAAAAGGCGCCATGGGTCGACGTGGTCTTCGGCACCCACAACCTGGCCGCACTGCCCGTGCTGCTCGAGCGCGCCCGGCACAACCGCGAGGCGCAGGTCGAGATCGTCGAGGCGTTGCAGAACTTCCCGTCCGACCTGCCGACCCGGCGCGAATCGGCGCATAGCGCCTGGGTCTCGATCTCGGTGGGGTGCGACAACACCTGCACGTTCTGCATCGTGCCGTCACTGCGCGGCACCGAGACCGACCGGCGGCCCGGCGACGTGCTGGCCGAGATCCATGCGCTGGTCGACGCCGGCGTCGTCGAGATCACGCTGCTCGGCCAGAACGTCAACTCCTACGGCCGCTCCTTCGGCGACCGGTTCGCGTTCGGCCAGCTGCTGCGCGCATGCGGCGAGATCGACGGCCTCGAGCGGGTGCGGTTCACCAGCCCCCACCCCCGCGACTTCACCGACGACGTCATCGCCGCGATGGCGCAGACGCCGAACGTGATGCCGCAGCTGCACATGCCGATGCAGTCCGGCTCCGACGCGATGCTGAAGGCGATGCGCCGCTCCTACCGCCAGGAGCGCTACCTCGGCATCATCGCGGCGGTACGCGTCGCCATCCCCGACGCCGCGATCAGCACCGACATCATCGTCGGCTTCCCCGGCGAGACCGACAGCGACTTCGAGCAGACGCTGGACGCGGTGCGCGCGGCCCGGTTCACCAGCGCCTACACGTTCCAGTACTCCGCGCGCCCGGGAACGCCCGCGGCCGACATGCCGAGGCAGGTGCCGAAGGCGGTCGTGCAGGAGCGCTACGAACGGCTGATCGCCCTGCAGGACGAGATCTCGTGGGACGCCGCGAAGGCGCTGGTCGGGCGCGAGGTCGAGGTGCTCGTGAGCTCTGTCGACGGGCGCAAGGACGAGGCCACCGGCCGGGTGACGGGCCGGGCGCGCGACGGACGACTGGTGCACGTCGCCGGGACCGCCGGGCCGGGCGACCTCGTCACGTCCGCCATCACCTACGCCGCGCCGCACCACCTGGTCGCCGACGCCGGCATCCGCACGCACCGGCCGTGGCGCGGGCAGGCCGGTGCCGACCCGCATCCGGCGCCGGCCCGGCAACTGCTCACGATCGGCCCGCCACCCCGCGCCCGTCGTGTGCAACGGCCAGTCGCGTCGAACGGCTAGTCCGGGATGAGCGAGCGGCGCTGCGCGACCTCGTCCTCGGCCCGCTTGATGCGCGCGGCGTCGCCGGCCTTGCGGGCCCGCTCGAGCTTCGCCTCGGCCTCGGCCAGCCGGTCGCGCATCGCGGCCAGGAACGGGTTGGTCTCGACGCTGCTCTGCTTCCACTCGGCGTCGACCGCGTCGCGCACCCGCTGCTCGGCCGCGCGCATCCGGTCATCGAGGCGGCGCATGGAATCACGCGGCACGTGACCGACCTCGTCGAACTGCGCCTGCAGATCGCGCAGCGCCGCTTGCGCGGCCTTGGGGTCGCGCAGGTCGAGCGCCTCGGCCCGGGCGATCGCGTCTTCCTTCTTGCGCTGGTTCGCGACCTGCTCGGCGTCACGCTCGGCGAGGGTCTCCGAGCGGCGGGCGAAGAAGGCATCCTGTGCGGCTCGGAAACGGGCCCACAGCGCGTCCTCGACATCGCGGCCGGCGCGCCCGGCCGCCTTCCACTCGCCCATCAGGTCGCGCATGGCGACAGCCGTCTCTTTCCAGTCCGAGGACGACGAGAGCTCCTCGGCCCGCTTGATCAGCTGCTCCTTGGCCTGCCTGGCCGTGCCCCGCTCGGCGTCGAGCTGGGCGAAGTGCTGGCCGCGGCGCCGGCCGAACGCATCGCGCGCAGCGGCGAACCGCTTCCACAACACGTCGTCGGTCTTGCGGTCGATGCCCTTGATCTGTCGCCATTCCTCGACGATCGTGCGCAGCCGTTCGCCTGAGGCTTTCCACGACGTGCCGGCCTCGGCGATCTTCTCGGCCTCGGCGACCAAGGCCTCCTTCGCCGCGATCGCGTCGGCGCGCACCTTCTCGCGCGCGGCGGCCGCCTCGCCGGCCTTCACCTCGGCCGCGGCGAGCAGCGCGTCCAACCGGCTGTCCAACGCGGCCAGGTCACCGATGACGGCGGCAGTGGCCAGCTGCTCCTTCATCGCCCGTACGTGGGTGCGGGTGCTCGACGGGTCACCGGCCCCGGACTCCAACCGCTTCTCGAGTAGCTGCACCTCGGCGGCCAGATCCTGGAAGCGCAGCCGGTAGAACGCCAACCCGGCTTCCGGGTCGCCGGCCTGCCAGGAACCGATGGCGCGCTCGCCGTCGGCCGTACGGACGTAGACGGTGCCGTCTTCGTCGATGCGACCCCACTCCGCGCTCATGACCCTGCATTAGACACGATCAGCCATAACGCTCGCATAACCGTCTAGCCTCGCTGGGTGATCTCAGCGGTGGCCTTCGTGCCGCAGGCGCCGTTGCTGGTGCCGCAGCTGACGGGGGGAGAGTCGCCCGAACTGGCCGAACTGCGGACCGCGTGCCGCGTCGCACTCACCCGAATCGCCGCCCCCGGCCGGCAGCTTGTCGTGGTCGGCAGCGGGCCCGAGGACCGGCGCTACGAGGCGGCTGCGCGGGGAAGCCTCGCCGGCTACGGCGTGCCGGTCGAGGTCTCACTCGGCTCGGACCAGCCCGGCCCGCTCGAGCTGCCGTTGTCGTTGACGGTGGGGGCGTGGGTGGTGCGCGACGCGCTCGGCCCGGAGACAGGCGCAATCGGTTACTCGGTCGCCACGGACCGGCCGAACCTCTGGCAGCGCCCAGACACCGCGCTCGTCGTGGTGGCCGACGGCAGCGCCCGGCGCGCCGAGACGGCACCCGGCTACCTCGATGAGCGATCGGGCGAGTTCGACGCGTGGATCGCCGAGGCGCTGCGCCGCGGCCAGGGCAACATGCTGCACCCGCCTGGCGGCGAGGTCGACGACGACCTGGCGCTGGCCCGGCAGCTGATGGCGGCCGGCGGCGCGACCTGGGACGCGATCGCCGCGACGACCGAAGCAGCGGACTGGGACGCCGAGCTGCTCTACGACGCTGCGCCGTTCGGGGTCGGCTACTTCGTCGCGGTCTGGACCCAGCGTGCATGAGGGCCGGGTCATCGCCATCGTCGGCCCCACTGCCACCGGCAAGTCCGACCTGGCCGTCGCGCTGGCCCAGCGACTAGGCGGCGAGATCGTCAACGCCGACTCGATGCAGCTCTACGCCGGTATGGACATCGGCACGGCCAAGCTGCCGCGGGCCGAACAAGGCGGCATCGAGCACCACCTGCTCGACATCTGGCCGATCGGCAAGTCCGCCGCCGTCGCGCAGTACCAGGCCATCTCCCGACTGGCCATCGCCGCGATCCACGACCGGGGCCGCCTGCCGATCATGGTCGGCGGCTCCGGGCTCTACCTGCGCGGCGCGCTCGACAATCTCGACTTCCCGGGGGAGTCGCCCGAGATCCGCGAGCGGCTCTACGCCGAACTCGACGCCCGGGGCCCGCAGCCGCTGCACGACCGGCTGGCCGAGCTAGACCCGCTCGCGAGCGCCGCGATCCTGCCGACCAACGGTCGGCGCATCGTCCGCGCCCTCGAGGTCATCGAGCTGACCGGCGCGCCATTCACGGCCCGGATGCCCGGCTTCGACTCGATCTACGACCTCACCGAGCTCGGCCTGGACCGTGCTGACCTGGACGAGCGGGTCGACCTGCGGGTCCACCGGATGATGGCGCAGGGCTTCCCGGACGAGGTGCGGGCGCTGCTGCCCAAGGGCCTGCGCGCCAGCCCAACTGCCGGCAAGGCCCTCGGGTACCAGCAGCTGCTGGCCGTGCTCGACGACGACGGCACCGTCACCGGCGACCTCGACGACGCGGTCGAGCAGACCGTGCGCGGCACCCGCCGCTTCGTCCGGCGGCAGCGGTCGTGGTTTCGCCGCGACCCGCGCGTGCATTGGCTCGACGCCGCCGCTCCCGACCTGCTCGACCACGCGCTCCGTACCCTGGACCCGTGAGGTTCATCAAGGGGCACGGGACGGAAAACGACTTCCTGCTGCTGCCCGACCTCGACGGCGCCGTCGAGCTGAGCGCCGCCGCAGTCCGCGCGGTGTGCGACCGGCACGCCGGCATCGGGGCCGACGGCGTACTGCGGGTCGTACGGTCGGAAAACGACCCCGAGGCCAAGGATATGGCCGCCGACGCGCCCTTCTTCATGGACTACCGCAACGCCGACGGCAGCATCGCCGAGATGTGCGGCAACGGAGTCCGCGTATTTCATCAGTACCTTTTGTCCCTCGGCCTCGTTGAACCTGATGCGGCGGTGGCGACTCGCGGCGGGATCCGACGTGTGCGGTCCAGCGGGGACGGAAACGTCGCTGTAGCTATGGGCCAGCCCCGGTTCCTTGCCGACCGGCCGATCGCCACCGCCGCGCCACACGCCCCCCTGCCGGGGGTCGCCGTCACGATGCCCAACCCGCACGTCGTGGTCATGGTCGCCACCGCGGCCGAGCTGGCCGATCTCGATCTGCGCCGCCCGCCGGTGGTCGAACCCGCCCGCCCAGACGGCCAGAACGTCGAATTTGTGCTCCGTCACGGGCCGCGGCACCTGCAGCTGCGGGTCCACGAGCGTGGCGTGGGGGAGTGTATACTTTGGCCCCTGTAAAAGAATCCATGC
>CAXTHY010000127.1:0-701 GCA_964244175.1 uncultured Jatrophihabitans sp. | reverse complement strand
ACGAGCGTGGCGTGGGGGAGACCCGCTCGTGCGGCACCGGCATCTGCGCCGCCGCGGTCGCGGTCGCGCAGGCCGACGGGACCGGTCCGGACGGCACCACCTGGCGCGCCGACGTGCCGGGCGGCACCTGCGAGGTTGTCTGGCGGGCCACCGGCGAGGTCGAGCTGTACGGCCCGTCGGTCCTCGTGGGCGCAGTCGAGGTCGACGACGAGTGGCTGCGCGCCCGTGGCTGACGCCGCTAACGGGTGGCAGCGGCGTGTCACGATGGACACAACATGAGTGAACCAACCGATCAGCACGAACTCGAGGACCGGCAGGCACTGCGCCGCGTCGCCGGCCTGTCGACCGAACTGCAGGACGTCACCGAGGTCGAGTACCGCCGGCTGCGCCTCGAGCGCGTCGTGCTGGTTGGGGTGTGGACGACCGGCACCCTGGCCGAGGCCGAGAACTCGCTCGTCGAACTGGCCCGGCTGGCCGAGACGGCCGGCTCGGCGGTGCTGGACGCGCTCATCCAGCGCCGCGACCGCCCCGACCCGGCCACCTACATCGGCTCCGGGCGCGTCGCGGACCTGCGCGAGATCGTGCTGGCCACGGGTGCCGACACGGTGATCTGTGACGGCGAGCTGACGCCGGCCCAGCTGCGGACCCTGGAGGACCGGGTCAAGGTCAAGGTCGTCGACCGGACCGCCCTGATCCTCGAC
>CAXTHY010000126.1:0-8632 GCA_964244175.1 uncultured Jatrophihabitans sp. | reverse complement strand
TGACGGCCCGGGGCAAGACCCTCGGTGCGCTCTCGCTGATCCGCGTCGACAGCGCGCGGGCCTACGGCCCGAGCGATCTCGCGTTGGCCGAGGATGTCGGCCAGCGGGCCGGCTTGGCGATCGACAACGCCCTGCTGTTCGAGCAGACCCAGAACGTGGCGCTGCAGCTGCAGCGGGCCGTGCTGCCCGATGAACTCGGCGAGATGCCCGGCTGGGACGTCGCGGCGCATTACGCGCCGGGTGACCACATCGGGATCGGCGGCGATTTCTACGACGCGATCCCGCTGCCCGGCGACCGCCTCGCCGTCGTGATCGGCGACGTGATGGGACACGGCGTGCCGGCGGCCGCGGCCATGGCCCAACTGCGCTCGGCGGTGCGGGCCTACATCGCGACCGATCCCGACCCGCGGGCAGTCGTGACCAAGCTCGACAACCTGTACGGGCTGCTGGGCACGACCGAGCTGAGCACGCTGGTCTACGGCGTGCTCGACCCGGTGGCCGGATCATTCTCGTTCGTCAACGCCGGGCACTACCCGCCCCTGCTGGCCAGTCCGGGCCGGACGGCGGTCCTGGCCACGACTCCACCGCGGTTGCCGCTGGGCGCGGGTGGCGATGAGCGGGTAACCGCCACCTTCGATGTGGGCGTGGACGAGGTGCTGCTGCTCTACACCGACGGATTGATCGAGCGCCGTGGCGAGATCCTCGACGTCGGGCAGGGCCGACTGGTCGACGCCGCCGCGTCGTTGCACGCCGCGCCGCTGAAGGCCGGGTTGAGCGAACTGGTGATGCGGGTCAACGGATCCGACCACGACGACGTGACCGCGTTCGCCGTACGTCGCCAGGCCTGACCTCCCTAACCCGGCCCGACTGTGAAAAACTGTTGCGCGTGACCGACTTCTCGCTGACGACCACGAGGGAAGCCGACACGACCGTTCTGTTCATCGGCGGGGAGCTCGACATGGCCACCGTTCCGCGGCTGCGGGCCCGGGCCAACGCCGAGCTGGAACGTCCCGACTGCCGCACGCTCGTGTTCGACGTGGGTCAGCTGGAATTCCTCGACTCCACCGGCATCGGCTGCTGGGTCGAGCTGCGCAATCGCGCGCAGTCGGACCACCGGCGCGTCGTGATCAGATCGGCGAGCCCGGTTGTGGCCCGGATCCTGGAAATCGGCGGCCTGACCCGGCTTTTCACCGACGCGCCCGAGTCGAGCGAGCGGTAGCGTCCGCTCGCCGGCGTGATCGGGCCGGTGCGGGTTCGGCCACCAGCACCTCGTCGGTGAAGCCGGCGGCGAGCGCGCGCAGCGTGGCGTCGAGGTAGACCGGCAGGTCGGCGTCGGCACGGGCCACCCACCGGTCGTAGGCGGCTCGGCACGCGGCCAGCGTGGCCCGGCCCACGGCGAGGGCGTAGAGCGAATCGCCGGCGATGCCGCGCCGCTCGGCCACGTAGTCGCTGACCGCGCGTTCCCAGGCGTCGTAATGCACGGTCGCGGTGGCCGCGAGTTCGGGTGTGGAGCCGATCAACGTCATCCGGCTGCGCAGCTGCTCGACGTCCTCGACCCGGTAGTGGTTCACCGCCACGACAGCACGGCGCACCGCCTCCATCACCGGCAGATCGGCCGGCATCGCCGCGAGGGTCTCGCGGATCCTCGTGACCTCCACGTCGAAGTCGTGCCAGAGAACGCCGGCCTTCGAGTCGAAATACCGGAAAAACGTGCGCCGGCTCGTCCCCGCCTGTTCGGCGATCATGTCGATGGTCGTGCCCTCGAAGCCGTGCGCGGCGTAGAGCCCGAGCGCGATCGATTCGAGCGCCCCGCGGCTCGTGGCCGGTGGCCGACCTCGTCGTCGCGCCAGTTCGGGCACAACTGTTGTTTCTGGCACGCGGTGACGATAGCGTGTCGCCCAATTCGTCACCGAGTGACGAATATTAGCCAGCCCCCTGAAAGAAGGAGTCGAACATGGCCGACGAACCGACCACCACCATCGCCACGGCCGAGCCCGGCGAGCAGGACGAGCAGCTCGTGGAGGACGTACTTGTCGAAGAGGTCTCGATCGACGGCATGTGCGGTGTCTACTGACACCCTGCCCCGCGCGCTCGATCTGGACGCGGGCTGGCAACTGCACGAGCAGGTCGCCGTCCGGCCCGAGCGCTTCGGGGCGCTGCTCTATCACTTCGGCACCCGGCGCCTGTCGTTTCTGAAGGACCCGATGCTGCTGACGGTTGTCCGCTCGCTGGCCGGGCAGCCCACCGCGCGGGCCGCATGCGCGCACGCTGGGGTGAGTGAGGCCGAGCTGCCGCGCTATCGCGCCGCGCTGACGACGCTGGCCGCGTCGCAGATGATTCGTTCGAGGGAAACCGCGTGACGACCACCGCCGCGCCGCTGCCGCTCGTCGAGCAGTTCCAGTACGGCCTGGACGCGCCGATCTGTCTCACCTGGGAACTCACCTATGCCTGCAACCTCGCCTGCGTGCACTGCCTGTCGTCGTCGGGCCGGCGCGACCCACGCGAGCTGAGCACCGCGCAATGCAAGGCGTTGATCGACGAGTTCGAGCGCATGCAGGTCTTCTACGTCAACATCGGTGGCGGCGAGCCGACCGTCCGTCCCGACTTCTGGGAGCTCGTCGACTACGCGACCGATCACCACGTCGGGGTGAAGTTCTCCACCAACGGCGTGCGCATCGACGCCGCGGTCGCGCGCCGCCTGGCCGCCAGCGATTACGTCGACGTGCAGATCTCGCTCGACGGAGCGACGGCCGAGGTGAACGACGCGGTGCGCGGCGCCGGGTCGTACGCCACGGCACTGCAAGCGATGCAGCACCTGGCCGAGGCAGGCTTTCGCGGGTTCAAGATCTCGGTCGTGATGACCCGGCACAACGTTGGGCAGCTCGACGATTTCAAGGCGCTGGCCGATCGGTTCGACGCGCAGCTGCGCATCACCCGGCTGCGCCCGTCGGGGCGTGGGGCCGACACCTGGGACGAACTGCATGTCACCGCCGGGCAGCAACGCGAGCTCTACGACTGGCTCGCTGCCCACGGCGAGGGCGTATTGACCGGTGATTCGTTTTTCCACCTCGCCGGCTACGGCGACGCGCTGCCGGGACTCAACCTGTGCGGGGCGGGCCGGGTGGTCTGCCTGGTCGACCCGGTCGGCGACGTGTACGCGTGCCCGTTCGCGATCCACGAGAACTTCCTGGCCGGGAATGTGCGCAGCGACGGGGGATTCCGGTCGGTGTGGCAGGACTCGGAGCTGTTCACCGAGCTGCGCCGGCCACAGACCGGCGGGGCGTGCACGTCGTGCTCGGCGTTCGACGCCTGCCGCGGCGGGTGCATGGCAGCGAAGTTCTTCACCGGCCTGCCGCTCGACGGGCCCGACCCGGAATGCGTCAAGGGCCACGGCGGCACCGCGTTGACCCTGATCGATCGCACGTCGGCCCCCAAGCCGTCACTGGACCACTCGCATCGCCGCCGCCCGGTGCCGATCGCACTGACCACTCGCCGACCTTGCCTGGCCCGACGTGCGTGACCGCGCGGCCGCCGGCGCCGTGCTCGCCGTCCCGCTCGGCTCGACCGAACAGCACGGCCCGCACCTGCCGCTGTCGACCGACGCCGACATCGCCTCGGCCCTGTGCGCGCGGCTGGCGGCGGCGCGGCCGGGCGTGCTGGTGGCACCGCCGCTGGCCTACGGCTCGAGCGGCGAGCACGCCGGGTTCGCCGGCACGCTGTCGATCGGACAGGCCGCGCTCGAACTGGTCATCGTGGAACTCGTCCGCTCGGCCACCGAGACGTTCGGGCGCGTGCTGCTGGTGTCGGCGCACGGCGGCAACGCCGAGGCGGTGGCGCGCGCGGTGACGCGGTTGCAGGCCGAGTCACGCGACATCGCCGTGTACTTCCCACGCTGGGACGGCGACGCGCACGCCGGCCGCACCGAGACGTCGTTGCAGCTGCTGCTGCATCCGGGCGGTGTCGACCTGTCGCGCGCGACGGCCGGTGCGACGCGGCCACTGGCGCAGCTGTTGCCGGCGCTGCGGGCCGGCGGCGTGCAGTCGGTGGCGCCCAACGGCGTGCTCGGCGATCCGTTCGGTGCGAGTGCCGACGAGGGCGCGCAGCTGCTGGCCGCGCTCACCGCCGCGCTGGTGGCCCAGTACGACGCCTGGCCCACCCGCGGGGCGGCGTGATGACACCGGTCGCGATCGTGACCGGCGCGGCCCGCGGCATCGGTGCGGCCACCGTGCGCACGCTGGCCGAACGCGGCTGGGCCGTGCTGGCCGTCGACCGCGCCGCCGACGATCCCGCCCTGCCCTATCCCCTGGGATCGGCCGCCGAGCTGGCGGCCGTGGTGGCCGCCGGCGGCGACCAGGTCATGGCCCACCAAGCCGACGTCCGCGACCGGGCCGCGCTGGCCGCCGCCGTCGCGCAGGTCGAGCAGCGCTGGGGTGGGCTGGATGCCGCGATCGCGGTGGCCGGGGTGATCGCCGGCGGCGTGCCGCAGTGGGAGCTTGCCCCCGCGCAGGAGCAGGCCGTGCTCGACGTCAACCTCGGCGGCGCGCTGAGCCTGGCCCGTGCGGCGATCCCCGCGCTGCTGCGCCGACCGGCCCCCCGCCGCGGACGCTTCGTCGCGGTCGCCTCGAGTGCCGCGACGACGGGCCTGCCGATGCTCGCGGCCTATTGCGCGGCGAAGGCCGGGGTCACCGGACTCGTCCGCGCGCTCGGCGTCGAGCTCGGCGGCACCGGCGTGACCGCCAACGCCGTCAGCCCGGGCTCGACCGCCACCGCGATCCTGGACGAGTCCGCCCGCCTGTACGCGCTGGCGTCGGCGGAGGGCTTCGCCGCGCAGCAGCCGCTCGGCCGGCTGATCGACCCGGCCGAGGTCGCCGCGGTGCTGGCGTTCCTCGCCGGTCCGGAGAGCACGGCGATGACCGGCGCGGTCGTGCCCGTCGACGGCGGGCTGTCGCTGTGACCGGCGCCCGACCCGATCTTGTGCGCGACGACGCGCCCGAGCGCGGTCGGGGGCACGGCCTCGACGTCCGTCCGTTGCCGGTCGGGTTCCGCATCGAACTCGACCCCGAGGCCCGGGAGCTGCGTCCGGGTACCTGGTTCGGCGGGCAGCCGGCCGGCGTGCTGCGCCTGACCGCGGCCGGGCAGCTGGCCTGGTCCGAGCTGCGCGACGGTGCTGCGGTACGCACCCGCGCGGCCGGTCTGCTGGCCCGCCGGCTCGTCGATGCCGGCCTCGCGCATCCGGTGCCGCCGCCCGCCGCCGACGCGCCCGACGTCACCGTCGTCGTGCCGGTCTACGGGCGACCCGACTCGTTGGCGCGCTGCCTGAGCGCGCTCGGCCGTCGCTTCCCGGTGCTCGTCGTCGACGACGCGTCACCCGACCAGCTGCGGGTGCATCGGGCCGCGGCGGTGCACGGCGCCCGCGTCGTCCGGCTGGACGTGAACGGCGGGCCAGGGGTGGCCCGTAACGCCGGGCTGGCGCACGTGCAGAGTGAGTTCGTCGCGTTCGTCGACAGCGACACCCTGCCCGGCGGCGAGTGGATCGAGGCCGCGGTGGCCCAACTGGCCGATCCGCTGCTCGCCGCAGTCGCCCCGCGCATCGCACCCCTGTCCGGCGGCGGCTGGGCCGGTACCTATGCCGCCATGCGCAGCAGCATCGACCTCGGCCGGCGCCCCGGCTACGCCCGTCCTTACTGCCGGGTGTCCTACGTACCGAGCGCAGCCCTCGTGGCCCGGCGGTCGGCGCTGCTCGACGTCGCCGTCGACGGCCATGTCTTCGACCCAGCCTTGCGGGTCGGCGAAGACGTCGATCTCGTCTGGCGGCTGGGGGCGGTCGGACACCGCGTGCGCTACGAACCGGCCTCGACGGTGCTGCACGTCGAGCCGCGGACGTGGGCCGGGCTGCTGGCTCGCCGACTCCGCTACGGGACGTCGGCCGCACCGCTGGCCCGCCGGCACCCGGACTCGCTCGCCCCGTTCGTCGTCCACCCGTGGTTCACCGCGACGGTGGGGGCGCTGCTGGCTCGGCGGCCGCTCGTCGCCGGGGCCGCGTTCACGGCGACCGCCCTGAGCACGCGCCACAAGCTGCACCGCGCCGGCGTCCCGGCCGACGGGATTCTGCGGCCACTGGCCGGCGGCGTTGCCCAGACCTGGCTGGCGCTGGGCCGCTATCTCCGGCAGCTGGCCGCGCCGCTGCTCGTTGCCGGGATGGTGCGCGGCGGCAGCGGCGGGCGCGTCGCCTCGGCGTCGTTGCTGCTCGGCCCGGCACTCACCGCCTGGCGCGCGGGCGACCGACGCCTCGACCTCGTCCGCTACACGCTCGCCCACCTGGCCGACGACCTGGCCTACGGCGCCGGCGTCTACGCCGGCTGCCTGCGGCACCGCACTGTCCGTCCCCTGCTACCCGTGCTCGCCCACCGGAGGCGATGATGCCCAACCCATGGTTCGAGAGCGTGGCCGTCGCGCAACGCCGCGCGAAGAAGCGGCTGCCGCGCTCGGTGTACGACGCGCTGGTGGCCGGTTCCGAACGGGGCCTGACCCTCGAGGACAACCTCGCCGCCTTCGGCGAACTCGGCTTCATCCCGCACACGGCCGGGCAGCCGACCACTCGCGAGCTCGCGACACGCGTCATGGATCAGGACATCGCCCTGCCGGTGATCATGTCGCCGACCGGCGTGCAGGCCGTCCACCCCGACGGCGAGGTCGCGGTGGCGCGGGCGGCCGCCGCCCGCGGCACCGCCGTGGGGCTCTCGTCCTTCGCCAGCAAGCCGGTAGAAGACGTCGTCGCCGCGAATCCGAAGACGTTCTTCCAGATCTACTGGGCCGGCACCCGCGAGCAGATCGTGCAGCGCATCGGCCGGGCGCGGGCGGCCGGCGCGGTCGGCCTGATCGCCACGCTCGACTGGTCGTTCTCGATGGGCCGCGACTGGGGCAGCCCGCGCATCCCCGAACGCATCGACGTCAAGGAAGCGCTGCGGTTCGCGCCGGAGGCCCTGACCCACCCGCGCTGGCTGGCCACCTTCGCGAAGACCGGCAGGATCCCCGACCTCACCGTCCCCAACATGCAGGATCCCGGCCGTCCCGCCCCGACCTTCTTTGGCGTCTACGGCGAGTGGATGCAGACTCCGCCGCCGTCGTGGGCGGATGTGGCGTGGCTGCGTTCGCAGTGGGACGGGCCGCTGATGATCAAGGGCATCACGCGGGTCGACGAGGCGCGGCGCGCCGTCGATGCCGGCGCCACGGCGATCTCGGTGTCAAATCACGGCGGCAACAACCTCGACGGCACCCCGGCGACGATCCGTCTGCTGCCGGCCATCGCGGCGGCGGTCGGCGAACAGATAGAGGTGTTGCTCGACGGCGGCGTGCGCCGCGGCAGTGACGTCGTGAAGGCCGTCGCCCTGGGCGCCCGCGCCGTGATGATCGGCCGCGCCTACCTGTGGGGCCTGGGCGCCAACGGCCAGGCCGGCGTCGAGAACGTCCTCGACGTACTCCGTTCCGGCATCGACTCGGCGCTGATGGGGCTGGGGCGCGCCTCGATCCACGACCTGACGGCTGACGACGTCCTGGTGCCGGCCGGCTTCACCCGCTGACCCGCGCGTGACCTGCCGCTGGCTGCCCCGGCGGGCGCCGGAGCACAAATCGAAGTTGACCGCGGCGGCGGAGTACGGTCGGGCCGTCGGACGTCGGTGCAACAGCGCGCCGACGCAGGAGAGGAGCGCTGCGTGCCCCGCCAGAAATCCGCTCCCACCCACCGGCTCGCGGGCCGGACGGTGCTCGACGCCGCCGGCAACGTGATCGGCAGTGCCGTAGGCCTGTATGTAGACGACAGCGCCCAGCCGGTGGAGTTCGTCGCGACCCGCGTCGGCCATCGCGGCCGGCGCAAGATCGTGCTGGTGCCGCTGGCCGACGCGACGGTCGGCTCGGCCGACATCCGTGTGCAGGCCGGGCAACGTCTGGCCGCCCGGGCGCCGGCCCTGCCGGCCAAGCACCCGCTGTGCTGCGAAGAGGAACGCGGGATCTACACGCATTACGGCCTGCCTTATCCCGTCGATGCCACGACCGCCCGGCTGCATGCCGAGACGGGCACCCTCGGGAGCTGATCCACGGCTCGCCTCTCGTTGGAGGGCGCAGCGACGGAGGGCGTTTCGGCGGTGGTTCAGGTGTGTCGCCGGCTTGCGTTTCTCGTCGGTTGAAGGGCGCAGCGACGGAGGGCGTTTCGGCGGTGGTTTAGCGCCGCGTTGCCTGCTTGCGGATCTGCGCTGAAAGGCCTGGTGGGTAAGGGATTTCGCGAGAATTGTCTTGCCTTTCGCCTAGGTATCGAATAGAATCGAACACGTGGATGCGGCGGTCGATTACGGGTTGGTGGGTCAGGCCGCGCGCCTCGATGCGCTGGCCGCGATCCGCCGCACCCGCGCCGGTCTGGACGCGTCGGAGACGCGACTGTTGGCGGCGATGGCGGCTGATCCGGACCCGTACCGTGATGGCACCGGTCTGGCGTTGTCGAAGCAGTGGGTGCGTGAGGATGTGGCCTGCGCGTTGCGGGTCCCCTCGAGTACGGCGGCGGCGATGCTGCACACCGCGGTGACAGTGACGACCAGGTTCCCGGGCATGGTGGGCGCGATGGCGCGGCGGGAGGTGACCG
>CAXTHY010000125.1:0-8783 GCA_964244175.1 uncultured Jatrophihabitans sp. | reverse complement strand
CCGCCAACCTGATGCCCCTATGTCCGCGGCATCATCATTTGAAGCACGACGGCGGGTGGCGGCTGCGGCGCCTCGAAGACGGCACCGTGCGCTGGACCACCCCCACCGGACACACCTACGACAAACCCCCCGACCTACTACCCCACGACACCACCATCACCGCAGACACCCGCCCGTCCGAACCCGAACCCGGGCCTGAA
The DNA here is from genome assembly GCA_964244175.1 of uncultured Jatrophihabitans sp. Lineage (GTDB taxonomy): Bacteria > Actinomycetota > Actinomycetes > Mycobacteriales > Jatrophihabitantaceae > Jatrophihabitans. The sequence continues at coordinate 8,583 of CAXTHY010000125.1, read as the reverse complement.
CTCGCCGCGGAACCCAGCACCGAGCGCGGCACCGGCACCGAGGTCGACCCGAGCGACCAAGATCTGCCGCCGCCGTTCTGACCCGGCGCACCCGACCCGCCCCGCCGCGGCCGGCCCGAGATCGGCCAGGCACCCCCACCGGAGCACCCGGACGCCGCCTGAGCACCGGGACGTCGGATGTCTCCCCGACCGGGCCTCGCCGATGTGCCTCGTGCGACGTCCTGGCCGCGCCCGACCCCACGTCGTCCCCGCCATCGCAGGCGAAACCCCCGGCTCGGGAGGTGACCCCAACAGCCGTCACCGCCTAGAGTCCAACCCAAGATCACGTGGAGATCGGCTCACAAACCACTCCCGCGGACGCGACCGTGAGGGGTAACCAGATGCCAGTGACCGAAGAGGAGATCAACCGCGAGAAGGCCGCGTTGCCGGTCGGCTGGGGCCGATTCGGCAAGGCGTTGGAGCGGTTGATGGAACTGTCGGAACCGGACGAGTCGCTCATCGCCACTTGCGTCACCCTGAACCCTGACTATCACCACTCTGTTGGCTTCGCGCCCGGCAGTGCGCTGAACCTCGCCAACATCGTGCAGGAGGCGCGCGAGGCAACCAACGTCGTGGTTGCGTGCACCGATCGCCGCCTCGTCCTGGTCTTCACGGGGTTGGGCGGTGCGCCCCGTTCGCATGTGATCGTCCCCTTCGAAGGGACGAGCATCGCCGGGCGGGACAAGAAGGCGTTCGCGTTGGAGCACAACGGCGCGCGAATCCAGTTCCGGGGGGCGGCGAAGCGACCGGCCGCACGCCTGCTCGACGCTCTCGCCGCGCAGTTGCCCTCCAGCTAGACGTACCGCACAGCCATCGCTACGCGCCGTACACCGTGCGGGAGCCGTCGGAATCCTTCGCCAGTCGCCGGTTCAGGTACAGCCCCTCGAGCGCGAACTCCAATACCGCGGCCGCGACGCCGACTGCGGTCGGGCCCTCGCCCACACCGTCGGGCTCGAGCCGGTCGAGCAGCCCCGAGAGCACCGGCACGGGGCCGAGCTGGGTGAGCAGTTCCTGCGCCGGCACGCCGTCGCCGGTGGTGACGGTCAGCCCGCCGTCGAAGCGATCCTGCAATGGACGCAGGTCCATGCCGGCCAGGCGCGAACGGTAGGTCTCAACAATCGCGCGGCGCAGCAGGTGCTCGAGCACTTCGAACTCGCGGCCCTCGTCGGCGTCGTCGAACTCGACCTTGCCGCGTGAGGCCGCGACGATCGGCGGTAGGTCGCAGATGCGGGCGACGGCCGCGTCCTCATGGGTGATCGCGGCGCGGCGCACGGCTGCGGCCGCCACCGTCTCGACCGCGGCGATCGCGAAGCGGGCCGACACGCCGGAGCGCTGGTCGACCTGCGGGGCGTCGCGCACGGCGCGGGCGAAGCGGCCAACGACCTCGAGCAGGTGGGACGGGATGAGCGGCGCCGCGAAGTCGGTGTCGGACCACAGCACGGCAGCCTCTTGCGCGATCAGGGTCAGCTCGTCGGTTAGCTCGAGCGGGTAGTGCGTACGAACTTCGGCCCCGAAGCGGTCCTTGAGCGGGGTGATGATCCGCCCCCGGTTGGTGTAGTCCTCGGGGTTGGCGCTGGCGACCACCAACAGGTCCAGCGGCAACCGCAGCTGGTAGCCGCGGACCTGGATGTCGCGTTCCTCGAGCACGTTGAGCAGCGCAACCTGGATGCGTTCGGCGAGGTCCGGCAACTCGTTGATCGCGAAGATGCCGCGGTTGGTACGCGGGACCAGGCCGTAGTGCACCGTCTCGGGGTCACCGAGCGTGCGGCCCTGCGCGACCTTGATCGGGTCGATGTCGCCGATCAGGTCGCCCACGCTGGTGTCAGGAGTGGCGAGCTTCTCACCGAACCGCTCGCTGCGGTGCTTCCACGCGACGGGCATCAGCTCGCCGTCGGTGTCGTGCAGCTCCTGGCAGCGGTTGCAGATCGGCGCGAAGGGATGGTCGTTGATCTCGCAGCCGGCGACGATCGGGGTCCACTCGTCGAGCAGACCGAGCAGCGTCCGGATCAGGCGGGTCTTGCCCTGCCCGCGTTCGCCGAGCAGGACGAGGTCGTGCCCGGCCAGCAGGGCCCGCTCGACCTCGGGGACGACTGTGTCATCGAAGCCAACAATGCCAGGGAGCGTCGATTCGCCGGCGGCGAGGCGGCCGATGAGGTTGTGGCGGATCTCGGTCTTGACCGAGCGGTGGACGTGCCCGGAGGCGCGCAGCTCGCCGAGGGTCGCGATGGGGGGCTGGCTCACCCTTCGACGCTACGTCGCGACGGCACCCCGTCGCCACTGCAGCGTCGAAACGGCCGTGTCGGCGAACCGGCTGGCAGACGGGATCAGGACGAGAGCGCCTCGCTCAGTTCCGAGAGCGAAGGATCGTCGCGAGGGGTGCCGCCCTTCAGGTACCAGGCGGCGACGACCGTCGCCGTGCGCTCGTCGTTGCGCACATTGGTTGCGCTCGAAGCGGGAATCGCAGCCGGTCCGCTGGGCAGCCGGCGCCCGTCACGGAACAGATCGGTGATGTTTCCGGCGCCCTTCTTGCCGATCAGCAGCGTGAAATCGGTTGCCGCCGTCGTGGCGGTGTTCGTGGTCCCGGCGAACGTCACGTTGGACTGCGCGAGGCCAACCGCCTTCTTGTCGATGATCGTCGTGCCCAGCAGTCGCGTCAGAGCGGTGCACGGGTGCTTACGCAAGAACGCGACGACGGCCGCCCCGTGCGCGTGCCCGGCGCATGACGGGCTCGTGACCTGTGACCAGACCTTGATCGTGAACGTCGCGTGCACGCCCTGGATCGTCATGGTCCGCAGCGGTTTCTCGGGGCCCGCAACGGTCGTCGTCGCGGCACGCTGCGCCGTGCTCGCGCCGGAAGACTCGGCTCCGGAACCCGCCGCCCCCGATGACGCCTGTGGCGCGGCGCTCGACCCGCCACCGGACGGTTGGCCGCCACCCGAACCGGAACTGGTGCAGGCGGTGAGCAGGCAGATCAGGGCGAAGGCAGCCAGGACGTCAGCCGGTGTCCGGGGGCGGGTCACTGGGGTGGGCGAGGCAGGGGGTGAGCTCGCAGTCAGCCCGCGAACGGCTTGGCCGTCACCAGCGTGACCTTCATCGTCCGCCCGTTGGGCGTCTCGTACTCGACGGTGTCGAGCTCGCGGGCGCCGGTGAGCGCCAGGCCCAGCGGCGAGGCCGCGGAATAGACCTCGACGCCTGCGGTCGCGGCCTCTTCGCGCGAGCCGATCAGGAAGGTCTCGTCCTCGTCATCGCCCTCGAACCGGACGGTGACCAACATGCCCGGGCCCGCGACGCCGTCGTTGGCGGGGGCGTCGCCGACCTTGGCTGAGCGCAGCAGGGTCTGCAGCTGCACGATGCGACCCTCCTGCTTGCCCTGCTCCTCGCGGGCGGCGTGATAGCCGCCGTTTTCCTTCAGATCGCCCTCTTCGCGGCGGTCGTTGATCTCTTTGGCCATGGCGGGACGGCCGGCGATCAGGGTCTCGAGTTCCTTGGACAACCGGTCGTAGGCGTCCTGGGTGAGCCAGGTGACAGGCGCGTCGTCGGGCGTGGACACAGTGGAACTCCAGGGGGTATAGCGGATCAGGCGAAGCTACGAACGTAACACCGGACCGGCCGAAACGGCCAAGTCGATCGGTTGTCGGTCCGTCAGGGACAATGCAGTGGTGAGCGACGAACCACTGCGGCTGATGGCCGTGCACGCCCACCCCGACGACGAGTCGAGCAAGGGTGCGGCGACGATGGCCCGCTACGTCGACGAGGGTGTCGACGTGCTCGTGGTGACGTGCACCGGCGGCGAGCGCGGCAGCATCCTCAACCCCGCGCTGAAGGACCGCAAGGACATCGAGGACAACATCTCCGAGATCCGCCGTGACGAGATGGACCGCGCCCGCGCGATCCTCGGCGTGCGCCAGCAATGGTTGGGATTCGTCGACTCCGGGCTGCCCGAGGGTGACCCGCTGCCGCCGCTGCCCGAGGGCTGCTTCGGCCTGTCCCCGCTCGAAGAAGGCATCGAGCGCCTGGTCACCGCGATGCGGAACTTCCGTCCGCACGTCGTCACCACCTACGACGAATTCGGGGGCTACCCGCACCCGGACCACGTCCGCTGCCACGAGATCTCGGTCGGTGCCTTCGACGCCGCTCCGGATCCCGACCGGTTCCCCGACGCCGGTGAGCCGTGGCAGCCGCTGAAGCTCTATTACGACGTCGGCTTCTCGATGGCGCGTACGACCGCGCTGCATGACGCGATGCTCGAGCGCGGCATCGAATCGCCGTTCGAAGAGTGGTTCAAGCGCCGCGAGGACTGGATGGAGAAACGCCGTCCACCGGTGATCACCACGCGGGTGCCGGTGGCCGACTGGTTCGAACGCCGTGATGCTGCGCTGCTCGCCCATGCCACCCAGGTCGACCCGAACGGCTGGTTCTTCAAGATCCCTCTCGACTTGCAGCGCGAGGTCTGGCCGACCGAGGACTTCGAGCTGGCGCGCTCCCTGGTCGACTCGCCGCTGCCTGAGGACGATCTGTTCGCCGGCGTCCGTGATCGGGTGCGGGCGTGAGTGACGTACTCGCGGTGACGACGCCGCTGGCCAAGTCGGGCGAGGCGCTGAAGTCCGGCCCGATCGGGTTGGCGATCATCCTGATCCTCTGCATCGCGTGCTACTTCCTGTTCAAGTCGATGTCCAAGCACCTGAAGACGGTGCGCGAGGACTTCCCGACCGATCCCGGGCCGGCCGAAACCGCCGAGGCAAAGCCGCAGCCGTCGGTCGACGCGCAGCCCTCCGCGCCCGCTCAGACCAATCTCCAGGCGCCGGCATCACCGGGCCCGACCGATCAGCCCGTGGCCGACCCGCCCGAGCGGGCTTCGTAGGTCGACGTGACGACGGTCGACCGCGCGCAGGTGATCGCTTACCGGATCGCCGCGCAGGGGTTACACCGCGAGGCGAAAGCGGTGGGGGAGCTGGCGATCCTCGACATCGGTGTGCAAGAGGCGATGGGCCAGCCCGCGGCGCTGGCCTGGGCGGCCCGGCTGGACGAGGGGACGACCGTGACCCCGGCCAGCGTCGCGGTCGGGCCCGGCCATCGGCTGGCCCTGGTCTGGTCGTTGCGCGGGGCGCCGCACGTGCATCGCCGCAAGGACTTGGACGCGCTGGCGGCCGGGTTGTACCCGCTGTCGGAGGCCGACGCCGCCAGCCGGCTGAACGAATCCGGACCGAGCATCAAGAAGTCGGGCATCGCCGCGCTCGAACAGTTCGCGACGGCCGTCGCGGCGATGCGTGCAGTTGTCACGGCGCCGACGGCGAAGGGCGCGGCGAGCAGCGAGGTCAGCCGGCGGCTCCCGCAGGCCATGCTGCGCGAGTGCCGATCGTGCAAGACCAGCCACATCTCAGACTCGGCGATGCGCCCGGCGGCGCTCGCCGCTGGGCTCGAGCTCGAACCGGGCACGGCCCCGCCGGTGCTGCTCCCGCGGAAGGGCGCGATTGTTCCCGAGGCGGGCGACGCCGCCGCGCTCGCCGGCCTGGCGCGGGCCTATCTGCGGCTGCTCGGCCCGGCCACCGTCAGCGACTTCGCCGGTTACGTCGAGGGCCGCCGCGCCGACATCGCGCAGAGCTGGCCCGATGATCTTGCCGAGGTGTCGGTGGACGGTCGCGCCACCTACCTACCGGCCGACCAGGTCGAGGCGCTGCAGGCGCCGCCGGATCCCGACATCGTCCGGCTGCTCGGCCCGTTCGACCCGTATCTGCAGGCCCGCGACCGCGACTTGATCGTCCCCGACAAGTCGCGCCACAAGCAGCTGTGGCCCGTGCTGGGCCGGCCCGGCGTGCTGCTCGTCGACGGCGAGGTCGCCGGCACCTGGCGCACGAAATCGGCGGGCAAGAAGCTCACCATCACCGTCGAATCCTTCGGTCCCCTGCGCAAGGCGGCGTGGACGCAGGTCGACGCCGAGGCTGAGCGGGTCGCGGCCGCCCGCGGCGCGGCCGACGTCACGGTCAAGCACCTCGACTGAACCGCCCGCGCAGGCGACCTCAGTCCGGCGGCGGCCGGCGGCGGGTCGACTTCAGCTCGCCCCGTTGCCGCTTGGCCTCCAGGCGCCGGGCGCGCGCCCGTCTCGAGGGGCGGGTCGCCCGACGCGGCGGCGACGGTGGTTCGAGCGCCTCGCCGACCAGGTTCGTCAGGCGTCCGCGGGCCGCAGTGCGGTTCTGCAGCTGCGATCGTTGCTCGGACGCCGCGATGGAGATGACCCCGTCCACCAGCCGGCCGGACAACTGGTCGAGCAACTGCTGCCGCTGCTCCGCAGTCAGAGCCGCTGACGAAGCGATGTCCCAACTCAGCTCGACCCGGCTGTCGGTGGTGTTGACCGACTGCCCGCCGGGTCCGGACGACCGGCTGAACCGCTCGACGAGTTCGCTGCCGGGAATGGTCAGGCCGCGCGGCAGGCCACGCTGGACCCGGATGACCAGATCGCTCACGGGCGGTGCCGCCGGTGCCGGTTCACGGCGTGGCGGGCGTGTTCTGCACGTCGCGCATCCAGGCGGTGATCTCGTCCGGATCGCTCGGCAGCAGCGCCGAGAGGTTCAGCGGCGCGCCGTCGGTGACGGCGATGTCGTCCTCGATGCGCACGCCGATGCCGCGCAACTCGGCCGGCACCGACCGGTCGTTGACCTGGAAGTACAGGCCGGGTTCGACGGTGAGCACGTAGCCGGGCTCGAGCGTGCCGCCGCGGTACTGCTCCTCGCGGGCCTGCGCGCAGTCGTGGACGTCGATGCCCAGCATGTGCGAGGAGCCGTGCAGGGTGAACCGGCGGTGCAACCCGGCGCCGGGCGTCTCGGGGTCGTCGGCGCACGAGACGTCGGCCGTCACGGGCAGGATGCCCCACGAGTGCAAGTGGTCGGCGATGACATACATCGCGGCCTTGTGCGCAGCGAGGAAGTCGGCTCCGGCCCTGACCTCGGCGATCCCGGCCGCCTGGGCTTCGAGGACGGCGCGGTAGACCTTCAGCTGGGTCGGTGACCACTCGCCGTCGACCGGCAGCGTGCGGGTGACGTCGGCGGTGTACAGCGCGTCGGTCTCGATGCCCATGTCGGCCAGCAGCAGGCCGCCCCGCTCGACGACGCCGTTGTTGCGCCACCAGTGCAGGGTCGTGGCGTGCGCCCCCGACGCGACGATGGACGTGTAGCCGACCTCGTTGCCCTCCAGCCGGGCCCGGCGCCAGAACGTCCCCTCCAGCCAGCGTTCGCCTCGCAGATCGGTCCGTCCGACGACCTGCGGCAGCTCGCGGACGACGTCGGCGAACCCGCGGGCCGTCGCCTCGCAGGCGTGCCGTAGCCGGGCCAGCTCCCAGTCGTCCTTCACCAGGCGCAGCTCGTCGAGGGCCTCGGCCAACGCGTCGTTCTCACCCTGGGGCAGCAGCTCGTCCACCCCGGCGTCGAAGCCGCGCAGCACCACGACGTCGTCGCCGCGACGCGTGGCCAGGTCGTCGGCGAGAGTGGCGAGCGGGCGGACGGAGACCCCCAGGACGTCGCGGGTGTCATCGAGGCTCGGTACGTTGCCGACCCAGACCGCGCCGTGCACCCGGTCGGTGAAGTAGCCGACCTCGCCGGGCTGGGCGTACTCGCGCACGTACAGCGTCGACTCGTGCCCGTCGCCCTGGGGATTGAGGACGAGGACGGCGTCGGCGACCGTTTCGCCGGTCAGCCAGGTGAACGAGCTCGACGCGCGGAACGGGTAGTCGGTGTCGTTGGCCCGCACCTTCAGGGTGCCGGCCGGGACGACCACGGTGCGGCCGGCGAACTGCGCCGACAACGCCGCGCGCCGCTTCTCGGCCGCAGCCGCGGTGTCGTCGCGCGCCGGGTGCGGCATGGGTGGCGCCGGGTCCCAGTCGCGGGCGATGGCCGCGCGCAGGTGATCGGGCAAGGGGATGTCGTGCGAGGTCGTGCCGTCGCTGTCGCCGTCGCCGTCCGCGGTCATGTCGACGAGTCTATGACCGCCGACGCGGGCGCGCCGAAGCCGTGCGGGCCGCCAAGAATGGCCTAGGTTGTCGGCATGCAGCCTGGCAACCAGCAGTACGGTGCGCGGCCCGAGCGGCCCGGCAGTGCGGAATGGCGCGGCTTCGACCGGTCCGGAAATCGCTACGCCGACGAGAACGACCGGCCCGACCGTGACGAGTGGGACGGGCCGACCGGGCGTGACCCCGCGCCGGTTCCGAGGGCCCGCACCGGCTTGCTGTTGCTGCTTGCGTTCTTCGTCGAGTTCCTGCTGATCGTGGGCGGGGGCAACCAGTGGGTGTCGGACAAGATCGCCCACATCAAGCCGAACACCTATCTGGGGGTCGGGCTACAGAAGGTCGGGCTGGTGTATTCGTGGCGCTTCGCCCCGCGGGCGCACGACACGTCACACTTCTGGTTGGGCAGCCTCGCCCTTATCGTCACCACGATCGTGGTGTCGCTGCTGCTGATCTTCGCGATCATCCGCGGGCCGATCACCTTCGGTCGCGCGTTCTTCGGCACGTGGATGGCCGTGACGGTCGCGACGATCCTCGGTGGCTACGTCAGC
>CAXTHY010000124.1:0-8788 GCA_964244175.1 uncultured Jatrophihabitans sp. | reverse complement strand
CAGGTCGGGGATGTCGGCGGCGATCGGGTGCGTCGAGGGCAGCTGGTCCTGGCGGTAGGCCCAGGTCTTCTCGACGTTCGCGAAGGTCGCCCAGGCGTCCTTCCACCGGGTCGCGTTGGATTGGCACAGCGTCGCCGCGTACGTCGCGAACGACTCGTTGAGCCACAAGTCGTTCCACCACCGCATCGTCACCAGATCGCCGAACCACATGTGGGCCATCTCATGCAGGATCGTGTCGCCGCGGCGCTCGTAACGGGCGTCGGTCACCTTGCTGCGGAAGACGTAGTCCTCGCGGAACGTCACGCAACCGGCGTTCTCCATGGCCCCGGCGTTGAACTCAGGGACGAACAGCTGGTCGTACTTGTCGAAGGCGTAGCGCACGCCGAAATTGGCGTGGTACCAGTCGAAACCCTGTCGGGTGACCTCGAACAGCGCGTCGGTGTCGAGGTGGCGCGCCAGCGTCTTGCGGCACCACAGCCCGAGATCGATGCCGTCGTGGTGGCTGGTCGCGACGTGGTACGGCCCGGCGACCAGCGCGGTGATGTAGGGGCTGATGCGGGCGGTCGTCGCAAAGTGCAGCAGCTTGCCCGCGCGCAGCTCCTCGGTGCGCTCGAGCCGGCCGTTGGACGACACCTCCCAGTGCTCGGGCGCGATCACGTGGAACGTGAAGGCGGCCTTGAGATCGGGCTGGTCGAAACAGGCGTACATGCGCTTCGCGTCCGCGGTCTCGAACTGCGAGTACAGGTACGTCTCGCCGTCGAGCGGGTCGACGAATCGGTGCAGGCCCTCGCCGGTGTTGGTGTAGCGCAGGTCGGCGTCGACGACGAGGGTGTTGGCTGTGGCCAGGCCGCTCAGGATGATCCCGGTCTCGGGCCGGTAGGCCGAGACGTCGACGTCGGCCCCGTTCAGCGTCACCGAGTGGAAGTCGTCGGCGGCGATGACGTCGACGAAGGTCTCGGCCCCCTGCGTGGCGGAGAACGTGATCGTGGTCGTCGACCGGAAGGTCCGCTCGGACGGCTTGCCGCCCCCATCCGTGAGGTCGAGTCGCACGTCGTAGGAGTCGACGTGCAGCAGCTCGGCGCGGGCGCGGGCGTCGTCGCGGGTCAGATTGGGTACAGCCACGAAACAGTTCACTCCCCGTTAGGAGCCCTGGGGGTGCGGGCCCGATTAAATTCGTCTGGCGCGGCCCGAACGGATCCACGTCGGGCGTATTTTGCGACAAGTCTGTCATGACCGGTTGGGCGACGTCGGTGATGGTTAGGGTTGACGCATGCGTGAAGGTGATCAGGTCCCCGACTTCGAACTGCCCGACCAGAGCGGTGCGCCGAGGCGGTTGTCCAGCTTGCTGGCCGACGGTCCGGTGGTGCTGTTCTTCTATCCCGCCGCGATGACTGGCGGCTGCACCAAGGAGGCGTGCCACTTCCGTGATCTCGGCGCCGAGTTCCAGGCGGCCGGCGTGCAACGGGTGGGCATCAGCCGCGACACCGTCGAGAAGCAGAAGCAGTTCTCGGAACTGCACTCGTTCGACTACCCGCTGCTCTCGGACGCCGACGGCACGGTAGCCGACATCTTCGGCGTCGCCCGCGGCAAGATCGGCACCAAGCTCGGCGCCCCGGTCAAGCGCTACACGTTCGCGATCGGGCGGGACAGCTCGGTCGTCAAGGCGATCCACAGCGAGACGAACATGGACCTGCACGCCGACGAGGCGCTCGCCGCCCTCAAGTAGTTCAGTGCGGCGGGAATCGCCACGCGGAGCTAATGTGGTTGATGTGACTACTACCTCTGCGCGCCCTGTCGTCGATTTCTACTTCGACCCGTTGTGTCCGTTCGCGTGGGTCACCTCGCGGTGGATCCTCGAGGTCGAGCAGCACCGCGACATCGACCTGACCTTCCGGGTCATGTCGCTGTCGGTACTGAACTCCGGGCGCGAGGGGCTCCCCGAGAACTACCGTGACCTGCTCGCGCGCGGCTGGGGCCCGGTCCGCGTGTGCATCGCGGCCGAGCAGGCGCACGGCGCGGGCGTGCTGCGTGACCTGTACACCGCCCTGGGCACACGCAGGCACAACGAGGGTCGCGAATTCGACCGCGAGCTGATCGTCGAGGCGCTCAAGGAGGCCGGCCTGCCGGAGGACCTCGCCGACGCGGCCGACACCGACGAGTACGACGACGCGCTGAAGAAATCGCACCACCAGGGCATGGACCCGGTGGGGGACGAGGTCGGCACGCCGACCATCCACATCGACGGCGTCGCGTTCTTCGGCCCGGTGCTCAGCCGCATCCCGCGCGGCGAGGAAGCCGTGCAGATGTGGGACGGGGCCCGGCTGCTCGCCGCGTACCCGTACTTCTTCGAGCTCAAGCGCACCCGGACCGAGGCCCCGCAGTTCGACTGACCAACTCTCGCTTCGGTGCACTCTCCCTTCTCGGGTGCTGAGTTGACCACTTTGGGGCCGCGCAAGTGGTCAGCTCAGCACCCGAGAAGCGCTGGTGGTGGCGCCCCGGGTACGCGCGCCGGCGGCGGACCGTGTTGGCTCGGCTCATGACGGTTGAGGGGACCTGCGATCCTGCCTTCACGGCCGTGCGCGATGTCGTCGCGGCCAACCTCGCCGACGGCGACGACCTCGGCGCGGCCGTGGCGGTGTTCGTCGACGGCCGGCCCGTCGTCGATCTCTGGGGCGGGCTGGCCGATCAGCGGACGGCGCGCCCGTGGGCCCGCGACACCGCGTGCGTCAGCTTCTCGTGCACCAAGGCACTGACCGCGACGGCCGCGGTACTGCTCGCCGAGCGTGATGTCGTGTCGCTCGCGGCTCCGGTCACGGACTGGTGGCCCGAGTACGGCGCCCACGGCAAGGACGCGACGACCGGTGAGCACCTGCTGACCCACCAGGCCGGGCTGCCCGCGTTCGACCGGCCGGTGACGCCGGAGGAGGCCGCCGACCCGGTCGCGATGGCCGACCAGCTGGCCGGGCAGGAGCCGGAATGGGTGCCGGGCACGGCGCACGGCTACCACGCGATCACCTTCGGGTGGCTCGTCGGCGAGCTCGTGCGTCGCCACGTGGGAACGACGGTGGCCGAATTCGTGCACGCCGAACTGGGCTCCGACCTGCACCTGGGGGTGCCGGCCGAAGCCATCGCCGGCCTGGCCCGGCTCGCGGCCGGTCGGCCCGGCCGCACGTCAGATCTCCCCGCGCCCCACGACGCCGTCGCCCGGCTCGTCGACGCCGCCACCGATCCGAACTCGCCGTTGCTGCGCAGCACCGGCAACCCGGCCGCGTCGTTCAACAAGCCGGTGGTGCTGTCCGGCGGTTGGCCGGCCGCCGGGCTGGTCTGCACCGCTCGGGCGCTGGCCGATTTCTACGCTCGCCTGGTCGGCGGCACGATCCTGACGAAGGCGACGCTGCACGATGCGGTCCGGGAACGGGTCCGCGGGCCGGATCGCACGCTCATCCTCGACAGCGCGTTCGGCCTCGGCTTCATGCGGCCGTCCGCGAACATGCCCGTGCCCGAGACCGCGCGCCACGCGTTCGGCCACCCCGGGGCCAGTGGCGCGCTTGGCCTCGGTGACCTCGAGTGCGGCCTCGGCTTCGCCTACATCCCGAACCTGACCAAACCATCACTCGGGGACGGGCGCGCGTCGCGGCTCGTGCGCGCCGTCTACGCCGCGCTATGACCTGGCTGCGCTATGTCGCGCTGGGCGACAGCCAGAGCGAGGGCCTGCTCGATCCGGACGGACGCGGTGGTTACCGTGGTTGGGCCGATCGGTTCGCCGCGCTGCTGACCGAGGCCGAACCGCACCTGCAGTACGCGAACCTGGCGATCCGTGGCCGGCGCATCGCCGCAATCCGCGCCGAGCAGCTCGAGCCCGCCCTCGCCCTGCGCCCGGACCTCGCGACGGTGATGGCCGGCATGAACGACATGATCACCCCGAACTGCGACGTCGACGCCGTGCTGGCCGAGCTCGACGCGATGCTGGCCGCGCTCGTCGACGCCGGCGCCACCGTCATCACCAACACCTACCCCGACATCGCCCAGGTGGCGCCGCTGCTCGCGCGGCTCGGGCCCCGATTCGTCGCGTTCAACGCCGGCATCCGCGCTGTCGCCGCCCGCCGGGGTGCGCTCGTCGCCGACTTCGCGGTCCACGGGGCGGGCACCGATGCCCGGATCTGGAGCCCGGACCGCATCCACGCCAACCCGGTCGGCCACGCGTTGATGGCCGCAGCGTTCGCCGACACCGTCGGGTTGCCGGGATTCGTGAGCTGGCGCGATCCGTTGCCGCCGCTCGGCCCGCCTCACCTGCTGCGCCGCGCGCTCACCGAGGGCCGGTGGATCGGGCGCACGCTCGCGCCCTGGGCCGTGCGGCGGCTGCGGGGCCGCTCGTCCGGCGACGGCCGGGCGCCGAAGCGTCCCGATCTGGTACCGGTGGCGTCGCTGTTCCACCTCGTGCGGCCAGGGGAGTGGCCGGCGTCGGGCGCGTACCGGCCACCCTCACTGGCCGCAGAGGGCTTCGTCCACTTCTCCTTCGCCGACCAGATCGCGGGATCGGCGAACCGGCACTACGGCGACGACTCGGAGCTCGCCGTCGTGGAGGTCGACCCGATGTTGCTGGGCGTACCGATCCGGGTCGAGGACAGCTACGGCCGCGGCGTCGCGTTCCCGCACGCGTACGGACCCGTGCCGGTGGCCGCGGCGATCGGGCTGCGTCCACTGCAACGCGCGCCTGACGGCAGCTGGACGCTCAGTCCTGACGGTTGCGCATCCGCTGTTGCATCGCCGGATCGCTGAGCCACCACGGCTCGTCGCGCTCGACGACCGGGCGTGGCTCCTGCTCGTACAGGCCGCGGCGCGCCGCCCGTTCGGCCTCGAGCACGGCGTCGACCTGGGCGGCGTCGCGGGCGTCCGCGCGCAGCCAGCGGCGGAAGACGAGTAACAGGAACGGCAGGTCGATGATCTCGGCGATGCACCAGAGGATCGCGCCGGCGACGCGCTGGTCGTGCAGCCCGTTCGGCGTCCACGGGTGCAGCGTGCGGTGGTCGAACCAGCTCGTTGCCAGGCCTTCGCGCAGGCGCAGGATGACGCCGGGCAGCGCGTCCAGGACGAGTTCGAACGAGCCGATGGCCAGCGCCAGCCCGACCGCGAGCGAGCTCGCGTCCTCGTCCAACCCGACCAGCGGCAGCACCATCAGCGCGCCGACCGCGAGCAGGACGAGTTGCAGCAGCCAGCCGGCCGGCGGCGTCGTGATCGCCCACCCCGGCACCGGGCCGAAGAAGAGGACGCCGGACAGGATCGGCACCAGCGCCGGGCCGATCAGCGGGTTGGCGACGATCCGGCACAACCGCGAGCGCAACACCCGATCGAGGCGAGCACCCGAGCCGTCGACCGCGCGGGCGAGCTGGACGGGGTGCCCGGACAGGATCAGGATCGGGACGGCCAGCCACAGCGTCAGGGTCTGCGCCGTCCACACCCAGTACAGCGAGTCGGCGTAGACCTGCGGGAAGCCGCAGCTCGTCCAGAGCAGCACGAGCAGGCCGAGCACGAACAGCGCTGTGCGGCCGGCCGGCCACCGTCCGGCGAAGCGGCGTAGGTGCCGGACGTAGGTGACGGCCAGCAGCACCGCGACCACGATCGCCACCGGCTGCGGGGTCCAGTGAGTCAATACGGCCGAGGGCCCGGGACGCTCCAGCGCGAGACTCACCCGCCCATCGTCCCCCTTGGGTGAATCGTCGCGGGGCACGCGTGCCGCGAAGGAGACAGCGCTGACATGATCTGTGCATGCGCGTCTACCTCGGCAGTGATCACGCCGGCTTCGAGCTCAAGGCCCGGCTGGTCGAACACCTCATCGGGACCGGCCACGACGCCATCGACTGCGGCGCCCACGTGTTCGATCCGCAGGACGACTACCCGGCCCCCTGCATCGCCGCCGCGCACCGCATGGTCGCCGACCCCGGCAGCCTCTGCGTCGTCATCGGCGGCTCGGGCAACGGCGAGCAGATCGCGGCCAACAAGGTCACCGGGGTGCGGGCCGCGCTGGTATGGAGCGACGAGACCGCACGGCTGGCCCGCCTGCACAACGACGCCAACGTCATCAGCCTCGGCGCGCGCAACCACCCCGAGGCCGATGCCATCCGGTTCGTCGACATCTTCGTCGGCACCGCGTTCAGCGGCGAAGCGCGCCACGCCCGACGCATCGCCGAGCTGGCCGAGTACGAGGCCACCGGAGCGATCACCGGCCAGGAGACGACCTAGCGCTCCTCCTCCGGCTGCCAGTTCCGCCGGACGATCACGACGTCGCGTTCGGCCTGGGCGAGGTCATCGTCGGTCGGCCGGTTCACATCGCGGCCACGCAGCGCCCCGCTGACTCCCAGCCGGGACGGACCGGCGCCGACAAGATCGCGCAGCCCGCGGGCGTTGCCGCCCTCGCGCGGAATTCGGCGCTTTACCGCCGGGCGGTCCGGGGTCTCCGGCCCGGCCGCGACGGCCGGTGGTGCGGCGTTGCGCGGCGAGAGCCGCGGGGCACCTGGGGGCGGCGGGGCACCTGGGGGCGGCGGGGCACCTGGGAACGGCGGGGCACCTGGAGGCGGCGTGCCCTGGGGCGCCGTGGCCCGGCGGCGCCGCCGACGGCGCGCTCCCTGCTCCTCGCCATCCACGGACTGATCATGCCTGACCCGAGGCGACCGAGGCCACCGGCAGTCGAGACGCGTCAGAGCATGCGCTGCAGAACGCGCGCGAGCACGGCGATCACGCTCGGGTAGGCCCGCTCGGTCGGCTTGGAGAAGCCGATCAACAGGCCCTCGGGTCGTCCGCGAGGGTCGTGCCAGTGCGAGCTCACGCCCTCGAGCGCGAGACCTTCGGCACCGGCCGCACGAATCACGTCCGCCTCGGTCGGACCGCCGGCCGGCAGCCACAGCGGCGCCTGCAGGCCGGCCGGGATACCGGCGACGAGGTCGGGGCCCACCGCTTCGAGCGCGTGGATGAGCAGGTCGCGCCGGCGCCGGTAGCGCAGCCGCATCGTGCGGATGTGCCGGTCGTAGCCGTGGCTGGTGATCAACTCGGCCAGCGTTAGTTGGGTGATCGTGGGTGCGGCTAGGTCGGTGCGCAGCTTCAGCTCGGTCAACGGTTCGATCAGCCGGTCGGGCAGCACCATCCAGCCCAGCCGCAGGCCCGGGGCAAGGGTCTTCGACGCCGTGCCGACGTACACCACTTGGTCGGGTGCGGTGCCCTGCAGTGCGCCGATCGGCTGCCGCCCGTAGCGGAACTCGCCGTCGTAGTCGTCCTCCACGACGACGGCATCGTGGACGCGCGCCCAGGACGTGAGTGCGTGCCGCCGCGACGGATGCAGCGTGACGCCGGTCGGGTACTGATGCGCCGGCGTGACGACGACAGCAACCGGCCGGTCGTCGATGTCGGCGAGTTGGGAGGTGCGCAGCCCGAGGTCGTCGACCGCGACGCCGACCACCCGGTGACCGGCCTGCTGGACGACCGGACGGTGCATGGCGAATCCCGGATCCTCCATGGCGATCGCGCTTCCAGTGGCGGCGAGGGCCGTGCACACCAGCGACAGCGCCTGGGTCGCACCCGCGGTGATCATGACCTGCTCGGGTCGGGCCTGCACGCCGCGCGAGCGGCCCAGGTACTCGACCAGCGCGGTGCGCAGCTCGATCCGGCCGCGGGTGTCCCCGTAGCCGAACGCGCTGGCCGAGGCCGCCGACAGTGCCCGCCGCGTGCTGCGGGTCCACGCCGCAAGGGGGAACGAGCTGACGTCGGGCGTGCCTGGCCGTAGGTCCAAGCGCGTTGTCGCCGGGCGTCCGCGCTCGGCGGCGGCAACCGAGACCGGCCCGAGATCGGCGACCACCGTGCCGGCGCCCGGCCGGCTCAGCAGGTACCCCTCGGCGGCGAGCTGGTCATAGGCAGCCACGACGGTGCCGCGGGCGATACCCAGGTCGCCGGCCAACGCCCGGGTCGACGGCAGCGCCGTTCCCGCCGCGAGCCGCCGGGCCTGAATCGCCGCGCGCAGGCCGTTCTCCAGGCTCGCGCGTTGACCGCCGCTGCTGGTGTCGATGTGCAGATCGACACCAGAATTGGTCCAAGGAATCGCCATCGGATTGGACCTTACCGTTGCTCCACACCGGGTTTAGCGTCGCTGCTATGGTGCGCACCCTTCGCGAAATTTCGCTGCTAACGGTCGGCCCCGCGGCCCGCCGGGGCGATGACGCGCGTGGCTGATCGACCATCGCGCGAACTGCCCTGCCACGAGGAGGATCCGGACCTCTGGTTCGCCGACGCCCCCGCCGACCTCGAACGGGCCAAAGAACTGTGCCGCCCGTGCCCCCTGCGCTTGGCGTGCCTGGCGGCGGCGTTACGCCGCCACGAACCGTGCGGCGTCTGGGGCGGCGAGATCCTGCTCAGTGGGCAGATCGTGGCGCATAAGCGCGGCCGCGGCCGGCCCCGCAAGCTCGTCCCGGCCGCGGCGGCGGAGGAGTACCCGGCGCGCAAGTCCGCGTAGCCGGGCCAGCGGGTGAGTCGTCGACCCCCTCCCGGCGTCGACGCTCACCCGCACCAGCGGCCCCCATGCCCTGATCAGCTGGTCAGACCACCATGTCGCTGGAGGGCGGGTGCGTCAGTCCGATCCGCGACCCGTGCACTGTCGGCTCTGCGACAACGACAACGACAACGACAACGACACCCGCTCGGTCAGGAATCGACCTCGTCGAGGGCGGCCGCCACGCGGCGGTGCGCTGCCCAGATCGCGTCGGGCAGGTTGGCGAACTGCTCGAGGTGCTCCTGCCGATGCTCC
>CAXTHY010000123.1:0-8870 GCA_964244175.1 uncultured Jatrophihabitans sp. | reverse complement strand
CGGCCCCCTTGGTCTGCGGCGAATCGGTGACCCCGATGAAGAGCACCTTGGCCTTACCCCCGCTGTCGGCGATGATCGCGTCGGCGGCCAACTTCTGCAGGAGGTTGATCGTGTCGCTGGTGTCGTAGAACGCGAGCTTCGACGAGTCGGTCTTGCCGCCGCTCGGCTTCTCGCCCGCGATGAGCACCGGGATGTTATGCGCGACGAGATTGTCGAACGCCGTCGACACCAGCTGGTAGTCGATGTAGCCGGTGATCACCGCGTCGGCACCCTGCGTGGCGGCCTGGTTGAGGCACGAGGCGATGGTGGTGGGCAGGAACTTGCCGTCGCACGTGTGGAACTTCAAGCCGACCTTGGTGACGGCTTGCTGCACGCCGACGCCGAAGGCGTTGAGGATGGGTACGGCCGAGCCGATCGGTACATACCAGACGGTCTTGCCCTTGAGCGAGCTGATGCCGCCGTTGATGGGCTTGACCGCCGCGTAGCTCGCGACCTTGCCGGCGTACTTGGCCAGATCGGCCTTGGCGGCGGCAACCGGGTCTTTGCTCGACCCGGATGATGCCGAGCTCACCGGCCCGGCGGCCTTCGAACCGCCGGTCGGCGCGCTGGACTTCGACGACCCGCCGCTGCTACTGCACGCGGTGAGCGCGAGTGCGGCGCCCGCGAGGCAGGCCAGCGTCGCGCGCCGCCAGGTCGAACTGCTGGGTGTGGGCAAGTACGGCATCGTCGTCGTCCTCCGGGCTTGGGGCTTCCTGGACAGACCGCGGGGCTGGTTACGTTCAGATCGTTTCTGGGCCCCGTGGTCGTGCGACGAGTCTGGAAAGTCACCAGCCCAATGTCAAGGATTCTGACAAAAGAAATCGATTCTGTTACTGGAAATCGTGCCAAAGCCTTGCGATCGGCTATTTCGGTAGCTAGCGTCGGCGCGCATCAGCGCCGGAGGGAAGGCGGGAAGACACGGGTCGATCGACCAGTTCGATCGAGCGCGGTGGTTGTCCCTGATACCGGTGGAGTGAGGAGTTCGAATGCCCGATGCGTCGCCCCCACCGCGCACGCTGACCCGGGCGGTGTTCGCCCAGATCCGTTCCGACATTCTGGCCGGCACCTACGAACCCGGAGTCAAGTTGAGCCCCCGGGTCCTCGCCAGCGGCTCGGGCGTGAGCATGTCAGTGGTACGTGAGGCGCTGACCCGCCTCGCCGAGCAGGGACTCGTCATCGCCGAGCCGCAGCTCGGCTTCTCGGTCGTGAACCTCGACATGGACGACGTGCGTGACATCTCGGCCCTACGCATTCTGATCGAGGGCGCGGCCTTGCGGCAGGCGGTCGTGCACGCTGACGTCGAGTACGAGGCCCGGGTGCTGGCCAGCCACCACCGCCTGGCCCGCACCCCGGCATGGGCCGACGACGCTGAGCGAACGTTGACCGAGGAGTGGTCGCACGCGCATGCGGTCTTTCATGCCGCGTTGCTCAGCGCCTCGCCCAGCACGCGATTGCGCGACCTGGCCAAGACGCTGCGCGAGACCGCCGAGCTCTACCGGCGCTGGTCGGGCATGGCCTCGCGTGAGCACGGCCGGCGCGATGTCGCTGGCGAGCATCGCGCGCTGATGCAGGCTGTGCTCGATCGTGAGGCCGACCCCGCCGTCGTGTTGCTCACCGACCACATCAACACCACGACCGTCCTGCTCGAGGCGTACGTCGAGGAGCATCGCCCGGATCTCGTCCCATGAGCGACGCTTGCGGAGCGAACAGGAAAGCACTGTCGGCGACGAAGGAGCCGGATGCGGGCGACGACGGGCCCGAGCTTGCGAGTGGCCCCGAGGAGCTTGCATGAGCGACGCTTGCGGAGCGAATCAAGGGATTAGTTCGCGCGAGGGATCGCCCGAGCCGATCTGGGTTCCGGATCCGGAGCTGGCCGCACAGTCCACGATCGCTTTGTTCGCGCGCGAGATGGAGCGCCGACATGGTGTCGACCTGCCGGACTACGGCGCGCTCTGGCGCTGGTCGACCGAGCACCTCACCGACTTCTGGGCGGGCGTCTGGACGTACTTCGGCGTGCAGTCCGCCCGGCCGCCGGCCCAGGTCCTGACCTCGACCGAGATGCCGGGAGCTCGCTGGTTTCCCGAGGTCCAACTCAACTATGTCGAGCACGTATTCCGCGACCGTCCCGCCGACGAGGTGGCGGTTGTCGCCGTGACCGAAACCGGCGATAGCACCGAGTTGACCTGGTCAGAACTCGAGCGCCAGGTCGGGTCGCTGGCGGCCTGCCTGCGCGAATTGGGCGTCAGTGTGGGCGATCGGGTCGTCGGCTACCTGCCCAATGCCGTCGCACCGCTCGTCGGCTTTCTGGCGACCGCGAGCCTCGGTGCGGTGTGGTCGTGTTGCGCGCCGGACTACGCCGCCCCCGCGGCGTCGCACCGGCTGGCCCAGCTCGAACCGGTGGTGTTGATCTGCGCCGACGGCAGCTATTTCGGCGCACGTCAGCATGACCGGCGCGGCGAGGCAGTGCGGCTGGCCGAGCTGCTGCCCAGCATCCGCGCCGTCGTGCACGTCCGTCACCTCGGCCTCGAGCCGCTGGCGTTCGACGTGCCAGTGGTCGAGTGGTCGGCGGCCGTGGCCGCGACGGATCAGCGACTCACGCCGCAGCCCGTGCTGTTCGGTCATCCGCTCTGGGTGTTGTACTCGTCGGGTACGACCGGCGTGCCCAAGGGGATCGTGCACGGGCACGGCGGCGTGGTGCTGGACGGCCTCAAAGGCTGCGGCCTGCACCTCGATCTGGGCGCCGGTGACCGGATGTTCTGGTACACCACGACGAACTGGATGATGTGGAACTTCAACGCATCGGCGTTGCTGGTGGGCGCATCCATCGTCGTCTATGACGGCAGCCCGACCCAGCCGACACCGAACCGGCTATGGCAGCTCGCGGCCGAACATCGCGTGACCGTGCTCGGCACGTCGCCCGGATACCTGCAGGCGTGCGAGAAGCAGGGTGTGCGTCCGGCCGCAGGACACGATCTGAGCGCACTGCGGATGATCGGCGCGACCGGCTCGCCGCTGCCGGCCGCGGCGTCATACTGGGTTCACGAGCAGTTCGCCGGTCGCGTGCCGCTCGTCTCGACCTCGGGCGGCACCGATGTCGTCACCGCGCTCGCGTTCTGGGCCCCCACGGTGCCGATCTGGCCGGGCGAGATCTCGTGCGCCGCGCTGGGGGTCGCCATCGATGCGTTCGACGACGACGGCAACCCGGTGCGCGAGACAGTCGGCGAGCTCGTCGTCACCGCGCCGATGCCGACCATGCCGATCTATCTCTGGAACGACCCGGACGCCGCGAAGTACCGCGCCACGTACTTCGACACGTACCCGGGCATCTGGCGTCATGGCGACTGGGTCACGATCACCAGCCGGGGCAGCGTGGTGTTCCATGGCCGTTCCGACGCGACGCTGAACCGCAACGGCGTTCGGCTCGGCAGCGCCGACATCTACGAGATCGTTGAGTCGGTGCCAGGCATCCGCGACTCGCTCGTGGTGGGCATCGACCAGCCCGACGGCGGCTACTGGATGCCATTGTTCGTGGTGCTCGATGACGATGTCGAACTCGACGACGCGTTGCGCGCGAGCATCGTTGCCGCGATCAGGCGCGACGCCTCACCGCGTCACGTGCCGGACGAGATCCGCGCGGTCGCGGCCATTCCCCACACCCGCACGGGCAAGAAGCTCGAGGTGCCGATCAAGCGGATCCTGCTCGGTGCCGTGCCTACCGATGTGCTCAGCCTCGGCGCAGTTGACGACGCGTCCGCGCTCGACGCCTTCATCGATCTCGCTCAGTCGCGACGCGTCTAGAGGCAGCGGGCGGGCCGGCGAGCGGGCCTGGCGGCAGAGCCGCTGGCACCGCAGTCAGCCGGCCCGAGCGTCGGACGGATCGCTCGCCCGTTCGTCGACTGGTGGCGTGCCCGAGACGGCCGGGTCGAGCAGGATCGATGCGGTGCGATCGACATGCGCTTCGAACAGCTCAACGGCAAGCGCGGCGTCGTGCGCGAGCGCGGCCTGCATCAAGCCGCGATGCTCGCCGGCAACATCGCGCTTGACCTCGCCGCCACCCGACCACGCGCGGTACAGCTCGGCGGCATCCGAGAGGCGGTCGCAGATGTCGAGCAGCACCGCATTGCCACAGGCTTCGATCAGCTTGTGATGAAACGCGATATGCGCGACGGCCCAGTCGTTGTTGCGGCTGAGGCCGTCGTTGTCGAGGTACATCGGCTGGCTACTTAGCCGATGGTGCGCGGCCAGCACCTCCGACTCCCAGGTCACGCTGCCTCGCTCGATCGACAGGCGCAGGGCCGCGCCCTCGTTGATCTTGCGCGCGGCCGTGAGATCGGTCAGCACCTCGACCGAGAGGGTCGTGACATGGAAACCGCGGTTGCGCTCGATGCGCACCAGGTTCTGCGCCGCGAGCAGGCCGAGGGCCTCGCGCATGACGCTGATACTGACGCGGAACCGCTCGCCGAGCTCGACCGGCTTGAGCCGCTCGCCCGGAGGGAAGCGTCGATCGAAGATGTCGGTGCGCAGCTGTTCGTAGACGTCGACCGCCAGACTCTCGCCGCCCGCTCGCCGTACCATCGGCGAATAATAACACTGGGTCAACAATCGATTCTTCCTTGACAGTCGACTCTTTCGGTTTGAGTATGAGGCAGGCTGGGACGGAGACCAGCGACCAGCCGCCTCCGGGCAGCCACCGAGCATCGGAGCTTTCATGCGCATCGCCAACGTGGCCGGACGGGCCACCCTCATCACCTCCACCGACGCGGGGGCCGACGTCAGCGGTCTCGACATCGCCAAGGCCAGCGACGGCCGGTTCCTGTCCGACCCGCAGGCCGTGTTCGAGCAGTGGGACGAGATCCACGAGTGGGGCCTGGCCCATGCCGACCGCGGCGATGTCGCCATCAACCCGACCGATCTCGCAGCGCCGACGCCGCGGCCGCGTCAGGTGTTCGGGATCGGCCTCAACTATGCCGAGCACATTAACGAGTCGAAGATGGGACGACCGCCGGCGCCGGCTGTGTTCACGAAATTCCCGACCTCGATCACCGGGCCGTCCACACCGGTCGTGCTGCCGAGCGCGAACGTGGACTGGGAGGTCGAGCTCGTCGTGGCGATCGGACGGCGCGCCTACGAAGTCTCCGAGTCCGCCGCCTGGGACCACGTCGCGGGCTTGATGGTCGGCCAGGACCTGTCCGAGCGGGTCGTGCAGCTCATCGGCCCGGTGCCGCAGTTCTCCCTCGGCAAGTCCTATCCCGGATTCGCCCCGGTGGGGCCATATCTCGTCACGCCCGATGAAGTGCCGAACCGAGACGATCTGGAGCTCGGGTGCGGCGTGGGTGACGAGGTGCTGCAGCTGGGGCGAACCAGTGACCTGATCTTCAACGTGTCGGAACTGATCGCGAAGCTCTCGGCGATCTGCCCGCTACTTCCGGGCGACATCATCTTCACCGGCACCCCGTCGGGCGTCGGCAATGCCCGCGAACCCAAGCGGTTCCTGCTGCCCGGTCAGGTGCTGAACAGCCACATCGAAGGCGTGGGTGAACTCCACAACGAGATGGTCGCCGGCCCGCACTACGACCCCGCCGGAGCGCCTTCGTGACCGATGTCGATGTGCTGATCATCGGCTACGGTCCGGTCGGGCAGACGCTGTCGATCCTGCTGGCCCAGAACGGGCATCGCGTCGGCGCGGTCGAGCGGTGGAAAGTGCCCTACCCGCGCCCGCGGGCGGTGCACTTCGACGACGAGATCGCGCGTGTCTTTGCCTCGGCCGGTCTGCACGACCAGATCGCGACGCTGACCGAGCCCGGCCGCGAGTACGACTGGCAGAACGCACAGGGTCAGACCCTGTTGCATTTCGACTGGTCCGAAGTCGGCCCGAGCGGGTGGTGCACGGCCAACATGTTCTCGCAGCCCGCGCTCGAGGCCGCATTGGGCGCGCAGGCGGAATCGTTAGACAATATCGAGCTGTGGCGCGGTTTGCGCGCGGTGGCGATCGAGGAGCGTGACGAGCACGTCGAGGTGACCGCCAGCGACGAGGACGGAACGCGGCGCGTGTTGACGGCCGAGTTCGTCGTGGGCTGCGACGGGGCGAACAGCTTCGTCCGCCCGCAGATGGACACCACTATCACCGACCTGGGCTTCTTCTACGACTGGCTGATCGTCGACGTCGTTGTCCACGACGGCCGGGCGTGGTCACCGTCCAACCTGCAGATCTGCGACCCGATCCGGCCGACGACGCGCGTATCGGGTGGTCCGGGTAAGCGGCGCTGGGAGTTCCTGCGCCTACCGCACGAAACGATCGAAGAACTGAACACCGAGCAGACCGCGTGGCGGCTGCTCGAGCCGTGGAACGTCACGCCGGAGAACGCGACGCTCGAACGGCACACTGTGTACACGTTCCAGGCCCAGTGGGCCGACCGGTGGCGCGAAGGCCGGGTGCTGATTGCCGGCGACGCCGCGCACCTGATGCCGCCGTTCGCCGGTCAGGGCATGTGCTCGGGCATCCGCGACACCATCAACCTCGCCTGGAAACTCGATCTCGTGCTGTCCGGGCGGGCCGGTGCCGCGCTGCTCGACACCTACACGAGCGAACGCTCGACCCACATACAGCACTCGATCAAGATGTCGGTCGAGTTGGGCAACGTCATCTGCTTGACCGACCCGAACGAGGTCGCGGGGCGCGACGAAGTCATGCTGAAAGCCGAAGGCCGTCCCGAGCTCGCCCTGCCTCCCGTCCCCCCACCGATCCTCGGCGCGGGCGTGGTGCACACGGGACCGCTCGGTGAGCCGGTTCGACCGGGCGGCGAACTCGGCCTGCAGGCGCGGGTCGCCGACCAAGCCGGCAGGACCGGACTCTTCGACCAGGTCGTCGGCACCGGCTTCGTCATCGCCTCGGCCGTCGATCTCGAGCCGGTGCTCGATCGCGCCTCGCTCGACACTATCGCGCGCCTCGGCGCCCACGTCGTGCGCTTCGTCGCCCCGGGCGCGTCGCTCAAGTCGTCCGGCCCGGTGACGGTGCTCGAGGACGTCGACAACGCCTATCTGCCGTGGCTGGCCGCCGGCGGCCACGAGGTGGTCGTGGCGCGTCCCGACTTCTACCTGTTCGGTGCGGCGGCGTCGATCGATGAGCTGCCCGCGCTGCTGGTCGAACTCGCCGACAAGCTCGGCCTGGTGAGCGCTCCGGTCAGTTGAGCCCGAGCAGGCGAGCGGCGGTCGATCCGGCGATCGCATCTCGCTCGGGTTGCCGCAGTCCGATCGCGTCCAGCCGCGCGATCGGATCGGCAACGCCCATGTCGAACGGGTAGTCAGTACCAAGCACGATGTGGTCGGCACCGACGGCTTGTACGAGCCGGGACAGCTCGCCGGGCGAATAAACGAGCGAGTCGAAGTAGATGTGGTCGAGATACTCGCTCGGCCGTCGCTCCATGGTGCGGCTCTCGGGTCGCACGTCATATGCGTGGTCGGCTCGCGCGAGGTAGTGCGGGAAGTAGCCGCCCCCGTGCGCGCCGCACACCCGCAGGTTGGGAAAGCGGTCGAACACCCCGCCGAACACGAGATGGTTCAGCGCGATAGTCGTCTCGGTCGGGTTGCCGACCACGTTGCCCAGATAGGACGGCACGAGCCGCGAGCCGAGGCTGCAGCCCCACGGGTGGATAAACACGAATGAGCCCAGGGTCTCGGCCGCGGCCCAGAGCGGGTCGAGGTCGCGATCGGACAGGTCGCGGTCGGCGACGCTGGTCGAGATTTCCACGCCCCGCAGGCCCTGCTGTTCGGTCGCGGTGCGCAACTGCTCGGCGGCCAGCTCTGGGTGCTGCAGCGACACGGCGGCCAGTCCGAGCACCCGTTGCGGCTGGGCGTTCGCGAGGCGCGCGATCTCCTCGTTGGCCGCGGCGACGATCTCGCCCGCCAGCGCTGCTTCGGCCCAGTAGTGGTAGAGCGTCGGCGCGACGCTGACCGCCTGCACGTCCACACCACCGGCGGTCATGTGCGCCAGCCGCACCTCGACGTCGTCGAGCATCGGACGGTAGGTCGTGGACATCAGCTCGATGTTCAGCTTGGTCGAGTCGGCGCCGAACGTAGCGAACTGGGCCGCCTGCTCCTCTGCAAGGCCGGGTTGCCCTTGCACGAGCGGCCCGATCGCGGCAACGTCAACGTGCGCGTGCACATCTATCGTTCGTACGGTCACGCTGTGACACACCGGTTGCGCTGGGTGCCGAGGCCGGTGATCGTCGACTCCATCACGTCTCCGTCGCGCAGGTAACGCCCGTAGTGCGCGCCGTTGCCGGCCGGAGACCCGGTCAGCAGCAGATCCCCGGGCCGCATCGGCGTGATCGACGAGACGTGCTCGATCAGCTGCGCGATGTCGAAGATCATGTCGGCCGTGCCCTCGTCCTGCATGACTTTCCCGTTGAGCGACAGCGTGATCTGCAGGTCCATCGGGTCGGCCACGAACTGGGCGGGCACGAACCACGGGCCGAGCGGCAGGAAGGTCGGCGAGTTCTTGCCGGCTAGCCAGTCGGTGCCGAGCGACGGCATGTCCTGGCGGAACACCCGATCACGGGTGGTCAGGTCGTTGACCATGACGTAGCCGGCCACGTGCGTCGCAGCATCGGCTGCGCTCACCTGATGGGCCTCGGTGCCGATGACCGCGGCCAGTTCGAGTTCCCAGTCGTGTTGGGTGCCGATCGCCGGCAGCACCACGTCGTCGTACGGCCCGCAGATGGACGACGGCAGGCCGAGGAAGACGTAGGGCGTGCCGTTGGTGGCGCGTTCCTGCATCAGCGCGGTCGCGCGCTGCAGCGTGGTGAGGCGGTGGCAGACCTGCTCGAAGCCGA
>CAXTHY010000122.1:499-9209 GCA_964244175.1 uncultured Jatrophihabitans sp. | reverse complement strand
GGGTTGGTGAAGGCGAGGAAGACGCCTCTCGTCATTGTGATCGTCTCCAGGTCGACGGCACAGCTCAGAGCCCCCGCCAGATCGGCGTCCGTTTTTCGGTGAACGCGGATGCGCCCTCCTTCGCGTCCGCGGAAGCGAACACCGGCGCGGCAACCGCCAATTGCTCGGCGTACGCGTCGACCGGTGACCAGCTCGATGATTGAAGGACGATGGCCTTGCTCACCCTCACGGCCATCGGTCCATTTGCCGCGATGCGGCGTGCGAGCAGGAGGGCGCCTGACAGCGCCTGGCCCGGAGCGGTGACCACGTTGACGAGTCCCATGGCTGCGGCGCGGTCAGCTCCGAACGGATCCCCCGTGAAGATGACCTCCATCGCGAGCGCGCGCGGCACCCTCTCCGGAAGCCTCAGTAATCCACCGCCGGCGGCCACCAGACCACGTGATACCTCGGGAAGACCGAACCTGGCGTCTTCGGCGCAGACCACGAGGTCGCACGCGAGCACGAGCTCGAACCCGCCGGCGACCGCCGCACCCTCGACCGCAGCGACCACCGGGACTTGCGGCGGTCGTGCGGTGAAGCCGGCGAACCCACGTCCGGACACGGCGGCACGTTCACCTGCGGCAAAGGCTTTGAGGTCCATGCCCGAACAGAACGTGCCACCCGCGCCGGTGAGGACGACGACCCGGATGGTCGGGTCAGCGTCGACGTGATCGACAATCGCCGCCAGGGCCTGCGCCATCGCGAGGTTAGCCGCGTTCCGCACACGCGGACGGTTCATCGTCACCACGGCCACGCCGTTGTCCTCGGCGTAGTCCACGACGTCTGTCACCGGCAAGGGCATCACCGCGGAGCCATCCTCAGCGCGCCGTCGAGTCGAACCGTTTCACCGTTCAGGTAGATGTTGGCGAGCATCACCGCGGCGAGTGCTGCGAACTCGTCGGGCCGACCTAGCCGAGAGGGGAACGGGACCGAAGCGTCGAGTGCGTCCTTCACGGCGTCCGGCAGCCGCCCAAGCAACGGAGTGTCGAACACACCGGGCGCGATGGTGTTGACTCGGATGCCGCGGTCAGCGAGATCCCGCGCCGCGCACAGGGTCATGCCGACGATCGCGGCTTTCGACGACGCGTACGCGATCTGACCGATCTGGCCTTCGTAGGCGGCGACCGAGGCGGTCAGCACGATCGCTCCGCGCTCGCCGTCAAGCGCTTCGTTGCTCGCCATACGCGCGGCCGCGAGACGCAGGACGTTGAATGTGCCCACCACGTTGAGCTGCAGGACCCGCTCGTAGTCCTCGAGCGGGAACGGCACACCGTCACGGTCGAGTATCCGACGAGGGTGACCTCGTCCCGGGCAATGGACCACGGCTCGCAACTCACCCCGCTCGCACGCCACGTCAAGGGCCGATGCCATCTCCTGCGCCGAGGTGACGTCCGCACGGACGAAGGTGGGCTGCCGCTGGGGAAACGTATTCGGAGGAGGTTCGGTCAGATCCACCACCACCACCCGTGCACCGTCTCGCAGCAGCTGGCGCGCGGTGGCGGCGCCGAGACCGCCGACTCCGCCGGTCACCAGACACACCGCGTCTTGCACCTTCATTGGATCAGCTCCAGGATGGTCGCGTTGGCTTGACCTCCGGCTTCGCACATGGTCTGCAGGCCGTACCGAAGACCTTGATCGCGCATGTGGTGCAGCAGCCTCGTCATGAGCACGCCACCGGACGCGCCCAACGGGTGCCCGACAGCGATCGCTCCTCCTAAGGGGTTCATCCGATGGAGATCGGCGCCGGTCTCGCGCTGCCAGATCAGAGGGACCGGCGCAAAAGCCTCGTTGACCTCGAAGGCACCCATGTCACCGACGGTCAGGCTGGCTCGCGTCAGGACTGCGAGCGTGGCGGGCCACGGTGCTGACAGCATCGTCACGGGGTCGTCGCCGACAACAGCCGCGCTGTGGAACCGCGCCATCGGCTGCATCCCCAGGGACTTCGCGCGCTCCGACGACATGATGAGTAGGGCGGCCGCGCCGTCCGAGATCTGAGAGGCGTTCCCGGCGTGGATCTTGCCCTCTGGGCGGAACGCGGGTCTCAGCGACGCGAGCGTGTCGATGGTCGTACCCCGTCGCAATCCCTCGTCCGCGGTCACCACCGTGTCGCCCACCGTTACCGGCACGATCTGTTCGTCGAAAGCACCAGAGTCAACCGCGGCGGCGGTCAGCGAGTGCGAGCGGGCCGCGTACTCGTCGAGGTCGGCACGTGACAACGACCACTGATCGGCGAGTGCCTCGGCACCCTCACCTTGGCTGAAAGTTTCCCTGCCGTACCGCGCCTTGACTCGTGGCCCGAACGGCTCCCCCGTGGCCCGGTTGGCGCCAAGCGGCACCCTCGACATCGACTCGACCCCGCCGGCGACGACGATGTCGGCGATACCCGCCATGACGGTTGCGGCGGCAAACTGAACCGCTTGTTGACTCGACCCGCAGGCGCGGTCGATCGTCGTCCCAGGCACCGTCTCCGGCCAGCCGGCGGCGAGCACCGCGTACCGGCCCACGTTGGACCCCTGATCGCCCACCTGATTCACACACCCCCAGATGACGTCCTCGACCAGCGACGGATCGAGACCCACTCGATCCACCAGTGCCGACAGAACCAGCGCGGACAGGTCGACCGGGTGCACTGACGCCAAGCCACCGTTGCGTTTGCCTAGTGGTGTACGCACGGCCGCCATGATCACCGCGTCACTCATCAAAGTCCCCCTTCCAAGTCATCCGCGCCTTCTGCTCGTCGTGCCCCACCACCGGAGGCTCAGTCCTCGAAGAAGGCGCGTCGCACCGCATCCCGAGAGCGCAGCAGTGTCGTGTCCGGCTCTTCGCGTAAGTGGCCGCCGCGCATGACATGCGCGGTGTCCGCGATCCCCGCTAGCCAACCGAGGTTCTGCTCGGTGATCACCCAGGCCACTCCGGCGGCTTTCGTCGTCGCCACGGCAGCCGCGAGCCGGTCCACAATCACCGGTGCCAACCCGACCGTCGGCTCGTCCAGTAGTGCGACCTTGGGTCGCCTGATGAGCATGCGGGCCAGCGCGAGGATCTGCTGTTCGCCGCCGCTCATGCTTCCGGACGAATCCTTGAACTTCCGCTCGAGCACGGGGAACAGCTCGAACACCTCTTCAACCCGCTCGTCGAACATCGAACGAATGCCTGCGAGTCGGGCGCTGAGCGCGAGGTTGTCACGCACCGACAGGTGCAAGAACACGTTACGACCTTCGGGGACCCACCCAAGGCCACCGCGCAGTCGCTTGGTCGACGACCTGCGCGTGACGTCGGCGCCATTCACATGCACCGCGCCACGGGTTATGGCGACCACACCTGCGACAGTGGCCAGCAACGTGCTCTTGCCCGCGCCGTTGGGACCGACCACGACGGCGACGCCGCCTGTCGGCACGGCGAGATCGACACCGTGGAGGACCTGGAGCGGGCCGTAACCCGAGGACAGTCCGCGCACTTCGAGAACGTTCATTCTTCGATGCCCACAGCCGCCGAGCCGAGGTACGCATCGACGACGGCGTCGTCGGTGAGAACATCACGGGCGGGCCCATCGGCGATGATGCGGCCGTCGAGCAGCACCACCAAGCGGTCGACCACGGGCGCGATCACTGGGATGAGGTGCTCGACGATCACGACGCTGGCACCGAGATCGGCGGCCTGTCGCGCCATGGTGAGGACCACGTCGTGCTGGTCCGGCGTTAGCCCGGCGAGCGGCTCATC
The DNA here is from genome assembly GCA_964244175.1 of uncultured Jatrophihabitans sp. GTDB lineage: Bacteria > Actinomycetota > Actinomycetes > Mycobacteriales > Jatrophihabitantaceae > Jatrophihabitans. The sequence continues at coordinate 5,453 of CAXTHY010000122.1, read as the reverse complement.
GAGCAACAGCACGGATTCACCGAGATAAACTGCTTTCGCGACCTCGACCAGCCGGCGGGCGTAGAAGTCTGGGTCGTCGCCATAGCGCTCGTCCGGGTCGTTGATGCCCATCGACGTGACCGCTGTCCGCGCCTCGGGCCGACCAAGTCCGCTGCACAGGTCGAGGTTCTCGACCAGGCTGAGTGAACGGAACAGACGCGGATTCTGAAAGCTGCGGCCGACGCCGTGGGCGGCCCGACCGTGGACCGACGACGAGGCAACGTCAACGCTGTCGATGCTGATGGACCCGCCGCTGACCCGCTCCACACCGGAGATGAGGTTGCAGATCGTCGACTTGCCGGCACCGTTCGGGCCGACGACTCCGACCACCTCACCCGGAGACACCGTGAACGACACGCCGGTCAGAACCCTTGCCTGTCCGAATGACTTGCGGACGTCACGCAGCTCAAGACCTCCCTTTCGCTCGGCCCCACCCGAGTGGCCCTGCCGGCTCCGATGACCGCGAAGCGCCGCGACCAGGTCCGGTGGGACCACGACGTCCGCCGGTGCCGTGCGCGGACGGTGACGCCCAGACAGACGCACCAGTAACATCACCAACGTAGTGAGCAGGTCAGACGTCCGTGCGCGCGGCAGGACGAACCGCAGGATCAGTAGAGCCAGCACGAACTCGCCCAATGAGGCGTACAAGCTTGTCTGCACGCCGGTCGACACCGCGAGCACGATCTGCTGCAAGCCGTAGATGACGATCGCGCCAACGAGCGGACCCAGCGACGTGCCAGGACCGCCGACGAACACAGCTAGGATGGCCAGGATCAGGTAGCTCGCCGACAACGAGACGTCCGGCGATGCAAAACCACCGGTGACCGATTGGTAACTGCCCGCGAGGCAGCACAAGGCCGCGCTCAGTGCGTAGGCGATCACTCGGTTGGCCAGCAGGTTCACGCCGGTGACCTGTGCGGAGATTGGATCGTCCCGAATGGCAAGCCAGCGTCGTCCGAGGGACGACCGGGACAACCCGAGATTCAACCCGGCTGCGAGCAGGGCTAAGGCGAACACGATGAGGTACAACGCGAATGGACCGGCGTCCGGAACGGCAGGGACGATGATGCCGTCGGTTCGCCCGAGCACCGTGCTTCCCGACGCCACGCTGACGGCCAGTGTGCCGAGGATCAGCGTGAAGATCGCGGCGCCGAACAGGTCAGACAGACCCGCTACCACGAGGAGGCCCACCAGCGCGACGCCGGCCACCACGGCCGCGACGGCCAGCACCACCGTCGAAGCCCAAGCCGACGCGCCGTGCTGCACCGCCAGGGTCACGCCGTACGCACCGATGCCCCAGAAGATCATGTGAGCCATGGAAAGCTCACCCAGGAAGCCGCCGACCACGTTCCACGCATAGCACAGGACGAGAAATACCATTGCGGCGGCGAAGAACGGCAGCGAGTAGGTATTCACCGCGGGCACAATGAGCGCGACCGCGAAGAACCCGAGCGTGCCTGTCACGCTGGTCCAGGTGCCGATCCGCATCGCACCGCTCGGTCGGGCCGAGCGGTTGTCGCGAGGCGAACGCGTGCGCCGCTCGTGGGGCCGGGTCAGCGTCATGTTCGGGCCACCGTTTCCTCGAGCTGGTGGTCGGATTTGCTCCAGACCAAGCGCGGAACGAAACGCAGGAAACGTTCGGCGACTAACGCTACGAGGAGCACGGCGAGCGTCAGCGTGCCCGAGATCGAGTTGTCCAGGCTGTAGCCCAGGACCGCCTGCACAACCCCGTAGCCAAATCCAACGAATAGGCAGCCCAGCAGATGGGTCCGCCCCACGAGAGTGACGAGGAAAACCACGATGACGAACTGCAACGACTGCGTGGGCTCGACCGACTGGAACGTCACGATGAAGCCACCGGCGATCCCAGCGAGTGCGCCAGCCAGACAGAACACGGCTTCGTAAACCCGCTGTACGGGAATCCCGACTGAGCGCGCGCCGAGTGGGTAAAGACTCGCGACGTAAGCGATTTTGCCGATTTCGGTGTAACGAGCGGCCAGGAACAGACCGACGGAGATGACCACTGCGCACACGATGACCACTAGCTGCGCGGTGCTCAGCGTCCCTCCGAGCAGGGAGACCGTCCCGAAGGGATGACCGAGCGACTGCACGTCCGCGCCAAACACCAACTGGAAGACGACGGTCAGTCCGGACAGCAGTAGCAGGGTTACCACCAACTGCATACGGTGACCCGACTGCGCCCGGGCCGGCTCGATGAGTAGCTTATAAACTGGATACGACACCACGCCCGCGGCCAGTCCCACGAGCGCTATCGCAAGGTAGACGGGTACTCCCGCCCCGACTACCTCCAACGTGGCGTACATGCTGGCGACCACGAACGCTCCGTGCGCGGTGTTGACAATATCGGCGATTCCCAGTTCGAGCGTAAAGCCCAGCGACATCAGGACGTAAGCCGCGCCTACCGCGAGGCCCGACAAGACAGCGGCTGACATGAGGGTCCTTCCCGTCTCGGACTGCTCAGCTGCCGGCGTGATACGTGGCGTCGGCGACGTCCTGCGGGTAGACCACGTCGATGCCGCCGGTGCCGTTGATCTGAATGATAGGTCCCTGCCAGGCGCTGTTGTCCTGGTTCTGGTCGAACTTCACACCACCAGCGGTGACGTAGTACGGGTATTCCGAGGCCTTGGCATTGTCCAACGTGAGACCGCGCGACGCGTCGGCAATCGCCTGCGGATCAGCACTCTTGGCCTTGGCGACCGCGTCGGCGACCAGCGCGACGTTCGACGCGAGCTGAGCGGCACCGCTGTCGACGAGCGAGGAGCCGTTCTTCTGTTGATACGCGGTGGCGAGGCTACGCACCTGGTCTGGAAACGCCGAGCTGTCGAGGCCCGCCACGTATTGCAGCGCGGCCCAGCCCTGCACCGTCGGCATGTTCTGCGTCCGGAACGTGGCGTTCGACTCTGCAGTGAAGTTGCGGATGAAGCCGACGCTCGGCCGCCAGCTCTGCCGGCCGACGGCTTGGGCGAGCAACGGTGATTCGGCCAGTGTCTGGTAGCCGACCACAAGGTCAACGTCTGCCGCCGCAAGCTTGGCGACGAGCGGGCCGAAGTCCTTTGTCTGCGTCCCGTCGTAGGTCACGTTGGTGACACTCAGACCCAAGCTATCAAGCTGCGAATCCATCTCGGTGCCGATGGCCGGGCCGGGCGCGGTATTGGTGGTCAGGACGCCAACCTTGATCGCCTTGTCGATCGTGCCCGCCGTCATGAGCGAGTCAATGAACTGAACCGTGCGTTGCGCTCCCTGCGTGGCGCTTGCCTGGATGCGGAAGATGTACCCGCCAACATTGTTCTTTGTCAGTGACGGGTCCGCGGTGTTGATGTAAGTCGGGATCTTCAAGCTCTGGATGAGCGGGACGTTCGGTACGGTCTCGAAGCTCAGCAACGGCCCGATGAAGGCGGACACCTTCTTCGCGGCCATCTGCCGCAGGATCGTTCCCACGTTCGTGGGGTTGCTCTGCGTGTCTTGGACGAGCAGCTTGAGCTTGGCACCGCCCAGCTCTTTGATCCCGCCGTTGGCGTTGATCGTGTCGACGGTGAGCTGAGCGACCTTGACGGCCGGTACGCCGACCGACGCGCCGAGTCCGGTCAGGGGCGCCGGCAGGCCCAGGACGATCTCGGTGGGGTTGCCGCCAGCGCTGGACGCCCCGCTTGAGCACGCGCTCAGCCCCGCTACCAGCAGCACAGCGCTGGCAGCAAGTGCACCGACGCGCACCGGCAGACGTGATGGGTGACGGCAAGACCTTGAAAAGATCACTGTTCCTCCGGTGAAATCGGGTCGACGTTGACACGCAGGGGCCTTCGTCGGCAACAGTGGCACGGCGTCGGGCGACCACGAGGCCACGCCGTTCGAGCTGACAACTGACTGACATCTCGGCACGCGGGGCGCTTGCTAGACGTCGAGCAGCTGTGATCTGACCACTGGACCCTGTTGTGGAGTCCCGGCGGCGACCAGCATGCAGGACGGCACCCCCACCGTAGGAGGTATTCATGCATGTGCCCGTGTCCGATCAGCGACCGCTTGACGGCAAGTCAGTTGTCGTGACCGGGGCGGCCCGCGGGATTGGCGCAGCCTTCGCACGTTTCGCGGTGACCCACGGTGCGCAGGTCGTCCTCGCCGACATCGACAGCACCACGGTCTCTCAGTTGGCGCGTGAACTACGCGCCGGTGGCCAGGCGGTGGCCGTCACGGCGGACGTCGCCTCCCCGGACGACGTAGCCGCCGTGGTTCGTACTGCGGTCTCGGAGTTTGGTGGCCTGGACGGCATGGTGAACAACGCCGCGCTCGCAACGTCGATGGGTGACGTCGGCGAGTTCGACGAGATGACCGTCCGGCGGATGGTCGGGGTCAATTTGCTGGGATGCATCTGGGGCACCGAGGCTGCGGCCGCCGTGATGCGACCCGCCGGTCGCGGGAGCATCGTCAACATGACGTCCGGCGCCCATGCCGGCGTGCGGCACCGTAGCGTCTACGGAGCGACCAAAGGCGGTGTCGCCTCGTACACCTACGGCGCCGCTATCGACCTCGCGCCGCACGGGATCCGGGCAAACGCAGTGTCACCCATGGGTCTGACTCAGATGGTCACCCACAACGACGCCTACCGCAGCAGGCACGGGATCGACGCGCCCACGGCACCGTCCCTCCCCGCAGACAACAATGCGGCGGCCATCGCTTTCCTCCTATCCGATCTCGCGGAGGAAGTGACCGGGCAGGTGCTGCGCATCGACCACGAGGGGCTTTCCATCGTGCGCCGGCCCCGGCCGGTCGAGGGCTCGTTGGTGCCCGGGCGGGGTTGGAGCTTCTCCGAGGTTGCCGAGGCGTACCGCGACCGGCTACGCGACTACGTGATCGACGCGGACATGACCCGCTCCCAAAGGGGGAAGGCACGGTGACCGGT
>CAXTHY010000122.1:0-489 GCA_964244175.1 uncultured Jatrophihabitans sp. | reverse complement strand
ACCTGCACGAGGGCAGCAGCCCAGAGCACAGCCACGATGACGAGCTGGCGGCCCTCGGCCACTACCCACTGGCACACGACCCGGTGTCCACACTCGCCACCGAACGTCTGGCGATCGGCAATCGGACACTGCTGGCGCTCTCGGACGGGTTCTTCTCTATCGCGACGATGCCGGACTTCCTCGGGTCTTCGGCGGACCCGAACGCCGCGTACCGAGCGCTGCGAGAAGAGCATGGGGAGCCCGTGCGAATGCCACTCGGGTGCTTCGTGTTGCCCGGCGACCAGACCGTGCTTGTCGACGCCGGGTACGGACCGGGCGATTCCCGCGGCCGCGGAATACTGGTGGGCGGTCGACTGCCGACACAGCTGCGGGCGCAGGGACTCAGCTTCGCCGACATCGACGTGATTTGCCTCAGCCACCTGCACTCCGACCACATCGGTTGGCTCGCGGACGCGCACGGCACTGCGCTGTTCCCCACCGCCCAGATCT
>CAXTHY010000121.1:0-9687 GCA_964244175.1 uncultured Jatrophihabitans sp. | reverse complement strand
TCCGCTCGCCCTTCTTGCCGGAGATCCGCGCCCAGTCGTCGGGGTTGGTGGTGTTGGGCAGGTCCTCGTTCTCACGGAACTCGTCGACGCAGGCGGCGAGCAGGTGCTGCATGCGCAGCCCGCGCTGAGCGGTGGTGAGCAGGTCTTTGATGGCCATCTTCTTCGCCCGGTCGACGATGTTCTGGATCATCGCGCCGGAGTTGAAGTCCTTGAAGTAGAGCGTCTCCTTGTCACCGTTGGCGTAGGTGACCTCGAGGAAGCGGTTCTCCTCGGACTCGGTGTACATGCGCTCGACGGTGTGCTGGATCATGCTCGCAACCGTGGCCTCGGGGTCGCCGCCGTGCTCCTTGAGGTCCTCTTCGTGGATCGGCAGCCCCGGCAGGATGTACTTGCCGAAGATGTCGCCGGCGGCCTGCGCGTCGGGCCGCTCGATCTTGATCTTCACGTCGAGCCGGCCCGGGCGCAGGATCGCCGGGTCGATCATGTCCTCGCGGTTGGACGCGCCGATGACGATGACGTTCTCCAGGCCCTCGACGCCGTCGATCTCGCTGAGCAGCTGCGGCACGATCGTGTTCTCGACGTCGGAGGACACGCCCGACCCGCGGGTGCGGAAGATCGAGTCCATCTCGTCGAAGAACACGATGACCGGCGTGCCGTCGGAGGCCTTCTCCCGGGCCCGCTGGAACACCAGCCGGATGTGCCGCTCGGTCTCGCCGACGTACTTGTTCAGCAGCTCCGGGCCCTTGATGTTCAGGAAGAAGGCGGTGGCCTTCTCGTCGCCGCCGTGCACCTTCTGCACCTGCTTGGCCAGCGAGTTCGCGACCGCCTTGGCGATCAGCGTCTTGCCGCAACCGGGTGGACCGTAGAGCAGGATGCCCTTCGGCGGGCGCAGCTGGTGCTCGCGGAACAGCTCGGCGTGCAGGAACGGCAGCTCCACTGCGTCGCGGATCTGCTCGATCTGTGAGCCCAGGCCGCCGATGTCGGTGTAGTCGATGTCGGGGACCTCTTCGAGGATGAGTTCCTCGACCTCGCTCTTGGGCACCCGCTCGTAGGCGTAGGACGAGCGCGTCTCGAGCAGCAGCGAGTCACCGGCCCGCAGCGGCTTCTCCCGCAGGATCTCGGCGAGGTGCACGACCCGTTCCTCGTCGGTGTGCCCGACGACCAGGGCGCGGTCGCCGCCGTCGAGCAGTTCTTTGAGCATGACGACCTCGCCGGCCCGCTCGAAACCGCGCGCGGCGACGACGTTCATGGCCTCGTTGAGCATGACCTCCTGGCCGTGCTTGAGCGCGTCACGGTCGACCTCGGGCGAAACGGCCACGCGCAGCTTGCGGCCGGTGGTGAAGATGTCGACGGTGCCGTCGTCGAAGGCCTCGAGGAACACGCCGTAGCCGCTCGGCGGCTGGGCGAGGCGGTCGATCTCTTCCTTGAGCTGGACCATCTGCTCGCGGGCCTCGCGCAGCGTGCCGGCCAGGCGCTCGTTGCGGTCGCTGAGCGCGGCCAGGCGGGCCTGGGCCTCGGTAAGCCGGTCCTCGAGCAGGCGCATGTGGCGCGGGGACTCGCTGGCCTTCGCCCGCAGCAGTTCGAGTTCCTGTTCCAGGAACGCCGTACGGCGGCGAAGGTCCGCATCATTGGGGTCGTGTCGGTCCTGCCCACGCGGTTCATTCGCCATGGCGGCCACCTCCCAGCTCAACCGATCCCAAAAGTCGCGCGGAGTGTTCGCGAAATCCCACCCTACACACGAGATGTCATCGCGTTCCGGATCTAGGCTCGAGGTGTGGCAAACCTCCGAGCAACCGAATTCGCGCGCTATCACAGAGCGGTTTCGCCGTCATGAGCGAGCCGCTACGGGTGTGGATCGATCAGGACCTGTGCACCGGCGACGGGCTGTGCGTGCAGTACGCGCCCGAAGTTTTCGAGTTCGACGTCGATGGTCTCGCCTACGTGAAGAACGGGACCGGCGATCTGCTCGACACGCCGGGCGCGCGGGCCGAGGTCCCCGCCTCCCTGCGCCTGGACGTCATCTCCTCGGCGAAAGAGTGCCCGGGTGACTGCATCCATGTCGTCCGCGAGGACGACGGCGTCGAGGTCGCCGGCCCCGATGCGTCCTAACCGGGCGTCCTAACCGGCGGTGGCGGTGGGGCGGCGATGCCGGGTCGGCGCGGTCACGCCCGGCGCCAGCCGGCGCGTCGACACGAGGAACGCGGTGTGCCCGATCATCCGGTGCTCGGGGCGCACGGCCAGCCCGACCACGTGCCAGCCTCGCTGGAACGTCTCCCACGCCGCCGGCTCGGTGAAACCGCCGTCGCTACGCAGCGCCTCGACCAGGCGGGACAACTGCGTGGTGGTCGCGACGTAGCCGATCAGCACTCCGCCCGGGCGCAGCGCCGGCGCGAGCGGTTCGAGCACCTCCCACGGGCTGAGCATGTCGAGGATGACGCGGTCCACCTGCTCGTCGGCCGGGTGTGCGATGACGTCGCCCTGGCGCAGGGTCCAGTTCGGCGGACGCGCACCGAAGAACATCTCGACGTTGCGCACGGCGAACTCGGCGTGGTCGTCGCGTACCTCGTACGAGAGCACCTGGCCGGTGGGGCCGACCGCCCGCAGCAGTGCGCAGGTGAGCGATCCCGAGCCCGCGCCCGCCTCGAGCACGGTCGCGCCCGGGCAGATGTCGCCCATGGACACGATCTGCGCGGCATCCTTCGGGTAGATAACGGCGGCACCGCGCGGCATCGACAGCACGAAGTCGTTCAGCAGCGGACGCAGCGCGAGGTAGTAGGTGCCAGAGGTTGACGAGACGACGCTGCCCTCGGGCGAGCCGATCAGCGCGTCGTGCTCGATCGCGCCGCGGTGGGTGTGAAACTGCTTGCCGGTCGCGAGGGTGACCGTGTGCAGCCGGCCCTTCGGATCGGACAGTTGGACGCGCTCGCCCTCTTCGAACGGACCGGATCCCGGCGCCGGGCTCATCGCGCGGCTGGCAGGTGGCTGGTCACGAGCGCGATGCTACGGGCACGGTCCGGACACGACCCGGGGCAGACTCAGGGAGAAACAGTTACCGTACGCGGGTGGGGGACGACGACGATCAGAGCACGGTCCGCGCCGACGCGGCGTCCACCGACGACGGCGCCGGCCGGTCGCGCCGCTGGTGGCGGGAGGCGCCCAATCCACCGAAGCCGCCGAGGCCACGACACGCAGCGGTCGTCGGCCGGCCGACCGGCGCATCGACCGGCCCGACCCGGCCGGAGCCGGCGGTGAGCGGACCGGCGGCCGACCGACCGCGCCCGCGCCCGGCTCCGCCGTCCGACGCGCCGGCACCCCCCTCGGCCGGCTCCAGAGAGCGCCCGCGCCCCCGGCCCAAGCCGGCCCCGACTACGGAGGCGCCGACCCCGACTACGGAGGCGCCGACCCCGACCACAGACGCGCCGACCCCGACCACAGACGCGGCGGGGGCGGCCGCCGACGCTGCTGCCGCCGCGCCCATCGGGTTGGCGGCCTTGCGGCCGCCGCCGCCCCCGCACCCACCGTCCGGTGCACGCAGCGATGCCGACCCCGAGACCCTCGGGCGCAACAATCAACCGGACATCTCGCGCTTCCTGCAGGCCACCGAACCGCAGGCCGACCACGTCGATAGGAAAGCTGACCGCAAGGCCGAGAAAAAGACCGAGAAGAAGGCCGCGAAGAAGGGCGAAGGCGGCAAGGACGGCGAGAAGTCCGTCGCCAAGGGCCGCGCGAGGCTGTGGCGGTCCCTGTTCCGGCTCCTCGTCCTCGTGGCGATCGCGGCGACCGCGGCCATCCTGCTGCGCGTCTTCGTCGTCCAACCCTACTTCATCCCGTCGCCGTCGATGGAACCGACGTTGCACGGGTGCCCCGGCTGCAACAATGACCACATCCTCGTCGAGAAGGTGTCACATGACATCTCGAGCGGTGACATCGTCGTGTTCAACCGTCCGCCTGGCGACAACTCCCCGGAAAAGGTGCTGATCAAGCGGGTCATCGGCATCGCCGACGACACCGTTTCCCTTCGCCACGGCGACGTGTACGTCAACGGCCTGCGCATCGACGAGCCGTACGTGAACAAGAAGTGCAACGGGCACCTGAACAAGCATCCGACGAGTCCGCCGCCGAACCGCTCGAGCTGGCACGTGAGCAGTGGTCAGCTGTTCGTCATGGGTGACAACCGCTGCGACTCGCACGACAGCAGAGCCTTCGGCCCGATCAAGACGTCCTCGGTCATCGGCAAGGCGTTCCTGACCTTTTGGCCGCTGGGCCGGTTCGGTTTCTTCTGAGCCGCATCGGTGCGTGCGAGGGTCACGTCCCGGAAATGTCGCACCCCGCGCCTAGGGTGCGAGACATGACCCAGACGACGGAGCTGCCGACGTCGCTGCCGCCCGTGATCGTCGGCTCGCTGTCGCCCTCGCGGGCTGCCGACTTCAAGACCTGTCCGCTGCTCTACCGGTTCCGCTGCATCGACCGGTTGCCCGAGGCGCCGTCGCGGGCCGCGTCCCGGGGCACCCTCGTCCACTCGGTGCTCGAGTCGTTGTTCGACCTGCCGGCGGCTGAGCGCACCGTCGGTGCCGCCCAGGCCATGCTCCCCGAGGCGTGGCAGCAGCTGCGGACCGAGAATCCCGACGTCGACTCACTGTTCGCCGACGACACCGACGGCACCGATCTCGCCGGCTGGCTCGACTCCGCCGCCGGCCTGCTGGGCAACTACTTCGCCCTCGAAGACCCGTCCCGGCTCGAACCCGCTGCCCGTGAACAGCTGGTCGAGGTCGTCACCGACGGCGTCCGGCTGCGCGGCTACGTCGACCGCATCGACCTCTCCCCCGCGGGTGACATGCGGGTGGTCGACTACAAGACCGGGGCGACGCCGCGTGAGGCGTTCGAGGCCAAGGCGTTGTTCCAGATGAAGTTCTACGCACTGGTGCTCTGGCGCACCCGGGGTGTCGTGCCGCGCCAGTTGCGGCTGATCTATCTCGCCGATTCCGACACCCTGAGCTACGCCCCCGATGCCGATGAGCTCGACCGGTTCGAGCGTACCGTGCTGGCCATCTGGGCCGCGATCCAGCAGGCCATGCAGACCGGTGACTTCCGCCCCAGCCCCAGTCGGCTGTGCGACTGGTGCGACCACAAGGCACGCTGCCCGGCGTTCGGGGGCACGCCGCCGCCGTTCCCGCCGAACCCGGTCCTCACCGATCCGCGCGACGAACCGCCGGCCGAGGGTCAGCCGCGCACGCGCAGCAGCGGGATAGCGGTTTCGAACGGCGTGAGCGACCCGTGGAAGCCGGTCAGCTTGGCCACCTCGGGCGGCTCGTGACCGGTGGCCAGCACGGCCGCGCCGCCGGTGCAGACGACGATCACGTCCCCGAGACGCTCGAGGTGGCCGTCGGACACCGGGCCGAACAGGCCGCGGTCCACCGCCTCGTCGCGGGTGATGACGTCGGCTTCGGGTCCGAGCACGGCGCGCCACGCCGCCACGACATCGTCACTGGCCCCCGGCTCAGTGTGCAGGTACCGCACGCGGGGCTCGCCCGCCACGAGATCCACGCCGGCACCCAGCCGGGCATCGGTGCCCAGGTCGAATCGCGCGTCCGGTGCGACGTTCACGCCGCCGTGGTCGGCGGTGACCAGCAGCGCCGCGTCTCCGGGCAACGCTTCGATTAGCCGCGTCAGCAGCCGGTCCACCCCGCGGGCGGCGAGCTGCCACTGAGGTGAATCGATGCCGAACAGATGCGCGGCCGTGTCGAGATCGGCGGTGTAGCCGTACAGCAGGCCGGGACCATCCCCGAGCTGGTCGATGAGCAGTTGCGCATAGTCGGCCCGCTCACCGGCACCGATGAAGTGCGTCCCGCGGTACGCCGCCACCGTCAGCCCGCCGTTCTTGAACACCGCCGGCAGCACCGCCCGAGTCGGGACGCCGGCGGCGGCGATGCGCTCGAACCAGGTCGGTACCGGCTGCCATAGTGCCGGCGACGGATCGTCGGCCCAGGTGATGTGGGTGAGGATCCGGCGGGTACCCGGCACCCGCACGGTGAAGCCGACGACGCCGTGCACTCCCGGTGGCGTGCCGGTGGCCAGCGAGACCAGGCTCGTCGGCGTGGTCGAGGGGAAGGTGCACGACAGCTCGTCGAGCGTGCCCACCTCGCCGCGCAGCACCGCGGCGAGCATCGGCGTGTGCGGCGCCATGGCCGGCAGCAGATGCGTGCCCATGCCGTCCACCAGCAGGACAAGCACCCGACGTACCCCGCCCAGATCGTCGGCGAGCGCCAGGCGGTCATCGCCGCTGGGCACCCCGAGCAGCGCGGCGGCACTCGGCAGCACGTCGCAGATCGAGGCCGGCATGATCGTCAGCCTGGCACGAGTGCGGCCAGGTCGGCGAGCCGAAGATCAGCCAGCGACGCGGCGAGCGAGTGTCCGGGGCCGGGCTCGATCGGTACGTGGTGCGGAACGGCGATGACGACGCAGCCGGCGGCCTCGGCCGACGCCAGGCCGGTCGGTGAATCCTCGATCGCCACAGTCCGGCCGGGCTCGACGCCGAGGCGCTCGCACGCGACCCGATACGCCTCGGGGTCCGGCTTGCCGCGGGTCACCTGGTCACCGGTCACCACGGCGGCGAACGAGCCGTCCGGTGCTGCATCGACGACCGTTGCGGCGAAGCGTTCGTAGGACATGGTCACCATCGCGCACGGGAGGCCGGCGGCGCGGCACTCGGCCAGCAGGTCCAGCGCACCCGGCCGCCACGGCATTTCCTGCCGAGCGCTGGTGACCACGTCGTCGAGCAGCCGTTCGACGATCACCGGCAGGTCGAGTCGCACGCCGCCGACATCGCGCAGGTACTCGGCCGAGTCGAGCAGCGCGTTGCCGACGAGTGCGTGCGCGTCCTCGTCGGTCCAGGAGCCGCCGAACTCGGCGACCAGCCGGTACTCGGCCTCGATCCAGTACGGCTCGGTGTCGACCAGGGTGCCGTCCATATCAAAGAGCACAGCCTGCAGGCCGTCACGCGTTTCGATGGTGCCGTCACCGCTTCTTCGGTCGTGTGCGCGAGGGTTCACGCAGTGGCGATGTGCTCGAGCAGCAGCGCGCTCAGGGCGTCGGGCGCTTCGTCCGGGATCCAGTGGCTGACATCGGGCAGCACCTCGAAGCGGTAGGGCCCGGTGACGAACCGTTCGGTGGCCTCGGCCGCCTTGCGTCCCAACGCCACGTCGCCGTCGCTCCAGACGTAGAGCGTCGGCACGCTGGACTTGTGGGTGTAGGCCGGATCGCGGGAGAACGGGATGGCGCGGTACCAGTTCAGCGCCGCCTGCATTCCGTCGCGGCCGAGCGGCTCGAGATACCCGCGGACCTGGTCCGCGGTGAGTCCCTCGGAACTGAGTAGCCGCACCCCCACGTTGCTGGGCACGAGCCGCTCGGGCACTACCGGCAGCTGGAACAGCGCCATGTACCAGGACTTGAGCAGCTGTCCGCGGGGCAGGGCCCACGCGAACGCCGCCGGGTGCGGCACGCTGACCGACGTCAGCGTGTGCAGCCGCTGCGGATACTTCGAGGCCGTCGCCCAGGCCACCAGCGCGCCCCAGTCGTGCCCGACGAGGTGGACCCGCTCGGCCCCCGCCGTGTCGATGAGGGCGACGACGTCATCGACGAGCTCGCGGGTGACGTACGCCCGGCGCCCGGCCGGTCGAGCGCCGGGTGAATAGCCGCGTTGGTCGGGGGCCAGCACCCGAAAGCCGCCCGCGACGAGCGCCGGCGTGACGAGGTGCCACGAGTGTCGGTTCTGCGGGAACCCGTGCAGCAGGATGACGACATCGCCGTCAGTGGGCCCGGAGTCGGTCACATCGAAGGTGAGCTCGCCGCGACGGTAGGTGTCCATGGGTCTATCTCACCGCATCGGGCTAGCGGGGCTTGACCTCGGCCATCTCCGACCAGCCCGAGGCATCCGGGATCTCGACATTGATGATCTCCGGCGGGGCGGCGACGTAGTCAGGCAACAGGGCGACCGCGGCCTTGAAGTGCTCGGACTGGACGTGGGCGGCACCGGCGTCACCGTCGGCGAACGCCTCGACCAGGACGAAGGTGTTCGGGTCATCGACCGACCGCGACCACTCGAAGAAGAGGTTGCCCGGCTCGGCTCGGGTGCTCTCGGTGAAGTCCCGCACCGTCGACAGCCACTGGTCGGCGTGCTCAGGGCGTACGGACCACTTGACGACAATGAAAATCACCGGTCAAGCCTGGCACTGCGGGCCCGGTCGCGGCAAGCACGACTGGCCCGGTCACTCGTCGTCGGTGCGGTAGGCCAGGTTGGGCGAGAGCCAACGCTCCGCCTCGGCGACTTTCCAGCCCTTGCGGGCGGCGTAGTCCTCGATCTGGTCGCGGCCCACCCGGCCGAGCACGAAGTACTGCGACTGCGGGTGCGAGAAATACCAGCCGCTGACCGACGCACCCGGCCACATGGCCATGCTCTCGGTGAGCTCGATGCCCACGTTGGCCTTGACGTCCAGCAGCTGCCACAGGGCCTGCTTCTCGGTGTGCTCCGGGCACGCGGGATATCCAGGCGCCGGCCGAATGCCGACGTATTGCTCCTTGAGCAGCGCCTCGGAGCTGAGCGCCTCGTCCGGCTGGTAACCCCAGAACTCGGTGCGCACGCGTTCGTGCAGCCGCTCGGCGAAGGCCTCGGCCAGCCGGTCGGCGAGCGATTCGAGCAGGATCGCGCTGTAGTCGTCGAGGGCGGCCTTGAACTCGCTGACCTTGGCCTCACTGCCGAGGCCGGCGGTGACGGCGAACGCACCCACGTAGTCGCGCAGCCCGGTCGACTGGGGGGCGACGAAGTCGGCCAGCGAGCGGTGGGGCACGCCGGCGCGGTGCTCGGTCTGCTGACGCAGCATGTGCAGGGTCGTGAATACCTCGCGGCGGGTCTCGTCGGTGTAGACCTCGACGTCGTCACCGTCGACGGCGTTGGCCGGGAACAGCCCGAATACCCCGTCGGCCCGTAGCCAGTTCTCGTCGATGATCGAGTCGAGCATCTGCTGCGCGTCGTCCCAGAGCTTACGGGCCGCCTCGCCCGACACCGGGTGGTTGAGGATGTCCGGATACTTGCCCTTCATCTCCCACGCGTTGAAGAACGGCTGCCAGTCGATGAACTCGCGCAGCTCGCTCAGGGAGTAGTTGTGGAAGGTCTTGACGAATTGGGTCGGCCGCACCGACTGGTGGTAGTCGTCGGTGTGCACGTCGCGCAGCTGCTGGGAGATCAGGTGCGGACGCGGCGGGCGGTAATCGCTCCAGTCGATGGGGGTCCGATTCTCGCGGGCGGCGTCGAGCGGCACGATGAGCTTGGCGTCGTTGCGGGCAGCATGGCGCTCGCGCAACGAGTCGTAGTCGGTGCTGAGGTCGGCCAGCAGCGCCGGACGTTGTTCGTCGGAGAGCAGCGCCGCCACCACCGGCACCGAGCGTGAGGCGTCCTTCACCCACACGACCGGCCCGTGGTACTTCTTGTCGACCTTCACCGCGGTGTGCGCGCGTGACGTCGTGGCCCCACCGATCAGCAGTGGGATGTCGAGGCCCTGACGCTCCATCTCTGACGCGAAGTTGACCATCTCGTCCAACGACGGGGTGATCAACCCGGACAGCCCGATGATGTCGGCGTCGTGCTCCTTCGCGGCGTCGAGGATCTTCTGCGCCGGCACCATCACCCCGAGA
>CAXTHY010000120.1:0-9749 GCA_964244175.1 uncultured Jatrophihabitans sp. | reverse complement strand
GTGGCGCAGTTCGAAGCGCTGGGTCGAGGAGTACCGGGCGAGCCGCTACAAGCGCGGCTAGCCCCAGAAGATGGGGTCGGCGCCGCTGGGAGGTCTCGCGGGTGGCCGGTTCTGACCGCTTCCATGCTTCAGTGTCTGGTTCGGCGGGCGCCTTGGATAGTCGCTCCGGCGATGGCCACGGCGAAGATGGCGATTGCGATCCACATGCCGATGAAGGTCAGCCACGAGAGGGCGCCTTCGACGCCGGTGGTGTCCTTGGTCTGGTGGCTGATCAGCAGGCATGCGACGAACGCGACGGCGGCGATGATTGCGGTGCGCCAGCGGAACAGGATGGTCATGGTGGCTCCTCTCGACGCTGGTGTCTGTCACCAGCGCGGCGAACGCTAGGCGGTTGAGCGGGGCCGCCGCGTCGGTTCGACGGCTGACATGTGTCGCCCGCTCGGCTGACATCGGGGCGGTGTCGGCGCGGTTATGGTCGTGGCGTGCGTGTCTGGGCGTGGTTGCGCGTGCGTGGCGACGCGCTCTTCGCGTTCGCTGTGCTGGTCGCGGCGCAGATCGAGCTCGGCGTCCGTCACCCGGATCAGAACGCAGTCGGGGTTCTGCGCGGCGTGGTGCTCGTCGCCTGTGTGCTGCCCCTGGCGTGGCGCCGCCGCTGGCCGCTGCCGGCGATGACCGTGACCTTCGTGCTGGGTGCGGTCGCGACCGCGGTCACGGGTGACGCAGCTCCCTTCTACGCCGTCACCACGGCCGCATTGGTCATGTCGTACACGGTCGGCGCCTACGCCCGGTCATGGTCGTGGCTTGCGCCGCCTGTCGGCTGCCTGGCGTTCTGGAGCGATGACGTCGTCGCGCACCACGGGGTGTCGGAGTACTTCGCGAGCGCGCTGCTGGTGTGCGGCCCTTGGCTGGCGGGCAAGGCGCTGAGGCGGCAGCGAGCCCAATCCGAGCGACTGAGACGACTGACCTCCGAGCTCGCGGCCGAGCGGGAGCAGGCCGAAGCGTTGGCAGTGCTGGCCGAACGGGCTCGCATCGCGCGCGAGATGCACGACGTCGTGGCCCACGCCTTGACCATCATTGCGGTGCAGTCCGACGCCGCGCTCGCTGCGTTTCGGGTCGACGCGGCCCTCGCCGCCGGCGCCGTGAACACGATTCATGAGGTCGCCCGCGAATCGTTGCAGGAGATGCGTCGCGTTCTGCATGTCCTGCACGAGGACCACGACCCGCCCGTACCCGAACCGCCGACCATGCGCGACATCGATCGGCTCGTTGCGCAGTTCCGCTCCAGTGGCGTTCGCATCGAAGTCCGGGTGTGCGGCTCGCTCGATGATCTGCCCGCCGGCCTGGATCTAACTGCGTATCGAATCGTGCAGGAGGCCCTGACCAACGTCCGCAAGCACGCTGGAAGGGCCAACGCGACCCTGACCGTCGAACGCACCGACGCCAGGCTCGTCATCGACATCTTCGACGACGGACCAGCCGGCATCGCGCACCCGGCTGACTCGGGCTACGGGCTGAGCGGACTGCACGATCGGGTGCTCGCCCACGGCGGGCAACTGGACGCTGGCCCGCTGCCCGACGACGGCGGATGGCGGATCCACGCAAGTATCCCGACCGCCGGCTCGCCGTCCTCATGACAACGGTGGTGCTGGCCGACGACCAGGAGCTCGTGCGCTCGGGTTTCCGACTCATCCTGACCCTCGCCGGGATCGACGTCGTCGCTGAGGCCGGCGACGGTGCTCTCGCCGTCAACCTGGTCCGCGACCACGATCCGGACGTCGTGCTGATGGACGTGCGGATGCCGGTGATGGATGGGATCGAGGCCACCCGCCGCATCGTTGCGTCCGGCACATCGTGCCGCGTGCTAGTACTCACGACCTTCGACCTGGACGAGCACGTGTACGCAGCCATGCGCGCGGGCGCGTCGGGCTTTCTGCTCAAAGATGTCCCACGCGACCAACTCGTGGCGGGCGTTCACCAGGTGGCACGTGGTGACGCGCTGCTCGCGCCGGCGGTCACGCGCCGGCTCATCGAGCGCTTCACCGCGCACGCCGAGGTCGAGCGCGCCGTCGCCGACGCCGGTCCGTTCTCACGCCTGTCCCCGCGTGAGCTCGACGTCCTCCGGCTGATTGCTCGCGGTCTGTCGAACAACGCGATCGGTCGGGAACTGTACGTTACCGAGGCCACGGTGAAGACCTACGTCGCGCGACTGCTCGGCAAACTGGCCGCGCGGGACCGCCTGCATGCAGTCGTGATGGCCTACGAGCACCGCGTCCTTATACCGGGCGGGCATGCCTAGCAATCGATATGCGTGGCGCACCGGATATCCGCGCTGCGCCGATACCGACCAGATCGACGGGTACGCGAGCACCCAGCGCGGCAGAGCCGGCAGAGCCGCTGCGCGGCACGGACGTGGAGGTAAGGTTTCGTGTTCGCCGAATTGATCTTCAGCTCCGCGGACTGCGTTTGTTGCGTGGATCGGCGAAGTCGCGATACGCGCATTCACTGCGACCTTTGACTTCGTTTACAACAAGGTCGCCGGGCGGTGGCGGACGAGACGAGCAGCAGCGCAAGACGACCATTCCGGCGCAACGTCGCGCGTCGTAACGCTGTCGAAGCATCGCTCAGCTGGTGCGCAGTACGCCGACCGACACCTCGGAGGAAACCGACGCCTCGATCATCGCCGTATCCGAACGGCTCGGCGTCGAGACCGTCGCCACGCTGAACCGCCGCGACTTCGACATCGTCCGCCCGGCACACCGTCAGGCGTTCACGATCGTGCCCGAGTAGTGCTGCGTCGGTCGCCGGACCGTAGACCGGCCGGGTAGCGCGTAGACCTGCGTAGACGGGGGCCAGACTCTACGCGTGTCTACGCTCGTTCTTCCGTCGTGTCAGGGTCAGTTGGCTGTGACGGTCGCGGGCGTGACGGCTTGCGTCGAGAGCGTTGGCGGGGCCGTCGAGGCTTGGCACTTGAGTTCGAGGTTGTTTCCGGCCGGGTCGCGGATGAACACCGCGTAGTAGCCGGGTCCGTACTCCGGCCACAGCCGGGGCTCGTGAAGGATCTCGGCGCCGCGGGCGGTGGCGAGCTCGTGGCCACGTCGGACGGTCGCCTCGTCCTCGACCCTGAGCGCAAGGTGGGTCTGGCGACCACCGGGGTCGGTCGCCAGGGAGAAGAACAGCTGGGCCGGTTGGCCAGGTAGGGCGTACCCGATCAGGTTCGGCATATCGAAGGTTCGCGCACCCCCGGCCACGCTGACGATCTGGTCGTACCAGTCGCGGACGGCGTTCAAGTCGTCGACTTGAAGAACGACGTGGTCGAGCAGGGTCATGAGCACTTTCCAGACCCGCTGCGGTCCCGCGCTACGACGGCGGAGGTTTCCTGCAGCGCTGGGACGAGCTCAGTGGCGACCGATTGGAGCGGGCTGGCGATAGCTTGGGCCGCGTTGCCGGGTCTGACGAATCTCAAACGCATGAGTGCCTCCGGTGGGATGGAGCGGGTGGTTCGGGTATTGGTGGATGGCGCTCCGTCCGAGCGTAGAGGGCGCCACCCCCGGCTGCTCGCCAGATCAGTGCGCTGACGATCCCGTCGAGCGGAGAGCGCGAGCGACTAGAGCGCCACGTAAACATTCTGGACGACCCGTTCTCTACTCGCGAGAGCTGGACGGGCTGTCGTAGGCCGCGTCCGCCAGGACCGTCAAGCAACTACCGGCTTTCGGCAGAACCGGTTCCGAGTTCCGATCTTGTGCAGACTCGCGCGTGGGGACGGGCGAGTCTGCACAAGATCGCCGTCGCTCGGCGCGAATTGACACGCAGATCGGCAGAAGAGTGTGCTTGATCCCCCTGTCACGGGTGGACGCGAACACGCGGATCAGCCCGCGGCTAGCGCTCAACGCGGCATGAGAGCGCGATGGGGCTGAGGATCCTTCGCGGTCACGACGACGGCCAACGATGCTTGATAGACCGCCCGTTCCAGTGCAACTTTGTGACGCTTGGCGCGGACCAGCAGTGAAAGTGCGGCCCGTCCGCTACTTCGACGGGTTCTTGATCGATCGGGCCAGCGCGATGATCTGCTGGCGGTTCATGGTCTTGCCGGCGGTATTTAGGACCATGAGGATGATCTGGCGGCCGGTACTGATGGTCCAGAGAAGCGTCCAGGTCGGCGTGGCGGAGTCATACCAAACCTGTGCCTCCGCGCCGCGAATTGTGGCTGGGGATTCGTGGACACCGTTCGGCGCGCCGTACTCGTGTTCCCAGGCGCCAACTGGGGCGTACCAGATCTGTGCCTCGACGTTGGACATGTCGTCCTCGCACAGGATGTTCGTCGTGTTGATCACTGGAGTCCACTCCAGGGGGTCCTGTACGACGCAACCCAGCGGTGTGTTTGTGAACTGTGGTGCAGAAGCCGGGTCGAGCACCGCGTGCGACATGCCGCTGCTGGCGTCGATCAGCGCGCGCCCGTTGAGCGGCTCCCGGAGGGTTACCTTGGGTCGAAGGTGGTTCGGAATCAGATCGCAATACTGAGGCTTCGCTGGTTGCGCTGCGTAACCTGTGAGGCGGACCCGAACCGTCCTAGACGTTTCTGTGACGTAAGTTCGGATCGCGGTGACCTGGTCCGGACAGACACCGCTAGGCAGGTCAAGAGGCTTGAGATAGATGACCCGCTGATCGCGTGCAGAACGGACCGGTGCACCCCACTTCACGGCGCCGACGTTCACAAGCCCGGACGGATGCTGCGAAGCCGACGTCTGCGCAGGGGCAGGTGAGTGAGCCGGTTGTGTCGCGGAGGTCGCGGTTGAACCGGAATTGCGGACGAGCGCGACGCCGGCAATGGTGACGACGGAGACCACCGTGGCGGCAACGCTGCCGATAACCGACGCGCGTCGTTTCAATTGCTTGCCACGCCCGCTGTGGTAGAGGGCGAAACCCACGGCCTTGTCGAGATCCGGAGGCGGCGTCAGTTCGTGGTCTCGCCACCGGCCAGCGTCGGCGCGGATTTCACGATCGATGTCAATCACGGTCGTCGTCCTCCAACAGGACGCGTTGGTGGCGGGCGTCTGACAAGGTCGACTTGACGGTGCCTGCTGAACAATTCAAGATGTCTGCGCACTCGGCTGTGCTCAATCCCAGGTAGTAGTGCAGCGTGACAGCGAGTCGCTGCCGCTCGGACAGTCGTTGCATAGCGGTGGCGATGTCGATGCGCTGAATGAGGTTTCCGTGGTCGTCTCCGACTGCTGCCTCGTCCTTCAACCGGCCCGCTGGCGGCGCGCCTCGGTAGGACCGCCGCGCCTGGTTCGCCACGATCGCCAACAGCCATGCTCGAGTCCCTCCACGCTCAGGGTCGAACGCGTGGCGATGTCGCCACGCGTTAGCGAGTGACTCCTGCAGCACGTCCTCCCCACTACCGGCTCGGCTCATCCGGTCAGCCAGCGCGTGCATAGCAGGCCAGTGCGGGCGAACCCACTCGGTGAACTTCACAGCACCATCGGGCGCGGCAGCAATCATCGAGGATGCGACCTGTCCCGTTGCCACACCCATGTATATCCACCACTCGGCCACCCGGTTGGGTGCGCGCCGGCACCGGTACAAGTTCGCTACTGGTGCCGCAGGACCCCTTTGCCGCGCAACTACGATGATTTAGCCAGGACATCCGCGAGTACCAGATGGCTACCGGCAGGCGAGGCGACGACCTTCTCTTCTCCACCAGTACGGGCTCGCCTGTCTCGCGGAACGTCTTCCGCACCCGCGTCTGGCTTCCGGCCGTCGCACGCTCGAAGTTCAACCAGCGGGTGCGCTTTCACGATCTGCGCGGCGCGCACGCCTCCTGGCTACTGGCCGGCGGTGCCGACCTGAAGGCCGTGATGGATCGCCTCGGCCACAAACAGATCCAGACCACCCAGCAGTACCTGGGCCGGCTCCCGGACGCCGACGACCGCGCGCTCGCCGCCTTCGAAATCATCCGCAGCCGTAAGAGGTAAGCGAGGAGGGCGACACGGCTGCCGCCCATCGCATTTCGTCGCCGCTGTGGATAACTCCGATCGCCCGACGGAGCCGTCCTACGCTCTCGTTCATGTCACGCGATCAGAGGAATGACGACATCTATGTCGATGCCAACGGGTGCCTGACCGAGCGCGTCACCATGAACGGTCAAGACGTGATCGTCCACTACGACGACATCCCGGAGTCTGACATCACGTCGATCAGGGGCATCCGCTGCACAACTGCATTGCGCACGGTTATCGACATCGCGCCGGAGCTTGACAGGACCGAGCTGGAGCAGATGGTTCGCGAGTGCCTCGACCGGAGGTTGTTCACCCCCGAGGAGGCGATCGAGCGAGTTGCCAAGCCCGACATGCTGGCTCGCGTCGGCGCGAAGTTGGTTCGGCACGTCGTGAGCAATCTCGGCGAGGCAGCCTAGGCTCGCAGCGAGGCGAGCAACTCCCCGATCAGCGCAGCGAAGGCCGGCGCGACAGCTGGGTCACCTTGCGCCGCGGAGGCAGCCAGCAGCGCGATACGCCCAGTCTGGGCGGACGCGTGTTCGCAATACACCTCAAGGGCTTCATCCGTGGCTGCCCAGGCGTGGTCGTCCTCACCGTGCTTCCGGAAGCCCAGCACGAGGTCGGGCGTCGCTATGGCTTGCAGGATGCGAAACGCGTCGAGCGCGTCCTTTTCCTTGAGTCGGTCCGGGTGCGTGTCGACCTGTCGCAGTCGTTCGCTGATCTTGATCGCCTGGCCGTGAGCAACGCCGCCGGACCTGCCACGCGCAGCGTGAACGATCGGTCGTCGCCCGGTTCCAGTGCCACGATCGTCACGACTTCGTGGTCGACCAGCGCCGGCTCCAGCCCGTGGGCAATGCGAGCTGTCAGCTTCTCGTGCGGCGCCAACCGGGCAGCACGAGCGCTCGCCTTGGTCGTCCCTGCCTGATGTGGCACCACCATGAGATCGACGGCAACGTCGCTGGGGGCGACCCAATGACCGGGATTCGGTCCGGGCACGAATCCTGCGGCTCTGAGCACTGCTCCGATCTCGGGCGCATCGGCGAGGTTGGCCGCGTTGATCGCGAGGTCCGCATCGGTGGTCATCAACGCCAGGTTGAGATCGGCCTCGCCAGCGTGGTGGTAGACCGCCTGGGCGCCGACGAGGATCAAGCTGCCGAGGTGACCCTCCAGCGCGGTGAGCGCGTCGAGCAGGACGCGGCGTGCGGCGACGTACTCAGGTGCAGCGTCGCTCATCTCACTCCTTCCACGCCTGATCGGTGGCCGCCAGCGCGTTCATGAGTTGTTCGGCCTCGGCGTCCGATCGTCCGGGAAGCGTCAGCAGGTCGGCAACCACAAGAGCAAGCGGGGCAACTGCCGGTTCTCTTTCGTCGGCCGCCGGGAGTATGTCGCCATCCTGCGGCACGGCGAGGACGACGTTCGCGGTGGTCGGCTCGGCCGCGATCAGTCCCAATGCCCCGGAGACCGCTGACGTGTCGGACGCGTACAGGGCCAGCAGGCGAAGCGGGACAACCGAGATAACCGCCTCGGACAGGTACCGCCGGGCGGCGGCCGACCCGGTGATCGCGACTGCACCACACTCATTGAGCCGACTGAGCGTCCGGTCCAAGCCCCTGGGGGCGATGTAGTAGCCAACGGACTGGTTGGACTTCGCGAAGGAGTAGTCACGCACCCAACGTCGAATCAGCGCGCGTCGCCGTACGGCGACGACGCCCCCGTTCTGGTCCCGGTCGACGATCCCCTCGGACGCGAGGGTGACGAGCAGTTTGGAAACCGAACCTGGCGAAACGTCGGCTGCGGTGGCAAGAGCCCGGACACCAACAGGCAGCCCGGTTGCCGCCAACGCTCGGATCGTGCGATTGGCCGCGACCCCGTTGAGGCGCGTGACGGCGCTGGCCTGACGGGCACGCGGGGATCGGTCGGCTCCCTTTCCAGTCAGAACGATCAAGGGACGGTCTGTGAAGATCCGGACCCAGCCGGTGGCATCAGCGAAGCTGATGCCCTCATCGGCCAACGCGGCACGCAGTGACGGTCCGATGTAGTCCGACAGGAACAGCACGGGTGATTCGGTTGGTCGTCCCAGCTCGCGCAGCACCGGCAGCAGAAGGGCCGTCGGCACAGAACCTGATCGCTTAGCCTCGACCACGAACGAGACTCCGTCACCGTTCGGCGCGATCAGGTCCACGCCTGCGTCGAGTCGGCGCCGCCCGGTCTGGCGATCTGCAGCTTCGGCAAGCGACCACGAAGCAGGTAGCAGCGCAGTCACGCTGCGGAGAGCGTCACTGATCAAGGTCGTTTCTCTAAGTAATCCGTTTCTCATGACGAGAAACAGGATAATACAAGAAATAAGCTTTGACGATAAAACACGGTACGAGGGAGGTCGAACTACCAAAACCCGAGGGGCTTCAGCCCCGGATGGGGTCCACATGGCTGTCGAGGTAGTAGTGGAGGACCGGCGCCGTGGACCAGCACGGTCAGGTGATTAACGCACTGGTCTCCACTCGCCGCGATGCCGATGCGGCCCGACGGTTCTTCGAAGGTGCGCTGCAGTTCGGGCCGTCGTCGGTTCCTATCCCTCGAACAACGCCGCCAAGAACGCATTGAAGGCGATGCTGAACAGCGCCGCCTCGGAGTCATTCAAGAACCCTGACCTTCCGGTCCCGCCAGGTGGGTTCGCTGCCTCAGCGGCCTTCGATCCGGGCGGCCCGCTCGCCGCGCCACTCCGAGCAGAGCACGACGCAGCGATGCGCGACCTTTTCTACGGTGCCGACGCACCACCGACCTTCGACGAGGTAATCGCCAGAGTGCGGGAGCACGCGGACGACCTGGACATCCGCTAGCCCCAGAAGATGGGGTCGGCGTGGCTGTCGAGGTAGTCGAGGAGGACCTGGACGCTCGCCGACGGCGCCGACCTCAAGGCCGCGATGGACCGCCTCGGCCACAAGCAGATCCAGACCACTCAGCAGTACCTGGGCCGGCTCCCCGACGCCGACGACCGGCTCTTGCCGCCTTCGAGTCTGTCCGCCACCCCGCTCGTAGCCGTCAAAAGTGTTGTGTTGCATTTACTTCGCGCCAGACACAACACTTTCTGAGGTAGCCTGTCCAGGACCGAAAGTGTTGCGTTGGATTATCTAGCGGCGAGCACAACAATTTCGAGATGAGCGGAGGCAGACATGGCCCGCGGGCGCTCGTCACGGCAGAGCATCTACGACCGTCTCGAAGAGGCGATCGCCGAGCTGCGCGAGCGCATGGGCGGCCTGCCCAGCCCAGCTGAGGCCGAGGACATCTGGGACGACCTGTGGCACCGCGAGGCGCACCACTCCACCGCGCTGGAGGGCAACACGCTCGTCCTCAACCAGGTGCGCAAGCTGCTCGACGAAGGCCGCGCCGTCGGTGCGAAAGAACTGCGCGAGTACATGGAGGTCGTCGGCTACGCCGAAGCGGCCCGATGGGTCTACGGACAGGCGCTCTATCCCGGCGACTGGACCACCAACGGCAAGCTGCTGACCCTGCAGGAGGTGCGCACCGTCCACCACGTCGCGATGCAGCCGGTCTGGAACGTCGCGCCGCACCCGCATGCGACAGCGGACGAGGAACCGGGGAACTGGCGCCGGCACGACATCCAGCCGTTCCCCGAGGGAATGACACCGCCGCCATTCTCGGAGGTCGGCCACCTCATGACCGACTGGGTCGCGGCGGTCAAGAAGCTGCGAAAACAATGCGACGTGCCGTTCCCCGAGCGACTCGCGAAGATCCACA
>CAXTHY010000119.1:0-9834 GCA_964244175.1 uncultured Jatrophihabitans sp. | reverse complement strand
ACCGAGCAGATCCGCGACCGGCTCGTCGCCGCCGGCCTCGCCACGGCGGCCGAGATCGAGGAGCATCTGGCCAACACCGACGCCGGGACGCTCGACCTCGCGACGTCGCCGATGATCTCGGCGCGGGGCCGCAAGCCTGAGGTCAGCGCGGGCTGAGCACCACGATCGGGATGGTGCGCTTCGTGTTGCGCTGGTAGGCGGTGTAGCGGTCGTCGTTGGTCGCGTTGACCAGCTGCCACAGCCGCTCGCGGTCGGGGTCGTCGCCGAGCACGGCGCGGGCGGTGACCGGGATGTGCCGGGTGCCGATCTGGATGTCGGCGTCGGGCTCGGCCCGCAGGTTGTGGTACCAGCCGGGCGAGGTGGGGGCGCCACCCATCGACGCGACGATGACGTAGTCCTTGCCGTCGGGCGCATAGCTCAGCGCGTTCGTCCGCGGCTGGCCGGTCTTGGCGCCGACGGTGCGCAGGATCAGGTTGCGGGTGCCGAACAGGCGGTGCCCGATGCGGCCGCCGCTGCGGACGTAGATCTCCTGGTGGACCTTGAGCAGGCGGACGCCGATGGCCTTGACCGGTGGTAGTTCCTCGAGCTTGCCGAGATTCATGGGGCCTGCACTCCTCGGGACGCGGCGTTGGCTACACCGTAGGCTCCGGAGGATCGAGCGGACGAGCGGAGGGTGAGTCGTGGGGGAATTGGTTCAGGTCGAGATCGGTGACGGCTCGGCGGGATCTCCGGCCGGCGTCGCGACCATCCGCCTCGATCGACCACCCATGAACGCGCTGAACACCGCGCTGCAGGAAGAGCTGCGGGCCGCGGCCCGCCAGGTCGGCGATGATCCCGCCATCCGCGCCGTCGTCCTCTACGGCGGCGAGAAGGTCTTCGCGGCCGGCGCCGACGTCAAGGAGTTCGCCGGTCAGGACCACGCCTACATGACGCGTGACGCCGCCCGGCTGACGTCCGCGCTCGACGCACTCGCCCGCGTGCCCAAGCCGGTGATCGCGGCGGTGACCGGCTACGCCCTCGGCGGGGGCTGCGAGCTCGCGCTGACCGCCGACTTCCGGGTCAGCGCCGACAACGCCAGGTGGGGTCAGCCGGAGATCCTGCTCGGGATCATCCCGGGCGCCGGCGGCACCCAGCGCCTGCCGCGGCTCGTCGGCCCGGCCAAGGCCAAGGACATCATCTTCACCGGCCGCTTCGTCGACGCGCCGGAAGCGCTCGAGATCGGGCTCGTCGATGTCGTCGTCGCCAAGGAGGACGTCTACTCCACCGCCCTCGCCATGGCCGCGAAGTTCGCAAAGGGCCCGGCGCTCGCCCTCGCGGCCGCGAAGGCGGCGATCGATCAGGGGCTGGACGGTGACCTGGCCAGCGGGTTGCGCCTCGAGTCGCACCTGTTCGCATCGCTGTTCGCGACCGAGGACCGCACGATCGGCATGCAGTCGTTCATCGCGAGCGGCCCGGGCAAGGCGGTGTTCCAGTGAGCGCGCAGGCCGAGCAGCCGGTCGCGGTCGCGAACCCGCACGCCAGCGCCGAACAGGTCGAGGCGGCCTGGCACGACAAGAAGCTCGCCAACATCCTGTACCACGACTGGGAGGCCGGCACCTACGACGAGAAGTGGTCGATCTCGTTCGACGAGCGCTGCATCGACTATGCCCGCGACCGCTTCGTGCACGTTGCCGGCAGCGGCGGCTGGCCCTACGGCAAGTCGCTGGAGCTCGGCTGCGGCACCGGCTTCTTCACCCTCAACCTCAAACTCGCCGGCGTCATCGACGAGGGCCACGTCACCGACCTGAGCCCGGGCATGGTCGAGGTGGCGCAGCGCAACGCTCGCGGGCTCGGCTTCGAGGTCGAGGGCCGGGTCGCCGACGCTGAACGGCTGCCCTACGACGACAACACCTTCGACATCGTCATCGGCCACGCCGTCCTGCACCACATCCCCGATCTCGACCTCTGCTTCGCCGAGATCCTGCGCGTGCTCAAGCCCGGCGGCCGGTTCGTGTTCGCCGGCGAGCCGACCGAGCGGGGCGACTACGTGGCCCGGCGACTCTCGCGCTTCACCTGGTGGGTGGCCACCCGGGTCACCCGGCTGTCGGTGCTCTCGGCCTGGCGGCGTCCGCAGGCAGAGCTGGACGAGTCGTCGCGGGCGGCCGCGCTCGAAGCGGTCGTCGACGTGCACACCTTCGACCCCGACGCGCTCGAAGCCATGGCGCGCAAGGCCGGCGCGGTCGAGGTGCGGGTCGCGACCTCCGAGCTGCTGGCGTCGTGGTTCGGCTGGCCGGTGCGCACCTTCGAGTGCGCGGTGCCCAAGGACAAGCTCGGTATGCGCTGGGCGACGTTCGCGCTGAAGGGCTGGCAGCGCCTCTCACGCGTTGACGAACGCCTCGAGGGCATCGTGGCGCGAGAGCTGTTCTACAACGCCGAGATCACCGGCCGGAAACCCTGACCGACGTGTCGGCGGGGTGCGAGGTGTCGGGCGCGCGGGCCAGCTCAACTGTCACCGTGGTTCCTTGGCCGAGTTCGCTGTCGATCCAGGTCCGGCCGCTCTGCTGCGCTACCAGTCGCTGCACGCTGGCCAGGCCCAGTCCGGTGCCGCCGTCGTCCTGAGCCAGCCGTCCGCGGGTGAATTCGTCGAAGATCGTGTCGAGATCGTCTGGGGCGATGCCGCGGCCCTCATCGGTCACCGACAGGCGGACCAGGTCTGTGGACGCGTCGAACGCCACGGTGATGGGTGAGCCGGCTGTGGAGTATTTGGTCGCATTGGCCAGCAGGTTTTCCAGGATGCGGCTCATCGCACTGGGCTCAGCCCACGCCGCGAGCATGCTGTTCTCGACGGTGACGGGGTGATTCTGCATCGCGGGCGCAATGCCGTCGACGATCGATGTTACGAACGGCGCCAGGGCTAGTGGTTCGAGCACCATCGCCGTGGATTGGCTGCGGATCTTGGCGTAGTCGAACAGGTTGTTGACGAGTTCGCCGAGATGGTCGGCCCGGATCGCGATCCGCTGTGCATAGTCGGCTTTGGTTGCCGGGTCGACATCGGCCATCAGTTCGGCGAACATCTTTATCGCAATGATCGGGGTTTTCAGATCGTGGGTGACCGCGGCGAACAGCGATTCCTGCCCCTTCTCCAGACGGTGCTGCGTGGTGAGGTCCCGGGTGACCTTGACGAAACCGGTGTGCAACCCTTGATCGTCGTGCAGGGCGGTGATCACGACGTGGGCCCAGAACTGCACATCGCCGGCGCCGAGGTGCCACCCCGTACCCTCCACCCGACCGTGGGCGCGCGCTCGTTCCAGCGCGCGATCCGGTCGGCCGGCTTTGCGGTCCGGTTCGGTGTAGAACATCGAGAAGTGTCGGCCGATGGCCTGGTGGGCGGAATACCCGATCAGCCGTTGCGCTTCGTCGTTCCACACGTTGATGACGCCACCCGGGTCCAGGCCGATGATCGCGTAGTCGATCACCTGAGTGACCAGTGCACGGAAGCGTGCCTCCTGATCGCGCAGAGCCAACTCGGTCTCGTGTTCGTCGGTGACGTCACGCATGACGCCCAACACCTCCTGGACTTGGCCGGTGACGGGGTCGCGGCGAAACGGGGTCACCCGGCGATCCAGCCAGTGCCATGACCCGTCGACGTGTCGCGCCTGGTAGCGAACCTGCAGGACTGCCCCATCGTCCAGACCACGAGCGGCGAGATTCGTGGCACGCAGGCGAGGCTGATCGTCGGGGTGGGCGAGGCCGGCGATGATGCCCGCACCGAACTCCGTCAGCTGGTCGGCGGTGAGGCCCAGAATCGATTGCCCGGGAGAGCCATAGACGGCGGCGCCGCGCGTGATATCGGTAACGAAGGTGTAATCGGGTGTCGCGGCGAGGATCGCCGTGAACAGCGCATTCGACTCGACTGCCGCCAGCCGGGCGACGGTGAGATCGGTGACGTCGAGATGGGTGCCGTTCCAGGCCACGGCGTTACCAGCCGAGTCGAGGTGAACCTCCCGCGAGACGCGCAAATGCCGCACCGAGCCGTCGGGGCGCACGATGCGGTAATCGATGTTGTGCTCGCCGGCCACGCCCACTCCAACCCGCCACTCGTCCATGACTCGAGCGCGGTCGTCGGGGTGGATCATCTGGCGGCTCAGTACGGCCAGATCCACATCGGGAGCCAAGCCCCAAATGCGGAATAACTCCCGCGAGAACCTGTACCGGCCGGCGACCGTGTCATAGCTGTAGCTGCCGATCTGACCGAGGCGCTGCGCCTGGCTCAACCGCTCCCGTTCGGCAGCGAGTTCACGTAACGCAGTCCGCTCCGCGGTCACATCGGTGATTGCCACGACCGCTCCCAGAACAATTGCGTCAGGCGTGGTGAAGCGGGTTCCGCGCATGACGACATCGCGGTGCGGGCCGCCACGCGGTCCGATCCTGAAGTCGGTGTCGGTGACAGGGTCGCCGCGCAGCGCCCGCGCCAGCGGGTATTCCTCAGGGTCGACCCGCACGCCCGCCGCGTCGAGGATGTCCATGGACGAGGCAGCGGCGGCAGGCGGTGCTGACCGGGCGAGCGAACCGGTCATGCCGAGCAGCGTCCTTTCGACGCCGTTGCGGAAGACATTCGTGCCGTCGGCGTCGCAGGACACGATCCCGACGTCGATGGTCTCCAGCAGCGCGTCGGTGAAGTGTTGTCGGCGGGCAAGCTCGTCGCGCGCGAGTTCGATCTCGGCCAGCGCCTCAGCCAGGGCGACGCGCTGCGTGTGGGCCTCGGTGATGTCGACGACGAAAGCGGTCACCCGGTCGACCACGCCCTCGTCGTCATGCAGCACTGCCGCCGAGACGTGCACCGGAATCGAGCTGCCGTCCGAGCGGACGTAGCGGCGCTCGGCCGAACTGTCCACGCCGGAACGGACCACGTCTCGAAGAGTCGCCTCGATCGCCGGTGCATCCGCTGGCTCGGCCAGCTGGCCAACTGACGTGTCGATCAGCTCGTCAGGGTGACGCCCCACCATCGCACCGAGGGCAGGGTTGGCCGAGATGATCACGCCATCCCGTGTCGATTCGATGATGCCGACCGGGGCCCGCCGCCACAGCACGTCGGCTCGCTCCCGGGCCCGCCGCAGGCCTGCAGTCGTTCGCGCGTTGACATTCACATCGGTCACCGCACAGACGAGCGCGTCGACCTGACCCGTCTCGCCGCGAATCGGCGCCCAGTCCGTCTGCACGGCCAGCCCGGAACCGTCCGGACCTCGCAGCACTCGGTCGGCGGAGTACGACGAGCGACGGCCGGCTTGCAGGTCGGCGACCGCCGAGGTGTCCGGAGGTGAGCTGTCGGGATGGAAGAACTCCCATCCGAATCGGCCAACGATCTTGTTGACGGGAGTGCCGACCATCGCAGCGAAAGCCGCGTTGCACCGTACGATCCGCTGGTTTGGGTCGGTCTCGACGATGCCGACCGCAAGCGCGTCATAGACGGCTGAGTACAGCGCAGCAGGCCGCGGGTCCACACGTGCGGTCTCCGCAGACCCTGCGTCGTCAACGTGCGTCACGTTGACTCTCTAGCAACGTCGAACCAGACGACCTTGCCAGCCGGCAACAGTGCCGTTCCCCAACCCATGGAGAGGCTTTCGACGATCGCCAGACCCCGTCCCGACGTTCCGTCCGAGGTCAGCGCAAGCGCGCGGGCCTCGTCCGGATCCTGATCGGTGACCTCGACATGTACACGGTCGGCAAGCAGGCGGACGCTGACCCGCGGCGCGGATTGGGCGTGCACGACGGCGTTGGTGACCAATCCGCTGAGTAGCAGCACGATCGTGTCGGCCAGCGGACTCTGCTCCCACCGATCAAGGGTGTTAGCGACGAAGTGGCGAGCACGCTGAACCTGTCGCGGGTCGGCGTCGAGTTGCTGATCAACCTGCTCGGTAAGGCGCCGGACTGCGACGTCGAGCAGCTTCGCGCCTTCAAGCAGGTCGTCGACAAGGGTCGCGACTGCGGTCGTCTTCTCGACATAGGCCATCGCACCGACCGCCAGCGCCATCGACGCACGCAAGGCCGCCGGCAACGCCGACAGCATCACAATCCGGGCTTGTGGCGCTGCCGCAACCAGCCTCGGCAGCGCCGAGATGCCATCCAGCACCGGCATGGCAACGTCCAGCACAACGATGTCGGGCTGCAAAGCGGCCGCCAAGTCGATTGCTTCCTGTCCGTCTCGCGCCTCGGCAACGACCTGCACATCCGAGCGACGAGCGAACAAACCGCCAAGTAACTCCCGGATATCGGCAATGTCATCCACCAGCAGCACCCGCAGCCGGCGCACCGCAGCAGACGCCGGGCGGCCGGGCGTGGCCTTGGCGGGACCGGTCACAAGTGTCTCCTGGGTCGGATGAGCGGTTCCGACGCACCTCACGCGTTGACTGGACGTCGTCACGTTCACGCTGGCGAGTGTGGTGGCACGCCGGCCCACGGGGCCGTCACTTGGTGTTACCCCGGCGTCTGGTTCCGAGCTGAACGCTCTGCACGCCGCACCGTGCTTCGGCATGATTCCAGGCTGGCTGCTCAATCAACCGCCGCCAACAATACGCCGTGGCGATTTCTACCCCTGCCGCGCTGCACAGAAGTGGCCGTCCGCCCCGCGCTTGCTGCTACTTTGCGACGCGTGGTTGCTGATGTGTACCCCTTGTGTACCCGGGCGGTTGCACAGTGATCCGCAGGCCCGATGACACGGAGTTTCGCGCGGCTGTAGTCCTCTTCGACCTCGACGGGACGCTGTCGGATTCCGCGCCCGGCATCCTCGCCGCGCTGCGGCATGCCTTCGTCGTCAACGAGCTGGGACGGGCCGGCGCCGAACCGGTGTGCGCGGCGCCGTCGGATCTGCTGGCCGTGCTCGGTCTGGATGGCGCGGATGCTGCAGCGTCCTGACCCGCGGCTGCGCAGCGCACGCTTCGTCACCGTCGCGTCGCTGCGCTGGGTGCTGCGCAACCGGGCGTACACGCCGTGGTACCTCGTGCGGTACTGGCGGTTCCTGCGGTTCAAGATCGCGAACCCGCACGTCATCGTCCGTGGCTTCGTGTTCATGGACCGCGGGGTCGAGCTCTACGCCCGCAAGGGTTACGGGCGCCTGGTGATCGGCCGGTGGGTGCACCTCGGTGTCGGGACGGCGCTGCGCTGCCACGAGGGCACGCTGAGCGTGGGGGACAAGAGCGTGCTCGGCCGGCACAATTCGATCAACTGTTACCTCGACGTCGAGATCGGTGCGGCGGCGCTGTTCGCCGACGACGTCTACGTCTCCGACTTCGACCACCGCTTCGCCGAGCTGACGATGCCGATCAAGGACCAGGGGATCGTCAAGTCGCGGGTGCGCATCGACCCCGACGTGTGGATCGGCACCAAGGTGACGGTGTGCCGCGGCGTGGTGATCGGTGAGGGCTCGGTCGTGGGCGCGAACGCCGTGGTCACCCGCGACCTGCCGGCGTACTGCGTCGCGGTCGGGGCGCCCGCGCGCGTCATCAAGGACCGCCGCCGCCGCGCCTGACCATTGTCGCGGCCCGCTGGTAGATGGCGGCGGTCCGTTGCGCGACGGCGGTCCAGGTGTAGTCGCGGCGCACGATCTGCCGGGCGCGCGTGGCGGCGCGGGTCGCGGTGGCCGGGTCGTCGAGCACGCGGTTGACCGCCGCGGCCAGCGCCGGCACCGCGCGGGGCGGGTATGACGCCACCGCCACCCGGCGGGCGGCCAGATCACGCAGACCGCCGGTCGCGGCGACCACCAGCGGCACGCCGGCACTCGCCGCCTCAAGGGCCACGATGCCGAAGGGCTCGTAGCGCGACGGGACGACCACGGCATCGGCGGCCGCGAGCACCGCGGGCAGCGCGTCCTCGGGGACGAAGCCGAGCCACGCGACGCTGCGCGCGACCCGCCGGCGTCGAGCGAGCGCCCGCAACTCGTCGGCGTGGTAACCGGTCCCGGCCACGGCCAAGCGCGTGCCCGGGTGTGCGGCCCGGATGAGAGGCAGGGCGTCGAGGAGGTCCTGCACCCCCTTCGCGTGCACCAGCCGGCCGGCGTAGACCAGCAGGGGCACGTCGTCGGGTGCCAGGCGGCGCCGGGCCGCGGTCCGCGCCCGAGCCGACGCCGTCCAGCGTTCGATGTCGATCGCACTAGGGACGACGTGCACGCGCTCGGCCGCGAGCTCGAACAACTGCAGCGCCTCGTCGCGGGCCGAGGTCGAGCAGGTGATCGTGTCGGCGGCCGTGCGGGCCAGCCACCGCTCGACCGAGTGGATCGCCCGGTTCAGCGGTTGGGGCAGCCAACCCTCGTGCCGGCCGGCCTCGGTGGCGTGCAACGTCGCGACGAGTGCGGCGCCGGTCTGCTGGGCCAGCGTGACGGCGCTCTGCGCGACCAGCCAGTCGTGGGCGTGCACGACATCGGGTCGCCAGCGCCGCACCACGGGCAACGCGGCGCGCAGCATCGCGTGCTCGGCCGCCTGCGACCAGGCCAGCAACGATTCGGTGGTGAAGTCGATGGCGAGGGGATCGACGGTCGAGCGGACGATCCGCACGCCGTCGCGGGTCTCGACCGGCTGGCTCCCGGCCGCGCCGCGGGTGACGACCCGCACGTCGTGCCCGGCGGTGGTGAGCGCCCGCGCCAGGGCCTCGACGTGGCGACCGAGGCCGCCCACGATCAAGGGCGGGTACTCCCAGGACAGCATCAGCACCCGCACGGCGACGGACACTAACCCTCATTACGCTGGGCCGCGTGAGCGCACCCCGCCGCCGCGCACCCGCGGCCCTCGCCGTGGGGCTGCTGCTCGTCGCCGCCGGGCTCGTGCTGTGGGGCCTGTACCACGCCGCGGCGACGCGGGAGCAGCACTCGTTCACGTCCGGCGAGGCCCCGCCGCAGAACGTCCAACTGCACGCCGGCACGACCTACCGCTTGGGGGTCCCCGGGGGCGTGGCGGCCGAGCTCAAGGTCGGCGTCACGCCCGCGTCGTTGCAGTGCGCCGCCGAGCTCACCGGCGGCGCCGTGTCGCGGCTGTCGCTCACGGCCGAGCAGACCGATACGAAGGCGACGGATCAGATCGCGTCATTCCGGGCGCCGACCACCGGACCGGCCCACGTCGCGTGCGCCCAGCTGAGCGAGGTGTACGTCGACAACGCGACCAGCGATCCGTCGGGGTTCCTGCTGGTCCTGGCCACCGCGGCGCTGGTGGTCGGCGTGCCGCTGGTGCTGTCCGGGCTGCGGCGGCGCACGCCTTCGAGTACGCCTCCGGCGGCAGCGCCTCCGGCCCACTGATCAGCGGTCGGCCGGGTCGACCCAGCCGCCGAAGGCCCGCTCCAGTTTCAGGGCGACGGCGATGGCGACGTGGTCGTTGCCCGAGCGGGCCACCACCTGCGCACCGGTCGGCAGGCCGGCCTCGTCCAGGCCGAGCGGGACCTGTGTCGCCGGCATGCCGTAAAGGTTGAAGATCGCGGTGTTCGTCGCCAGCCACGGCTGCGCCGCGGTGGTCCGGTGCCGGGGCGCGACCCGCGGGAACGGCGGGTAGAGCATCACCCCGTCACCGATCGTCTCCACGATGCTGTCCTGCGCCCGCCGCGCGGCGTCGATGAGGCGCCCGGCAGCCTTGCTGCGGACGGCGCGTACCGGCGCGGCCTCGACGACCCGCAACAGGGCCGCCGGCCCCCGCACGATGAGCGGCGGTTTGCTGCGCGGACGCTTGCCGGTCGGCGCGAGGATCCCCTCCCACGAGTTCAGCAGGTCGATCTCGGCCAACGCGGTGGCGCCGAACTGCGCGAAGGCCCAGCGCATCTGGCGCATCGGTTCCGCGCGCACCTCGGCCCCACGAGCGGACAACGCGTTGCCGGCCTTCT
>CAXTHY010000118.1:0-10123 GCA_964244175.1 uncultured Jatrophihabitans sp. | reverse complement strand
CAACTTCCCGCCCCCCGAAAGTTGTCCGCGCGTCGACGCGTCCACGCCCGGCGAAGCGCGGACAACTTCCCGAGGTGGGGCTAACGGTGGCTAACTGCGCCGGGTCAGGATCCGGGTGATCATCTCGGCCCGGCGGCGGGCCAGGGTGGCCATCTCCTCGGCCCGGCGCCGCACCCCGTCAGCGTCGGTGCCACGCGTGAAGACCATCGCCCACCCGGAGCCCTCGAGCACCGGGACGCGGGCCACGATCTCGTCCTGCGCGACGTGATGGGTGCCGCCGAACTCGTGCGCATCGTCCACGACCGCGATCAGCACGTGGCCCGCGGGGATGTCGGGCAGGGCCGCGACGATCACCTCGGCGTGCTCGGCGAACACCCCGGCGGCGCGGGCCTTGTCGTGGGCGGCCGCGCGGGCCGCGGGTGAATAGTCCCCGTGTGCACTCATGAAGGCCCTCAATCCAGATCGTCGTGCAACATGAGCCGGCGCGCGGCCTCGGCGACCGACCCGGACAGCGCCGGGTAGACGCCGATGGTCGAGGCCAGGTCGTTGACGGTGAGCCCGCGCTGCACCGCCAGGGCCAGCGCGTAGATCAGCTCGGACGCGTCCGGCGCCACCACCACCGCGCCGATCACTGCGCCGGTCGCGGGCCGGCAGTAGATCTTCACGAAACCGTCGGTGAGGCCCTGCATCTTCGCCCGTGCGTTCGTGGCCAGCGGCAAGGTCACCTGCCGCGCCGGGACGGCGCCGGACGCGACGGCCTGATAACCGACGCCGACCGTCGCGATCTCGGGATGGGTGAAGACGTTCGCGGCCACCGTCTTGAGCCGCAACGGTGCGACCGCTTCGCCGAGCGCGTGCCACATCGCGATGCGGCCCTGCATCCCGGCCACCGACGCCAGCAGCAGCACACCCGTGCAGTCGCCGGCGGCGTAGATCGAGGGCACCGACGTCCGCGACACCCGATCGACCGCGAGGTAGCCGTTGGCGTTCAGGCTCACCCCGACGTGCTCGAGGCCCAGGTCGCTGACTTGGGGTAGCGAGCCGACGCACATCAGCGCGTGCGAGCCCTCGACCGTCCGTCCGTCGACCAATTCCACTTCGACGCCGCCGGCCGTGCGCGTCACCGCCGCGGCGCGGGCCTGCTTGGCCAGGGTGCCGCCTCGGCTGGTGAACACCTGCTCGATGACCGCAGCCGCGTCGGGGTCCTCGCCCGGCAGCACGCGGTCGCGGCTCGACACCAGGGTGACCGGCACGCCGAGCTCGCTGTAGCCGCTCGCGAACTCGGCCCCGGTGACCCCGGAGCCGATGACCACGAGATGCTCGGGCACCTGCTTGAGGTCGTAGACGTCGCGCCAGGACAGGATGCGCTCGCCGTCGGGCACCGCGGTCGGCAAGGTGCGCGGTGTGCCGCCGGTGGCCAGCAGGACGACGTCGGCCTCGACGGCCTCGAGCACCGAGCCACCTGCGTCCACTGCTTCGACGAGGTGCGCGCGCGCCGGCTGCCGCGCCGCGAAGCGGCCACGGCCGGGCACCACCCTGACGCCTTCCTTGCCCAGCCGGGCCCCGATGTCGTCGGACTGCTGGCGGGCGACGGCCTTGATCCGCTCGTTGACCACGGCCAGGTCGACGGCGGCGTCGACGCCAGCGGTCCCGATGCCAACGCGGGCGGCGTCACGCAACGCGGTCACCCGGTCGCTGGTGGCGATGAGCGTCTTGCTCGGCACGCAATCGGTGAGCACGCACGAGCCGCCGATGCCGTCGCGGTCGATCACCGTGACCTCGGCCCCGAGTTGCGCCGCCACGAGGGCGGACTCGTAGCCGGCCGGTCCGCCGCCGACGATCACGATGCGGGTCACCGATCCATTGTGCCGAGTCGGCGTCTGCGCCCGCGATGGCCGGGTCCGGACAGCGCGACCGGTAGGCTCTCGCGCGAGAGCGGGGTGGTTGAGTGAGCCAGACGAGCGGTCTCTACGCCGCGTATGGCTCGAACATGGACCCGGAGCAGATGCTCGAGCGGTGCCCACACTCCCCCGCCGCCGGTACCGGCTGGCTCAGCGGCTGGCGACTCACCTTCGGCGGTGAGGAGCTCGGCTGGGAGGGCGCCCTGCCGATGATCGTGCCCGATGCCGACAGTCAGGTGTTCGTCGCGCTGTACGACGTCTCCCCGCCCGATCTCGCCGCTCTCGATGCCTGGGAGGGCGCCGACATCGGTGTGTACAACAAGATCAGATTGCGGATCTCCACGTTGGACGGGGACGCCCTCGCCTGGGTCTACATCCTCGACGGCTACGAGGGGGGCCTGCCCTCGGCCCGCACCATCGGCCTGATCGCTGACGGCGCCGAGGCCGCCGGCGCCCCCGACGAGTACGTCGCCGACGTACGCGGCCGCGAATGCCGCTCGCTCGGCGAGTAAGCGATACCGCGACCGCGGCCAGCCCAGCTGCGCTCAGCCCGCGAGGGCCGCCGCTAGTGCCTCCCGGGCCAGCGCGACCGTGTAGGCCACGCCCAAGCCCAGCGCGGCCTCGTCGATGTCGAACGTCCCCTGGTGCAGGTCGAAGAACGGCCCACCGGGCCGCCGCACCCCGAGCCGGGCCAGCGCGCCGGGCACCGACTCGAGGTACCACGCGAAGTCCTCGCCACCCATGCTCTGCGCGGTCTCGACGAGCGCCGACTCCCCCACCGCGTCGAGCACCGCGGCCTTCTGGATCTCGACCGCTTCCGCCGCGTTGACCACCGGGGGCACGCCGCGCGTGTAGATCGTCTCGGCCCGCACCTGCAGCGGTGCGACGAGCTCGTCGACGAGCTCGCACACGAGCGCTTCGGCCGCGTCCCACGCGTCGTGTCCGAACACCCGCAGCGTCCCGCGCAGCCGACCCGACGTCGGGATCGCATTCGCCGCCCGGCCCGCCTCGGCCGCGCCCCACACCATGGCCAGCGCGGCGCGCGGGTCGACGCGGCGCGACAGGACGCCGGGCAGATCGGTGATCAGCCGGCCCATCGCATAGACGACGTCCTGGGTCAGGTGCGGGCGCGCGGTGTGCCCGCCGGCGCCGAACAACCGGACCTCGACGTGATCGCAGGCCGCGGTGATCGCGCCGACGCGCACGCCGATCTGACCGGTCTGCAGCCGGGGATCGCAGTGCAGCGCGTAGATCTGCGTGACGCCGTCGAGCACGCCGGCCTCGACCGCCGCGTGCGCGCCACCGGGCACCGTCTCCTCGGCCGGCTGGAAGATCAACCGCAGCCGGCCGTGTTCGGGCGGTGATTGCGCCAACTCCCGCGCGGCCCCGAGCAGGATCGCCGTGTGCGCATCGTGCCCGCAGCCGTGGCACACGCCGTCGACGGTCGAGCGGTACGGCACGGCCTTCTCGTCGGCCAGGGGCAGCGCGTCGATGTCGGCCCGCAACGCGACGATCGGCCCGTCCGTCCCGATCTCGCAGACGACGCCGGTGCCGATGCTCATGACCTGCGGCGACAGGCCCCACGACCGCAGCAGCTCCATGATCACTGCCGTCGTGCGCTTCTCGGCGTACGCGATCTCGGGGTGCGCATGCAGATCACGCCGCGTCGCGACCACGTCGAACGCCAACGGTTCTTCGACCGCACTCACAGCGCTGCCCTGCTCACAGCTGCAGCCCGTCGCGCATCTCGGCCAGCAACGAGTCGACGACCGGCTCGAGCGCCCCCGCGTTCGCCGCCGCAACGGCCCGCTGGCGCTGGTAACTCGCCCCGCGCTCGATCAGCCGCGGGATCATCTCGAGTTCGTCGGCGCACTCGAGTCGGCGGGCCACTGGCAACAGGTCGTCGACCAGGTCGACGATCGACTCGACGACCGGCTGCACCCGGCCGGTGTTGTCGACGACGATCTCGGCGTCCAACCCGTAACGCGCGGCCCGCCACTTGTTCTCGCGCACCAGCCACGGCCGCGGTTCAGGCAGCGTGTAGCCGTCGTCGAGCTGCTTGTCGAAGCGCTCGACCAGGCACTGCGCCAGCGCCGCGACACAGGTGATCTCGTCCAGCGAGGGCAACCCGTCGCAGATGCGCAGCTCGACGGTGCCGAAGTTCGGGTGCGGGCGGATGTCCCACCACACTTCGCGGATCGACTCGATCGCATTCGACGCGACCAGGATGTCCATGTACTTCTCGAACTCGTCCCAGCCGCTGAGCTGGTAGGGCAGCCCGGCGGTCGGCAACGCCTCGAATACCTTCGAGCGGTAGGACGCCAGCCCGGTGTCGGACCCGATCCAGTACGGCGACGACGCCGACAGCGACAGGAAGTGCGGCAGGAAACCGAGCAGCGCGTTGACGATCGGGATCGCCTTCTCCGGGGCGCGGATGCCACAGTGCACGTGCACGCCGAAGATCTGCAGCTGCCGGGCCATCCACTGGTTGCGCTCGATCAGCTGCAGGTAGCGCGGGTTGTCGGTGATCCGCTGCGTCGACCAGTCGGTGATCGGGTGGCTGCCACTGCACATGACGGCGGTATTCATCGTCTCGGCGACCTTCGCGACCTCGGCGACGGTGCCGGCGAGGTCGGCACGGGCCTCGGCCACCGTCTGGCAGATGCCGGTGATCACCTCGACGCACGACTGCAGCAACTCGTGCTTGGCCTTGGGGTGCTCGCCATCGCCGTTCTCCGACATGGCCGCGAGGATCGCGTCGGAGACGCCGGTCAGCTGACGGGTTTCGAGGTCGACGAGTTCGAGCTCCCATTCGACGCCCAGACTGGTCCGCTCCGAAGACGTGAAGTCGATGCGCACGGACCTGAGCCTATTCGGCCGCTGCCCCGGTCGGCGGCCGCGGGCCTCGTAGGATCGGCCGCGGGTACGCCGGGAAGTCTGGTCGGCACGTCGCCGTCGACCCAGCAGGGAGCGCCATGACCTCCGATCGCGCGCGCGGCCGGCTGTTCGCGCGCGGGTCGCGGTGGGAGATCGCGCGTATCACGCCGGTCCTGCGCACCGAGACCACCGGCGGCCTGCTGCTCATCGGCGCCGCCGCGCTCGCCGTGGTCTGGGCCAATACCCCCTGGTCAGCCGCGTACGCCTCGTTGCGCGAGCTGCGCGTCGGCCCGTCGGCATTGGGCCTGCACCTGCGCCTGGGCACCTGGGCCGCCGACGGGCTGCTCGCGATCTTCTTCTTCGTGGTCGGTCTCGAGCTCAAGCGCGAGTTCGTCGCCGGCGACCTGCGCGACCCGCGCCGGGCGGCGCTGCCCATCGTCGCCGCGGCGGGGGGCATGGTCGTTCCGGCCATCGTCTACCTGGTCATCAATTCCGGCGCCGGCGGCACGCCCCGCGGCTGGGCCGTGCCCACCGCCACCGACATCGCGTTCGCCCTCGCCGTGCTCGCGGTGATCAACACGCACCTGCCGTCGGGCCTGCGCACGTTCTTGCTCACTCTCGCGGTGGTCGACGACCTGTTCGCGATCACCATCATCGCCGTGGTCTACACCGCCCAGCTGCATCTGCTGTATCTGGTGCTGGCGCTGCTGCCCATCGCCGCGTTCGCGGCCCTCGTCCAACGCCGGATCCGCGCGCCGTGGCTGCTCGTCCCGTTGGCCCTCTGCAGCTGGGCCCTGGTTCACGAGTCGGGCGTGCACGCCACGGTCGCCGGCGTCCTGCTCGGCTTCACGGTGCCGGTCCTACGACGGGACGGTGTCGACGCCCCCGGCCCGGCTGAGCACCTCGAACACGTGCTGCGGCCGTTGTCGGCCGGGTTCGCGGTCCCGGTGTTCGCGTTCTTCGCGGCCGGTGTCACCGTCGGCGGGATCAGCGGGCTGGGCGACTCGCTGCGCGACACCGTCGCCCTCGGCATCGCCGGCGGCCTGGTCGTCGGCAAGACGGTCGGGATATTCGCCGCCACCTGGCTGATGGCGCGATTCACCCGAGCCGACCTCGACGACGACCTGGCCTGGACCGACGTCGCCGGCCTGGCGATGTTGGCCGGCGTCGGTTTCACCGTCTCGTTGCTGATCGGCGAGCTGGCCTTCGGGCCGGGCCGCGCCCGCGACGATCACGTGACGGTCGGGGTGCTGCTCGGCTCGATCGTCGCGGCCGGGTTGGCCGCGGCCGTACTGCGGCGGCGCAACCGGGTCTACCGGCGCATCGCGCAGCGCGAAGGTGCGTGACCGGCGGCGACGCTCAGACGTTGACGCCGAAGTCGCGGGCGATGCCGGCCAACCCGGACGAGTACCCCTGGCCCACCGCGCGGAACTTCCATTCCGGTCCGTTGCGGTAGAGCTCGCCGAACAGCATCGCGGTCTCGGTTGACGCGTCCTCGGTGAGGTCGTAACGGGCGACCTCGGTGTTGCCCGACTCGTTGACGATCCGGATGAAGGCGTTGCGCACCTGCCCGAAGCCCTGGTGCCGCGACTCGCCGTCGTAGATCGTCACCGGGAACACGATCTTGTCGACCTCGGCCGGCACCTTGCTGAGATCGACCTTGATGGCCTCGTCATCACCCTCGCCTTCACCGGTGAGGTTGTCGCCGGTGTGCTCGACAGCGCCGTCCGGCGACGTGAGGTTGTTGAAGAAGATGAAGTGCTTGTCCGACAGCACCTTCCCGTCGGCCTTGACCAGGATCGCCGAGGCGTCCAGGTCGAAGTCGTCGCCGGTGGTGGTGCGGGCGTCCCAACCGAGGCCGACCAACACGTTGGTCATGCCCGGCGCCTCCTTGGTGAGGGAGACGTTGCCGCCCTTGGTGAGGCTGACACTCATGATCCGGTCCTTTCCTGCTCTTCGTTGCCGGCCGCGGTCGCGGCGGCGAGGGGTGAACTGTCATCCTGCTCGTCCGGCGCCGGTCGGCGCAGGCTGAGCACGATCGATGCCGTCAATACGACCACGATGACGCCCAGGCTGACGAGCGACGGGATCTCGGGGATCGACGCGCTGATCACCTTGTGGCCGGCCTGCAGCACCAGTTTGACGCCGATGAAGGCAAGAATGATCGCGAGGCCCTTGGCCAGATAGTGGAACTTCTCGAGCAGCCCGGCGAGCAGGAAGTACAGGGCCCGCAGACCCAAGATGGCAAAGGCGTTGCTCGAGTAGACGATGAAGGCATCGTCGCTGACGGCCAGCACGGCCGGCACGCTGTCGACGGCGAAGACCAGGTCGGCCGCCTCGATCGCGACGACCACCGCGAGCAACGGAGTGGCAACGCGCTTGCCCGCCTCCTTCAGGAAGAACTTCGTTCCGGCGTACTCCTCGCGCACCGGGATCACTTTGCGCAGCAGGCGCAGCGCCACGCTCGTGCCCGGGTCGTAGGTGTCGTCCTCGTCCTTCATCAGCTTCCACGCGCTGTAGAGCAGAACGGCGGCGAACACGAACAGCACGGCGGTGAATTGATTGACGACGGCGACGCCAGCGGCGAGGAAGATGCCGCGGAAGACCAGCGCCCCGACGACCCCGAAGAACAGCACCCGATGCTGGTATTCGCGCGGCACCTTGAAGTAGCCGAAGATCAGCGCGAAGACGAACAGGTTGTCGACCGACAGGCTCTTCTCGAGCAACCAGGCGGTGGTGAAGTCGACGCCGGCAGTCCCGCCGAGCGTCAGGCCGACCACCAGCGCGAAGACCAGCGACAGGCCGACCCAGACGGCGCTCCACCACGCGGCTTCCTTGAACTTGATCACGTGCGCGCCGCGGTGGACGAGCAGGTCGATGGCGAGCATGATCACGACGACGGCCGCGAAGGCGGCCCAGGCCCAGATGGGGACGTGCACGGCGAACTCCTCAGGTCGACGGCGGCCGGTTCGGCCCGACACCTTCGAGTCTGCCTGTGGTGATTGCTGCAGACGCAGGCCAATAGCGGCGGGAATATAGCGTCTTCGTTGCCGGGTGTCGGCAATTACCGCCTTACTCCTGTATATCGCCTGTGGACCAGCCCAGCAATCGCGCGCCGAGTACCGCCACCTGCAGCGCGAAGCGGTCCTGGCCGGAGTCCGGATCCAGGCCGGTCAGCCGGTGCACGCGGTCGAGGCGGTACGTCACCGCGCGCACCGACAGGTGCAGGGTGCGGGCGGCGGCGGCGGTGTTACCGCCGGCGTCGAACCAGGCCGCCAGCGTGAGCAGCAGCGGTTGCGCTCCGCCGCGGGCGGCACGCAGGCGGCCCAGCGTGCTGTCGACGAGGTCCCCGAGCGTGGCCCGATCACGCAGCAGCATGCGGTAGACGAGCAGGTCGCGGGCATCGACCAGGGAGGTCGGGAGCTCGAGCCGGTCGGCCAGCTCCAGCGCGTCCAGCGATTCGCGGTACGACGCCACGATGCCGTCGGCGCCGACCCCCGAGCGGCCCAGCCCGATACGCCAGGCACCGACCGACGCGCGGCCGCGGCGCGCCTGACCGAGCGTGGCGCCGAGCCGGGCGGTGACGTGCTCGACGGCGTCGCGGTCGGGAGCGGCGAACACGACGACCAGGCGGCCCTCCTTGCTCGCGAGCAGCGCCGGCGCGTCGCCCTTCATGCCGAGGATCGCGCGCTCGAGCGTCGCGACCAGCGGGCTGCCGTCGGTGAACTCGCGCTCGGCCGCCACCGTGGCGACGGCGTGCGGGCCGGACAGGTCGAGTCCGAAGCCCGTGGCGCGGTGCAGCACGCCGACCACGTCGGTCGCGCCGTTGAGCAGGTCGTCGATGAACTCACGCCGCGCCGACTCCTGAGTCCGCACGAGCGAGCGGCGGGCGAGCTGGTAGCCCTCGGCCAGCGCGGCGACGACGTCGTCGGTGGCGTGCAGCATGACCTCGCCGGCGAGCACGACCCGGTCGGGGCGCCGGGCCGCGTCGATCACCGGCGGCAGGTGCCGCCACAGCCGCCAGGCCGCGGACAGGTACAGGTCGAGCAGCGCCCGCAGCGCGACGCCTTGCCGCGCGGCGTGGTCGCCGAGGGTGCGGTACGGACGCAGCCGGGCCGGCGGTATCGGCGCGCCCGCGACCACGGCGGCGACCAGCGCGCTCAGGAAGTCACCGAGCAGCTCGACCGGGACGCCGCCGGAGTCGCGGGCCGCATCGGCGGCTACGCCATCCAGCACCGCGGCCGGTACCGCCTGTCTCGTGGCCACCGGCTCAGTGTGCCCATCGCCGCAGCGTCGAGCGCGAGACGGGCCCGATGCGGCGGGCTCAGGCGTCGTCGAGCGCGGCGAGGATCTGCGTGGCGGCTTGGTCCGGGGTGAGCTCGGCTGCACGCACCGCATCCTCGGCCGCCCGCACGGCGTCGCGCACGGGGCCGGTCTGCAGCCGGGCCAGCAGCCGGTCGCGCACC
Source organism: uncultured Jatrophihabitans sp. (assembly GCA_964244175.1). Lineage (GTDB taxonomy): Bacteria > Actinomycetota > Actinomycetes > Mycobacteriales > Jatrophihabitantaceae > Jatrophihabitans. Next base: position 879 of record CAXTHY010000118.1, on the reverse strand, counting down.
ATTGCCCGCGTCCACTCCACCATCTGGTCGCGGCGTTTGCGCTCGAGGCCGCCGTGCTGGTCGAGCCAGGCCCGGTGCCGCCCGACGTGCTTCCAGACCCGGTCGAGGTTGATGTCGTGCAGGCCGCTGCACGTTACGACCGGCGTCTGCCACTCGTCGTCGGGCCCGCGCAGGAAGCGCAGCGCCGCCGACAGCTCACGCCCGGCCCGTTCCGACTCGGTCTCGTGCGTTTCGTCGGCCTTGTTGACGGCGATCACGTCGGCCAGCTCGAGGATGCCGCGCTTCATCCCCTGCAACTGGTCACCGGTGCGGGCCAGCGTCAGGAACAGGAACGTGTCGACCATGCCGGCGACCACGTACTCCGACTGCCCGACCCCGACCGTCTCGACGAGCACGACGTCATAGCCCGCGGCCTCCATCACCAGCATCGTCTCGCGGGTGGCCTTGGCGACGCCGCCGAGCGTGCCGGCCGACGGCGACGGACGCACGAACGCGTGCTCGTCGTTGGCCAGCCGGGTCATGCGGGTCTTGTCGCCGAGGATCGAGCCGCCGGTGCGTCCGGACGACGGGTCGACCGCGAGCACGGCGACGTGACGGCCGGCGGCGATCAGGTTGACGCCGAGCTGGTCGATGAACGTCGACTTGCCGACACCCGGGACGCCGCTGATGCCGACCCGCTCGGCCCCGCCGGTGTCGGGCAGCAGCGCGGCCAGAAGTTGCTGGGCCTGCTCGCCGTGGTCGGGGCGGCGCGACTCGACCAGCGTGATGGCTCGGGCGATCGCCGCGCGCCGACCGGCCCGCACCCCGTCGGCCAGCTCGTCCACCGCCCCGCTCACGTCCACACCCCGCCCCACACCCAGCCCCACACCCCGCCCCACA
>CAXTHY010000117.1:6736-10261 GCA_964244175.1 uncultured Jatrophihabitans sp. | reverse complement strand
AGGAGCATGGGCTGGTGCCGATCGTGAACATCGCCCGGTGGGCGGCGCTCAGCGTAGGGGCGGCCGCGCTGCCCACCGTAGACCGGCTGCGGGCGGCAGCGGGTTCGGAGATGCTGCCCGACGACGCCGCCACCACGCTGACCGAGGCGTTCGTGGTGCTCCAGCGGCTCCGGCTGCGCTACCAGTTGCTGGCGCACGAGAACGGCAACCGGCCGTCGGACGTCGTGACGATGTCACGGTTGTCGCCGATCGACCGCAGCGTCGTGGCGCAAGCGGTGCGCGAGGTCGCGGCGGTGCAAAAACGCATGGACAACGTGTCGAACTACCTGCCGCCGCAGGACTGGACCGCGCCGACGGCCGACTGAACTCGGTCGGCAACCCTACGTCGAGCCCCGCGGCAACCCCTTAGGTCAGTCCAGACAGAACTCATTGCCCTCGATGTCCTGCATCACGAGGCACGACTCGTTCTCGGCATCGGCCGGCAGTAGTCGCACGCGTACCGCGCCCAGCGGAAGCAGGCGTGCGCATTCGGCCTCAAGTGCGGCCAGGCGCTCGTCACCCACGAGCCCGGTGCCGACCCGTACGTCAAGATGCAGCCGATTCTTGACGACCTTGCCTTCGGGAACGCGCTGGAAGAACAGTCGCGGGCCCAAACCTGAGGGGTCCACGCATGCGAACGCTGACCCCTGACGCTCAGGCGGCAGCGCGCGATCGAAATCGTCCCAAGTGGCAAACCCGTCCGGTGGCGGCGGTACGACGTAGCCCAACACCTCGCACCAGAAACGAGCGACGCGCTCAGGTTCTGCGCAGTCGAAGGTGACTTGGACCTGCTTGACTGACGCCACCGGTCCACCTTAGATCCCGTACCCCCCGGCTCTTCTCGGGTGCCGAGATGACCACTTCGGCGGCCGGAAAGTGGTCAGCTCGGCACCCGAGAAGCCGCACGGACGATCTCACTGGTCGGCGAGCAGCGCGGTGAGTCCAGCATCGACGAAAACGCGGACGTGCGACGGTGTCGCACCGATCACGCGCACGCCGCCGCCGACCTCGGCGAGACGGTTGTTGAAAGCGGCGAGGAACCCGAGCCCAGCGACGTCGACCAGCGCGACGTCGGTGAAGTCGACGGTCACGGGATCGGATGGGCGAAAGATGTAGCTGACAAGGAACGCGTCACGACCGGTGTGCCGGTCTATGTCGCCCGTAGGCCGGATGAGTTGGAGCGTTGTCATGGGAAGCTCTCGCGGCGGAGGAAGACACGCCCCCGCGCCGCGGGGGAAAGCGCGGGAGCGTGCCGGTCGAAGTGACGGAACGATGATGATGGGCCGGCGAACATGCGCCGCCCGGGGCTCCTATCGGTCCTAACAGCCCATGCGTTTCGCGCAACGGTACGCGCGGAACGTGGGACGAGCGGGGGTTGTCGCCAAATGACCGCCTGTGCGCTCCCGAAGGGGTACGACTGCGCTGCCCGTCAGGTTGATGCGCGGTGTGGGCTGGCGCCGGTTGAGGCGTCTCGGTCGAATTGGTCGCTGCCGTACCAGTCGAGGATGAAGACGGTGGCGTCGTCGCGTAACTGGCCGTCAGCAGCGTCGGCGACCTCGCCGGTCAGGGTTTGCACGGCCTCGCGGGGGTGGAGGTCCCGAGTCTGGGTCAGCAGCTCGGTGAGCGGGGCACGAGCGGCGTTGCGTTCGACCATGCCGTCGGTCAGCAGCACGAGACGATCTCCGGGTTCCAGCGCCAGCTGTTGAACCCGGTACCGAGTACCACGGAATATGCCGAACGGTGGATCGGCCTCGAGAACGATTTCGGTGACGCGGCCGTCGCGGACGCGGACCGGACGAGTGTGCCCAGCGTTGACCACCTCCGCGACGCCCGTGTTCAGATCGACGCGAATGAGCTGACCGGTGACGAACTGGTCGGCACGCAGGTGGGCAGCCAAGGCGTCGTTCCCCGCTTCGGCTTGCTCGCGCAGGCTCATGCCGCGGCGACGGCTGTTCCGCAAGCCCGCAACGAGCAATGTCGCGAGAAGGGCTGCGTCGACTCCGTGGCCCATGGCGTCGCTGATGGAAATGTGCAGCGCATCGCGATCGAGGGTGTAATCGAAGGTGTCTCCACCGACCAGCTCCGCGGGTTCCAGCCACCCAGCAACGGTGAACGGGCCTGCTTCACAGGTGAACGACGGGGGCAGCAGTCGACGTTGTATTTCGGCTGCTAGCGTCGGCGGTCTGGTTCGCTGCCCCCACTCGAACAGGTCCGTATATCGGCGGTTGGTGATCACCACGTAGGCCAGGGCATGTGCAGCCGAAGCGATGTGATCGACGATCTGATCATCGGGCGCGTCGGGAAGCGTCAACTCCAAGATTCCGAGCGCTTCGCCGCGGTCGGTGACAGGTGCGTATACGCGGAACGCCTCGCCTTCTGACCGGACCTGCACATGTTGCGTGCGCAACGTCTCACCCTGCGCCGAACCCGCGAGCGGAATCACGCGGGCACTACCTGAGCGAGACGTCGGGCTGCCCGCCGCGGTGGCTCGGCTCAATCTGACCAGCGAATGGCCGCTGTAGTCCGCGATCAGGAAGCTAACCGCGATTGCGCCAACCGTCGCGACCAGCTCCTCGCCCAGCGCGGCGACCCCGTCGAGCGGCGACGCGGCCTCGGCCGCAGCAAGCAGTCGTCGAAGATCGAGGCGAGAGTCGGGCACAGCCGTCATATTCGCAACATAACGGGCGGTTGCGAATCCGTCACGGGATTGTGCCGTCCGCCGATACTTGGCCGCAGGGGGTTCCGGTCCTGTCGCACGGCGGCACTGGTGTGTCCGATGGGGACGATCAGGGTCAGCGTCGACCCTCGCGGCTGATGAACAAGCGCACCGGCATGATCGGCTGCGCCGCCCGCCGCTCGCGCAATTCGCTGCGACGACGTCGGGATCAGCGCGCGGAGCTCAGGGACCGGTACGCCAGCGTGATCAGGTCGGCGCAGGTATCGAGCGGCATCCGCGTGCTGTCGAGCTGCAGGTCGTACAGCGACGGGTCGTCGATACTGACGTTGTACAGGCGCTTGACGTAGTGGGCCCGTGCACGATCGACCTCCGGCTGAGCCCGGCGCGCCTCGTCAAGCGACACGTGCTCGATCTTGGCGCCCTGAGCGATTCGCCCCGCCGTGGCCCCGACGAGCCGGACATGCAGCACGCCCGGCTCGTGCTGAAACGCAGCCGCCCCCGCTCGTCCGTGGATCACCGCGCCTGACACCAGCGCCGCGCGCATGATGGCCTCGGCTTGTTCGCGGAACAGGTCGGCATCGTCCGACGGTGCGAAGTCGGCGTCCGGCGGAGCGGCGTCGGTGCCGGCCCCCAGTACGCCGCCCGACAGCGGCGCGAGGATCCCGATGAACCGGTCGACGAGCGAGCGCCTGAGCTGGCCACCTTCGGCTTCTTGAACCGACACGTGCAGCTTGGCCGCGACGTCGGTGCTGATCGCGCGGTCGAGCAGCGGCAGGCCGAGGGCGGCAGCCACGGCCGGGGCGACGAGG
>CAXTHY010000117.1:0-6726 GCA_964244175.1 uncultured Jatrophihabitans sp. | reverse complement strand
GCCCGCGCCGTAGTTCGCGGTGATGGTGACTCCAGGCATCAGCGCCCGCCGGCCGAACTCGCGACCACTGCGTCCACGGCTGGAGTGGGCGCCGTCGCGTTGCTGCTTCGTAGTTGGGCTTGCTTGATGAACAGCGCCGCGATCACGCTCAGGGCAGAGATGATCATGCCCACCAGAAACACCCGGTCGATTGCGTGGGAGTAGGCCTGGATGATGCCCTCGTGCAAGGCGGGGGCGGTCCGCTTCAGCGCGTTCAGACTGGCCGGGCTCTGCACCAGCTGCGACACCTTGTCGCCACCGCTCGCCAGCGTCGCCGCGGGCAGGTAGTGCGGGAACTCGTAGGCAATGCGTGCGGTCAGCACAGCCCCGAGTGCCGATGCGCCGATTGCTCCCCCCATCGAACGAAAGAACGTCACCGACGAGGTGGCCACGCCCAGCTGCTGCATCGGGACGGCATTCTGAACCACCAGCGTCAGGACCTGCATGAACAGGCCCAGACCGGCACCGAACACGAGGACGTAGACCCCGACGATGGCCAGGTTGGTGTGCGCACCGACGTGGGTCAGCAGCCACAGGCCGAGGGTCACCAGAACGGTGCCGGCGAGCGGGAACCATCGATAGCGTCCGGTTCGTGAGATGTATCGCCCGGAGCTGATGCTCATGACCAACAGCCCCATCAGCAAGGGCAGTAGCAGTAGGCCGGATGCGGTGGCCGAGACACCGTGGACGAGCTGCAGGTACTGCGGAAGGAAGGCGAGCGCGCCGAACATCGCGATGCCGCTGATGAACGCGATGATGTTGGAAACCGTGAAGATCTGCAGCTTGAACAGGTTCAGCGGCAAGATCGGTTCCGGGGCCAGATGTTCCCTGGCCGCGAAGGCGATGAGGAACAGTGCGCCCAGCGTGAACAGTCCGATGATCTGCCATGATCCCCACGGGTAGTCGGTGCCGCCGGACTGGGTGCCGAGCAGGATGGACGAGACGCCGGCGACCAGCAGCAGCGCGCCCCACCAGTCGATCTTGACCTCACGGGTGCGCTTGGGTAGCCGCAGCACGCGGTTCGTGACGACCAGTGCCGCGATGCCGAGTGGCAGGTTGATGTAGAAGATGTAGCGCCAGCTCAGGCTGTCGACGGCGAACCCGCCGGCAAGCGGCCCAACGACGCTGGATACACCGAACACCGCACCGAAGTAACCCTGATAGCGGCCCCGCTCGCGCGGGGGGATCACGTCACCGATGATCGCGAAGACCAGCGAGATCAGGCCGCCGCCACCGATACCCTGGATGCCACGGAACGCGATCAGCTCGATCATGTTCTGCGAGGCGCCGCAGAGCACGCTGCCGATCAAGAAGACGACGATGGCCAACTGGAACACGCGCTTGCGTCCGTAGAGATCACCGGCCTTGCCCCACAACGGAGTCGAGGCTGTGCTGGCCAGCAGGTACGCGGTGATCACCCATGACAGCAGGTCACTGCGGTGGAAATCACCGACGATGGTCGGCAAGGCCGTCGACACGATGGTCTGATCGAGGGAGGCGAGAAACATTCCCATCATCAGCCCGGACATGATGACGAGGATCTGCTTGTGGGTGAAGCCGGTCCCCTCGGCTGTTTCCGCGGTCGGCGCGCTCAAGTTATGACTCTCTCTGTTCACAGTGACAGCGGTGCAGCCTCCGGCCGAGCTGAACCGGTCGAGCAGCCAGGCCCCGTAGCACGGGCAGCCACCGGGCCGCGGTCGCCTGCCGCACCTACGACCCGTCCAGAACCAACGTACGCTCGCGACCAATCACGGTCTCGACCGAGCGGGCGAGCCCGTCAATCAATCGAGCGCCCCGTCGGACCCAGACCCAGTAGTAGAGCAGGCCCAGTTCGCCGTTGATTGCCGGTCTGGGTAGCTGGCACGATGTGGTTGCGGCTCCGCAGGAAACGATGCCAGGGCCGGACTCGGAGGGTCTCGTGGCTGGACTGCGTTTCTGCGCCTACCAGTATCAGCACCTCCCGCTCGAGGCGCTACAGCGCCGCTGGCGCGACGCCGAGCGGCTCGGGTTCGACGTGTTGTGGAATTGCGACACGGTCGTCGAACCGGATCGGTTTCGGCACACGATGTTCGACGGTCCGGCGACGTTGACGATGATGGCGGCGGGCACCAGGGCCATTCGGGTCGGGACGCTCGTCTCGAGCCTCTACTTCCGGCAGCCGGTCACCTTGGCCAAGACGGTCATGACTGTCGATCACCTCAGTGGTGGCCGGATCGAGGTCGCGCTCGGCGTGGGTGATCCTTCGGCGGGCGCGAAGGCAGCGGGCGTGGACTGGTCAGCGGGAGAGCAGGTAGCCCGATTCGGTGAGTTCGTCGAGCTGCTCGACCTGCTTCTGCGGCAAGAGGTCACCACCTATCAGGGCCGGTTCTACCGCTGCACAGAGGCCGAGACGCTGCCCCTGCCGGTGCAACGTCCTCGGCCGCCGATCACCATTGCCGCGCACGGCCCGAAGATGCTGCGCATCGCCGCGGCACACGGCGACGGATGGAGTTCCTGGGGTGGCTACGGAGTGAATACCGAGGAGGACTTCTACGCCGCGACCGCCGATCGCAGCCACCGCTTCGACGACCTGTGCGTCGCCGCCGGGCGCGACCCGGCCACCCTTCGGCACTCCTTGGTCTGCTTCCCGCCGCTGACCCCGTGGCAGTCGGTGGAGTATTTCCACGACATGGTCGGGCGCTTCGCTGAGATCGGCATCGACGAATTCGTTCTGTACTGGCCACAGACCTGGCGCGAGGCGCCTGCCGAGGATGCGGTCTTCGAAGAGGTGACAGCCACGCTGATCCCTCAACTGCGCATGTCGGCGCCAGCGCGCCCCCGATGATCCACGATTGATGAGGAAGAACAGCGGGCGGCGCGATGTTTGGCTGGACGTGAAACGCATCGGGTTCTTGTCGTTCGGTCACTGGACGCCCTCGCCGCAGTCGCAGGCCCGATCAGCCTCGGATGTGTTGCTGCAGTCCATCGACCTCGCGGTCGCCGCCGAAGAACTCGGAGCGGACGGGGCGTACTTCCGGGTGCACCACTTTGCCAATCAGCTGTCCTCGCCGTTCCCGCTGCTCGCGGCCGTCGGCGCGCGGACGAGCAGGATCGAGATCGGGACCGGCGTGATCGACATGCGCTACGAGAACCCGCTCTACATGGCCGAGGACGCGGGGTCCGCCGATCTGATCTCGGGCGGACGACTGCAGCTCGGGATAAGCCGGGGCTCGCCCGAGCAGGTTATCGAGGGCTATCGCTATTTCGGCTACGTCCCGGCCGAGGGCACCGACCAGGCCGACATGGCCCGCGAACACACCCGAGCCTTCCTCGATGTGATCACAGGCGACGGTTTCGCCGAGCCGAATCCACGGCCGATGTTCCCCAACCCGCCCGGGTTGCTCCGCGTCGAGCCGCACTCCGCGGGCCTGCGCGAGCGGATCTGGTGGGGGGCCGGGACCCGCAAGACCGCCGAGTGGACAGCCGAGCAGGGGATGAACCTGATGAGTTCGACGCTGCTCAGCGAGGACACCGGCGTGCCGTTCCACCAGTTGCAGGCCGAGCAGATCGAGCGGTTCCGGAAGGCCTGGGCCGACACCGGCCACGCCCGTGAGCCGCGCGTCTCGGTCAGCCGCAGCATTTTCCCGATCGTCAGCGACCTCGACCGCGCGTACTTCGGCCGCGAGGGCGGCTCGCAGGACCAGGTCGGGTTCATCGACGGCGGCAAGGCGCGCTTCGGCAAGACCTACGCCGGCGAGCCCGACCGGCTCGTGCAGGATCTGGCCCAGGACGAGGCGATCTCCGCCGCCGACACCCTGCTGCTGACCATCCCCAACCAGCTCGGTGTCGACTACTGCGCCCACATCCTCGATTCGCTCCTGCGCGACGTCGCGCCGGCACTGGGTTGGCGGTGAGCCGCGTGCCAGCGGGGAGTCTCATCGCTCGACGACCCTTCGACGGACTTACGAGAAGGAGCCGAAATGATCGGGGATGACGCCCGGGACCTGCCGGCGTGACCGTGGCGCATCCGCTGGACAACGCTGTGTACACCTCGCTCACCGGACCGCACGCGCACCTGGCCGAACGCCACGGCAAGGCGGCGCGCTACCCGGTCGACGTGTCGCCGTTCGTGGCGCTGCCGACCCGGCCCGTCGCCGACGACTGGCGCGAGCTGGCCGACCTCGCCGGCCCCGGCGCCGTGATCGTTCTTGCCGGACTCGGGGTGCCGCCCCCGCCCGACTGGGAGATCGTCGCCGGCATCCCTGGCGTCCAGATGATCGACGACGGCGTCGCCACCACCGCTGATGCACAAGCCGTCCGGCTCACACCGACCGATGTCCCGCAGATGCTGGATCTGGTGGGACGGACCCAACCCGGGCCGTTCCTGCCACGCACCATCGCACTCGGTACCTACCTCGGCCTTCGTCGCAACGGGGACTTGATCGCGATGGCCGGCGAACGCCTGCACCCGCCGGGCTGGACGGAGATCAGCGCGGTCTGCACCGACGCCGCCTACCGCGGCCAGGGCCTGGCCACCCGCCTGGTGCACGCCGTCGCCGACGGCATCCGCCGTCGCGGGGAAACACCGTTCCTGCACGCTGCCGCCAGCAACACCACTGCGATCCGGCTCTACGAGTCGCTCGGCTTCCGGCTCCGCGACACTCCCACCTTCCAGGCGCTCCGCGTCCCCGGACCCGTCGTTGACCGGTCCGGCGGGTTACCTTGATCGAAGTATCGATCTGGTCGGTCCGGACCCCGATCGATACTTCGATCAAGCCACGATGGTGGGCCGCGGCGTCGCTATTGTCGCTGGATGACCGTGCGGCTCAGACCAGGTCGTAACGATCGAGATTCATGACCTTGGTCCAGGCGGCCACGAAGTCGCGCACGAACTTCTCCTGCGCATCGTCGCTCGCGTACACCTCGGCGACCGCACGCAATTCGGAGTTCGACCCGAAGGCCAGGTCGTTGCGGGTGCCGGTCCACTTGACCTCGCCGGTGGCCCGATCCGTCGCTTCGAACGTGTCCTCAGCGTCCGAGGTCGCGTGCCACTCGGTGTTCAGGTCGAGCAGGTTCACGAAGAAGTCGTTGGTCAGCGACCCAGGACTCGCAGTGAGCACGCCGAGTGACGACTGCTGGTGGTTCGCACCCAGCACCCGCAACCCGCCCACGAGGACGGTCATCTCGGGGGTGCTCAGGTCGAGCAGGTTCGCGCGGTCGATCAGCAGGTACTCGGCCGGCAGCCGATGCCCCTTCCCGAGGTAGTTGCGGAACCCGTCGGCCGTCGGCTCGAGCGCGGCGAACGACTCGGCGTCCGTCTGCTCCTGGGTCGCGTCCGTGCGCCCAGGGGTGAACGGGACCTCGATGTCGTGGCCGGCGGTCTTGGCCGCCTGCTCGACACCGGCGCTGCCGGCCAGCACCACCAGATCGGCGAACGAAACCTGCGTGCCACCGGACTGATTGAAGGACTCCTGGATCCCTTCGAGGGCGCGGATCACCCGTACGAGCTCATCAGGGTCGTTGGCCTCCCACCCGCTCTGGGGTTGGAGGCGGATCCGACCGCCGTTGGCCCCGCCGCGCTTGTCGCTGGCGCGGAACGACGACGCCGCCGCCCACGCCGTCGAGACCAGCTGCCCAACTGAGAGGCCCGAATCGAGGACCTGCTGCTTCAGCGCCGCGATGTCGTCGGCACCGAGGGGCTGGCCCGTGGGCGCGGGCACCCGGTCCTGCCAGAGCAGTTCCTCCTGCGGGACGAGCGGGCCGAGGTAACGCTGGATCGGCCCCATGTCACGATGCGTCAGCTTGAACCAGGCCCGAGCGAACGCGTCGGCGAACTCGTCCGGGTGCTCGAGGAAGCGCCGCGAGATCGGCTCGTAGATCGGGTCGAAACGCAGCGCGAGGTCCGTCGTCAGCATCGTCGGGGGCCGCTTGTCCGGCGTGCCGTCCGGGTCGGGCACGGTGTTGGCGCCGGCGCCGTCCTTGGGCTGCCACTGGTTGGCGCCGGCTGGGCTGTGCGTCAGCTCCCATTCGTAGCCGAACAGGTTCTCGAAGTACTTGTTCGTCCACTTGGTCGGTTCAGACGTCCAGGTGACCTCGATACCGCTGGTGATGACGTCGCCGAGCTTGCCGGAGTTGTAGCCCTGCTTCCAGCCCAGCCCCTGCTGCTCGATCGAGGCGCCTTCGGGTTCGGCGCCGACGAACTGCTCCGGATCGGCCGCGCCGTGGGTCTTGCCGAACGTGTGGCCACCGGCGATGAGCGCGACAGTCTCCTCATCGTTCATGGCCATGCGCCCGAACGTCTCGCGGATGTCGCGGGCCGAGCCAAGCGGATCAGGCTGGCCGTTCGGGCCCTCGGGGTTGACATAGATGAGACCCATCTGGACGGCCGCGAGCGGGTTCTCGAGCTCACGGTCGCCGGTGTAGCGATCGTCGCCGAGCCAGGTCTCCTCCGGACCCCAGTAGACGTCCTCGTCGGGCTCCCAGACGTCGGGCCGACCCCCGGCGAAGCCGAAGGTCTCGAAGCCCATCGACTCGAGCGCGACGTTGCCAGTTAGGACGATCAGGTCGGCCCAGGACAGCGCGTTGCCGTACTTCTTCTTGACCGGCCAGAGCAGTCGGCGGGCCTTGTCGAGGTTGCCGTTGTCGGGCCAGCTGTTCAGGGGCGCGAAACGCTGCATGCCGGCGCCGGCGCCGCCGCGGCCGTCGTGG
>CAXTHY010000116.1:0-10376 GCA_964244175.1 uncultured Jatrophihabitans sp. | reverse complement strand
GATCACCGAGTGATCGATGACCAGCTCGGCCGGCGCCAGCGGATTGATCTTCGTCGCGTCGCCGCCGAGGTCGACCATGGCTTCGCGCATCGTCGCAAGGTCGACCACGGCCGGCACCCCGGTGAAGTCCTGCATCACGACTCGTGCGGGGGTGAATTGGATCTCGGTGTCCGGCTCGGCGTCGGGCTGCCAGTTGCCGACCGCCTGAATCTGCTCGTCGGTGACGATCTCGCCGTCCTCGGTGCGCAACAGGTTCTCCAGCAGCACTTTCAGGCTGAACGGCAACCGCTCGAAACCGTCGACCGCATCGAGGCGGAAGTAGTCCAAGGTTCGATCCCCGACGGTGAGTTGCGTGCGACTTCCGAAGCTGTTCTTGCTGTCTGCTGGCACGAGACGCTCCCTGCTCGGCGTGGCGATGGTCGGTGACTGCTCTCACGTGAACGAGATATCTTGACGTCAAGATACCATGCGACGCATGGTCGTCGATGGGCCGGTTCGCGGTCGGGGGCCCGTAAGATCTCGGCGTGACGACGCGGCGGGAGGGCGACGTAGACGACGCCCTCGACGCGGTGTCGATCGAGGCGGCACACGACTCAACCATTGTCCCGACCGCGCTGCGCCGCAATGCGTTCGGCACTGGGTCCGGCGCCATTCTGCGGCCGATCCGCGCGGTCGGCTGGCCGCGCCTACGGCGGGCTGCGTACGTGGTGTACGCGGCGGTGCTTCTTGCGATCGTCATCGTCGACGGCGTACCCACCGGGCGCGCGACTCTCGCCGTCATGATCGTGAGTGGGCTCGCCCTGACCAGCATCGGCCGTGGCTGGCGCCAGACGCTGCAGGTCATCCTCGACTGGTTGCCGTTCACCGCCGTGCTCATGGTGTACGACCGCACCCGCGCCGTCGCCGACACGCTGGGTGTGCCGCTGCACGAGTCCGACATCCTCGCCGCCGAGAAATGGCTGTTTGGCGGGGTCGAACCGACGGTGTGGCTGCAGCAGCACATGTACAGCCCCAGCCACGTCTACTGGTACGACGCGCTGTGCACGCTGGTCTACACCACGCATTTCCTGGCCACGCCGATCCTCGCCGCTGCGCTGTGGTTGCGCGATCGGATGCTGTGGCTGCGCTTCATCTCGCGGGTGATCGTGCTGTCAGTGGCCGGGCTGATCACCTACTGCGTGTTCCCCGAGGCCCCGCCGTGGCTCGCGGCTCGAGACGGACTAAGCGCACCGGTCGCCCGGCTCTCGGCCCGCGGTTGGGAGTGGTTCCACCTAGGCGACGTTAACCAGACGCTCGCCCGCGCGCAGGTCGACGGTACGAACGCGATCGCGGCAATGCCGTCGTTGCACACGGCCTTCGCCACGCTCGTCGCGATCTTCATCGGCACGCGGCTGCGCTCGCGCTGGCGCTCCCTGGTGGTGCTCTACCCCGTCGCCATGGGCTTCACGCTCGTCTACTGCGGCGAGCACTACGTCCTCGATCTGGTGGCCGGCGTGGCCTACGCGCTGGCCGTGCATGTGGCGCTGAACCGTTGGGAAGCGCACCGGAAATTGCGGGCATCTCTGTCACCTCTGTGACTAGTGGGACGCGTGTTCCCAGTGTGGCCCCTGGCGCCTGTGGGTTTAGCGTGGCAGTCTGGGACACCTGTTACTCGTCCGCGGGGGACTACTGGCCACGCATCGGAGCTTGTTGTGCACCTGAGCCGAACCGGACGGCGGCGCGTCGCGGCCGCTCCGGCCGTCGTGGCGCTGGCGGCGACCCTGCTCACCGGTGCCGCCACGCCCGCATTCGGCGTCCCCAAGCCGATCCCGGTCCCGACGGCGTCCAAGGCGCCGAAGGTGACCCAGGGCCAGGTCACCGTCGCAGCCGCGGCCAAGGCCGCGCTCGCCACGAAGGTCGGCCAGCTCAGTGGCCAGATCGCGCAGGCGCAGGCCGCGCTGCAGCAGCTCGAGGCGAGGAAGGAACTGGCCGAGCAGAAGGTCGCCCTCGCGATCTCGGAACTGCGCAAGGCGCAGGGTCAGGCGGCCCAGGCGAGGGCGCGAGAGCTCGCGGCCGCCACGGCCGTCACCGTCGCCCACGCGAAGTTCGTCGAGTACGTGCAGGCCGTCTACATCGGCGGCGATCTCGGTGGGACGGCCGGCACGCTGCTGACGGCCAAGGACCCCACCCAGCTCCTGGATCACAGCGCGCTCGAGCAGTACCAGGCCCAGACCAAGGTGGACGCGATCGGCGGCCTGCAGCGCGCGACCGTGGTGCGCTCGAACGCCGAGGCCGCGGCCCGCCGCGCCGTGCGCAAGACCGCCCAGCTGAAGGCGGCAGCCGACGCCGCCCGTCGCGCGGCGGCCCGGGCCGTCGCCCAGGCCCAGGCGCAGGCCGTGGCCTTGCGGCAGACCCTGACCGAGAAGCAGAACGAGCTCGACCGCGCCCAGTTGCAGTACGTGCAGCTGTACAACGACCGCGCTGCGTACCAGAAGTACCTCGCCTACCGGGCGTACCAGGCGGCGCAGGCGCAGTACCAGCGCTACCTCGCGGCCAAGGCCGCGCAGGCCCGGCGCGCGGCGATCGCCCTGGCCAACGCGCGCGCTCGCGCCGCCCGGGCGCAGCAGCACCAAGGCGGCGGTGGTGGCGGTGGCGGCAGCGTGTCCATTGCCTCCGGGCCGTCGGCACCGACCGGTGGCACCTGGACCGCGGCCAAGGGACGACGGGCGGTCGCCCGCGCCCGCAGCACCCTGGGCATCCCGTACGCCTGGGCCGGGGGCAGCGCGAGCGGGCCGAGCTACGGCGTGTGCGATGCCGGCAACGGCGCGCCGAACGACTGCAACGTGCTCGGCTACGACTGCTCGGGGTTGGTCATGTACGCCTGGGGGCGCAACTGGGACCACTACGCCGCGACGCAGTACTCCCAGGCCGGTCGCTACCACCCGAGCCCGAGCAACTTCAAGCCGGGCGATCTGTTGTTCTGGAGCTCGGACGGCACCCGCGGCGGCATCGAGCACGTCGCGATCTATAGCGGTGACGGGAATGTGATTCAGGCGCCGCAAAGCAATGACGTCATCCGCGTGACACCGTGGAACCAGGTCATGTGGGGCTACTACGGCGCCACGCGACCCCTCACCTGACGCGTAGCGTGCACTGGGTGAGCACCCACCCGTCCGCGCCGACCGGCGGGCTGCGTGACGCCTTCGGCCGGGTGGCGACCGATCTGCGTATCTCGCTCACCGATCTGTGTTCGCTGCGCTGCACCTACTGCATGCCGGCCGAGGGCCTGGACTGGCTGACCAAGGCGCAGCGGCTCACCGACGACGAGTTCGTCCGCCTCGCCGCGCTGTTCGTCGACCTCGGCGTCACCAGCATCCGGCTCACCGGCGGCGAGCCGCTCGTGCACCCGGACCTCACCGAGATGATCACCAGGCTGGTCGCGCTGCAACCGTCGCCGGAGATCTCGCTGACCACCAATGGCGTGACGCTCGAACGCTCGGCCCGCAAGCTGGCCGGCGCCGGCCTGGCGCGGATCAACGTGTCGGTCGACACCCTCGACCGCGAGCGGTTCGCGGCCCTGACGCGCCGTGACCGCCTCGCCGAGGTGCTCGCCGGCGTCGCGGCGGCGGCCGACGCCGGCCTGAACCCGGTGAAGATCAACGCCGTGCTGGTTCGCGGCCAGAACCTGCACGAAGCGCCTGAGCTGCTGGCCTGGGCCTTGCGGCACGGCTACCGGTTGCGCTTCATCGAGCACATGCCGCTGGACGCCGACCACACGTGGTCGCGCGCGGGCATGGTGAGCGCCGACGAGATCCTCGAGCTGCTCGGCGCGCAGTTCACCGTGCGCCCGCACGATCACCGCACCAACGCACCGGCCGAGGAATTCGACGTCCTCGACGGCCCCGACCGCGCACAGTGGGCCGAGCCGGTGGGCCGCCTCGGCATCATCGCATCCGTCACCCGGCCGTTCTGCCGCGAGTGTGACCGCCTGCGGCTCACCGCCGACGGCCAGCTGCGCACCTGCCTGTTCGCGCGCGGCGAGACCGACCTGCGCGGGCCGCTGCGCGCCGGTGCGAGCGACGCCGAACTGGCCGCCATCGTCACCCACGCAGTCGCCGGCAAGCAGGCCGGCCACGGCATCGGCGAACTCGGGTTCGTGCAGCCCGCCCGCTCGATGTCGGCCATCGGCGGCTGACCGCCCTCAGGACGTGAACGGCCCGCGCGCCAGCAGGAAGTGACGCCGCGCCAGGAAGTCGGCCAGGTGACCGGCGTGCGCGTCGCAGGCCAGCCAGTGCTTCACCCGGGCGGCGTCGTGCAGCTTCGGGTTGCGCCACTGCAGGTCGACGGTCGCGGCGTCCCGGCAACCTTTGGCCGAGCACCGGGGCGCTTCGGTCGGCCCGGACACCCAGGCACCGTACAGCCAGGTCACGTACCGTGATCTCGTCCACCGTGCGGAAGCAGCAAGGAGCGTCAGTGTCCGATTCCGAGCACATCCAGACACCCGCGGCCGACGCGTCGGCGCTCGAACGGGTGATGTTCGAGGTCAAGCGGGTGATCGTCGGGCAGGAGCGCATGGTCGAGCGTCTGATGGTCAGCCTGCTGGCCCAGGGCCACTGCCTGCTCGAGGGCGTCCCGGGTGTCGCCAAGACGCTGGCCGTCGAGACGCTGGCCCGCACGGTGAGCGGCAGCTTCTCGCGCCTGCAGTTCACGCCCGACCTCGTACCGTCCGATGTCGTCGGCACCCGCATCTACAAGCCGGGCTCCGAGACCTTCGACACCGAGCTCGGGCCCATCTTCGCCAACTTCGTGCTGGCGGACGAGATCAACCGCGCCTCGCCGAAGACCCAGTCGGCGCTGCTGGAGGTCATGGCCGAGCGGCAGGTGACGATCGGCGGGACACGCTACGAGGTGCCGCGGCCGTTCCTCGTGCTCGCCACGCAGAACCCGATCGAGTCCGAGGGCGTCTACCCGCTGCCCGAGGCGCAGCGCGACCGCTTCCTGATGAAGATCTCGGTCGGTTACCCGACCGCCGCCGAGGAACGGGAGATCATCTACCGCATGGGCGTCGCGCCGCCGTCGGCCAACGCCGTACTCAGCACCGACGAGCTGCAGCGGTTGCAGGCGACGTCCGGCCGCGTCTTCGTGCACCATGCCATCGTCGACTACGTGGTGCGGCTGGTCCTGGCCACCCGGACGCCGCAGCAGCTGGGCCTCAACGACGTTGCGGCGTGGGTCTCCTACGGCGCGAGCCCGCGCGCCAGCCTCGGACTCGTGGCCGCGGGCCGGGCGATGGCGCTGATGCGCGGCCGCGACTACGTCCTGCCGCAGGACGTCCTCGACGTCGCGGTCGACGTGCTCGCGCACCGCATGGTGCTCAGCTACGACGCGATCGCTGACGGTGTGCCGGCCGAGCACGCGGTCCGTCGGATCCTGCAGGCCGTTCCGCTGCCCCAGGTCTCGCCCCGCCAGCGTTCGGGCGCCCCGATCGACATGGCCCCGCCGGCGCCCGGCCAGCCGCAGAGCGGCGCACCGCGCCCGGCCAACCAGCCGCTGGTCTACGGCACCGCCGCCAACCCGCAGCAGCAGCAGCCGTGGGGTGAGCGGTCGGCGTGAGCTCGCCCTCCACGCCGGCGCGACCGGCCCCGTCGGGCCAGGTGCCGGTCGCCACCGACCACGGCCCGACCCTGGATCTCGAGCACGCCGACGCGCTGCTCAAGCGGCTCGAGTTCACCGTGCGCAACAAGCTCGACGGGTTGCTGCAGGGCAATTACCAGGGCCTCGTCCCCGGCCCGGGCAGCGAAGCGGGCGAGTCGCGTCAGTACGTCCACGGTGACGACGTACGCCGCATGGACTGGGCGGTCACCGCACGCACCAACGTGGCGCACATTCGGCAGACGGTCGCCGACCGCGAGCTCGAGACGTGGCTGGTCGTCGACCTCTCGCCCAGCATGGACTTCGGCACCGCGCGGACCGAGAAGCGCGAACTCGTCCTAGCCGCCATCACCTCGGTCGTGCACCTGACCGTGCGCGGCGGCAACCGCGTCGGCGCCGTCGTCGGCAACGGCCAGGACACCTACATCATCCCGGCCCGCGCCGGCCGCGCGCACGCCCGCCACCTCATGCGCCGGATCGCCACGACCCCCCGGGCCGAGCGGGCCGGCCGCAACGATCTCACCACGATGCTCGAATCGCTGCGCCGCCCGCAGCGCCGCCGCGGCTTGATCGCGGTCGTGTCGGACTTCCTCGACAGCCCCGGCACGCCGGATTCCGACGCCAGCCCACCACCCTGGGAGCGTCCGCTGCGCGGCCTCTCCGACCGGCACCAGTTGCTCGCGGTCGAGGTGCTCGACCCGCGGGAACTGGAGCTGCCGGCCGCCGGTCTGGTCACCTTCGTCGACACCGAGACCGGACGTCAGCTCGAGGTCCAGACCTCTGACCGCCGCGTGCGAGCTCAGTACGCCGATGCTGCCGGCAAGCAGCGGGAGCGCATCGCCAAGTCCCTGCGGCACGCCGGTGCCGCCCACCTGCAACTGCGCACCGACCGCGACTGGATCACCGACGTCGTGCGCTTCGTCCTCGCCCGCCGCCGCTTCGTGGTCGGGGCAGTCGGCGCCGGAGTCCGCTGATGCACTTTCTCTCCCCGCTCTACCTGCTGCTGCTGATCGGCGTGGCGGCCCTCGTCGCCGTGTACGTGGTCGTGCAGCTGCGGCGGCAGCGTTACGTCGCGCGATTCAGCAACGTCGAACTGCTCGGCAGCTTCGTGCCGCGCCGGCCTGGGTGGCGTCGCCATCTCACCTTCGCGTTGTTGCTGCTGTCACTGACGGTGCTGACGATCGGCGTGGCCAAGCCGTCGGCCGCGGTCCGCGTACCGCGGGAGAAGGCCACCGTCATGCTCGACATCGATGTGTCGCTGTCGATGCAGGCCACCGACGTGCTGCCCTCGCGCATCGACACCGCCAAGAACGCCGCCAAGCAGTTCGTCGACCTCTTGCCCACGCGGATCAACCTCGGCCTCGTGTCCTTCGGCGGGCAGGCGAACCTGCTCGTCCCGCCGTCGCTGAACCGCCAAGCGGTCAAGACCTCGATCGAAGGATTGCACCTGCAAACCTCCACCGCGATCGGCGAGGCCATCTTCACCTCGCTGCAGGCGATCCAGACCTACGCGAAGTCGACGACGGCCAAGGGTGAGAAGCCCCCGCCGGCCCGCATCGTGCTGCTCAGCGACGGCTCGAACACGGTGGGGCGCTCGGTGACCTCGGCCATCGATGCCGCGAAGGCGGCACACGTCGAGGTCTCGACCATCGCGTTCGGGACGCAGACCGGCACGGTCACGATCGACGGGCGGGTGCAGCCCGTCCCGGCCGACGACGTGACGTTGCAGCGTATCGCCACCAGCACCGGCGGCTCGTTCCACGCGGCGCACTCGGAGCAGGAACTGAAGTCCGTCTACGCCGACATCGGTTCGCAGATCGGCTACACCACCACCCACCGCGACATCAGCTGGCGCTTCCTGATCAGCGGGCTGCTCGTGCTGTTCGCGGCCGGCGGTGCCGCCATGCTCTGGTCCGGAAGATTGGTTTAAGCTTTTGCGAGGATCAAGCCCGAGGAGCCCCTGGGCGACGACGGCTTCGGTCCGAGCAGCCGGCCCGCGCCGAAGGCTTGCGGGAACGACGGAGTCGTTCGACGGATCGACGACGGACCCGAGCTTGCGAGTGGTCTGTGAGGAGATCCGTACAGCCGGCAGCTAGCACTGGGGATCCAGCACCAGTTTCCCGACCGAAGTGCGGTCGAGCAGGGCGCGGTGCGCGTCGCCGGCCTGCTCGAGCGAGTAAGTCGGCCCGATGACCGGGCGGATCGCGCCGCTGGCGATGAGCTCCATCAGTTCGGTGACCGCTTCGGCTAGCAGGTAGGGCCGCTGGACGACGTGCACGAGCCAGAACCCGATCACGGCGGTGCTGCGGCCCATGAGCTTGCCTGGGTCGACGGGCGATGGCGGTGTGCGCCCGGCCATCCCGAACACGGCCAGCCGGCCCAGGGAGTCGAGCGCGGCCAGGCTCTGGTCGAACACCGGACCCCCGGTCATCTCCAGCACGACATCGACGCCGCGGCCGTTGTTGGCCTCGCGCAGGGCCGACTTGAGGTCCGGGGTCCGCGAATCGATGGCGACGTCGGCACCGAGTTCGAGCGTCAGCGCCCGCTTTTCCGCACTCGATGCGGTGGCGATGATCCGCCCGGCCCCCCAGCGCTTCGCCAACTGGATCGCGATCGTCCCAACTCCGCCGGCGCCGGCATGCACCACCACGGTTTCGCCCGCTTGCAGGTGCGTGCTGGTACGCAGCAGGTGCCATGCGGTGGCGCCCTGCACCAGCGTCGTCAGCGCCTGCGCGTCGCTGACGGTGTCCGGGACCGGGAACAGCTGCCGGGGATCGGCCGCGACGCGCTGCGCATAGCCGCCCGAGCCCAGCAGGCCGACGAGCCGCTGGCCGTCGGGGGCACGCACGACCACCTCACCGCCGGGGATCAGCGGCAGTGTCTGCTGGGCCAGGTAGGAGTTCTCGGTCTGGTGGGTGTCGGCGTAGTTGATGCCGGCGGCCAGCACGTCCATGAGGACCTGGTTGTCCTGCGGTTGCGGGTCGGGCAGGTCGCGGACGACGAGCGTCTCCGGACCCCCGAACTCCGTAATCTGGATCGCTTTCACCCGCTGACCGTACGCAGGGGTGATCACCGACCACGAGCCGACGCGCCGCGATCCGCTAGCGTCCACGGTGTGGTCGAGAACGAAGCGGGACGAACCGTCCTTGTCACCGGCGGCAATCGCGGGATCGGTCTGGCGATCGCCCGCGCGTTTGCGGCGAACGGCGACCGCGTCGCGGTGACCCATCGCGGCCGCGGCGCGCCGCAGGGCCTGTTCGGCGTGCAGTGCGACGTCACGTCGGCCGAGGAGGTCGACACCGCATTCAGCGCGGTCGAGCTCGAGTACGGCCCGGTGCAGGTGCTGGTGTCCAACGCCGGGACCACCGACGACACCCTCTTGATGCGGATGAGCGACGAGTCGTTCACCGGCGTCGTCGATGCCAACCTCAGCGGCGCCTATCGGGTGGCCAAGCGGGCCACGCCGGGAATGCTCAAGGCCCGTACCGGCCGGATGATTTTCATCTCGTCGGTGGTGGCGCTGGTGGGCGCGCCCGGCCAGGCGAACTACGCAGCCAGCAAGGCCGGACTGATCGGGCTGGCCCGATCGATTGCGCGCGAGCTCGGGAGCCGCTCGATCACCGCCAACGTCATCGCACCCGGCTTCGTCGACACCGACATGACCGCGGCCATGACCGACGCCCGCCGGGCCGAGGTGCTGGCCAACGTGCCGCTCAAGCGCTACGCCAATGCGGACGAGATCGCCGGCGCGGCGCTCTACCTGGCCTCGGACGCAGCGGCGTACGTCACCGGGGTGGTGCTGCCGGTCGACGGGGGCATCGGCATGGGTATCTAGGCGAAGACTTTCGAGGAGACACGAATGGGACTGCTCGACGGCAAGCGACTGCTGGTCACCGGCGTCATCACCGACGCGTCGATCGCGTTCTCGATCGCCCGGCTGGCGCAACAAGAGGGCGCGAGGGTTGTCCTCACCGGCTTCGGGCGAATGTCGCTGGTCGAACGCGTGGCCCGGAAACTGCCCGAGCCGCCGCCGGTGGTCGAACTCGACGTCGCCAACCAGGAGCACCTCGATTCGCTGGCCGACCGGGTGCGTGAACACGTCGACGGTGTGGACGGTGTCGTGCACGCCATCGGATTCGCGCCCGCGTCCTGCCTGGGCGGCGGGTTCCTCGACGCGCCGTGGGCCGATGTCTCGACGGCGATCGAGGTGTCGGCGTTCTCGCTGAAGTCACTGGCGATCGCCGCGCTGCCGCTGTTCGGCGACGACGGCGGCTCGATCGTCGGTCTCGACTTCGACGCGCGGGTGGCCTGGCCGGCCTACGACTGGATGGGCGTGGCGAAGGCGGCGCTCGAATCGACGTCGCGCTACCTTGCCCGTGAGTTCGGCCCGAAGCACATCCGGGTGAACCTGGTGGCCGCCGGCCCGATCCGGACGATGGCAGCCAAGAGCATTCCCGGGTTCAGCCAATTCGAGGACGCGTGGAACGGCCGCGCGCCACTCGGGTGGGACAACACCGACGCCGTACCGGTTGCCCGCAGCACTTTGGCATTGCTGTCGGATTGGTTCCCGGCCACGACCGGCGAGCTGATCCACGTCGACGGTGGATTCCACGCGATGGGTGTCTAGGTGAGCGATCCCGCCAGCGCGTATGAGGCGTTGCTGCTGCTCTCCTTCGGCGGTCCCGAGGGGCCCGACGACGTCATGCCGTTCCTGCGTAACGTCACTCGCGGACGCGGCATCGCTG
>CAXTHY010000115.1:0-10423 GCA_964244175.1 uncultured Jatrophihabitans sp. | reverse complement strand
TACCCGGCGACGACCTCAGCCTCCACATCCACGTGTTCGATTCTATTCGATAACACGCCGGAAAGCAAGAGCAATTCCCGCGGAATCCCATACCTGCAAGGGTTTCAGCGCCAGATCCGCAAGCCGGCGGCGCGACCGAACCACCGCCGAGACTCCCTCCGTCGCTGCGCCTTTCACATAAGGACGCGACGCAACCCGGCAACGCAGCCCAACCCCGAACCCCGCGCCACGATCGGTTCGCGCAGCGGGTCACGAACCCGATGACCTGTCTGGCAACGTGAGCAGCGCCGCCGAGCCGGCCGGGCAGCTGCCCGTGGACCACATGACGTTGAGCTGGCGGTGCAGCGTGGTGAGGCTTCCGGCCCGGGACACCGAGTGGCCGGCGCCGGTGCAGTGGCGGCGCCGCCCCACGGATCAGTCGTTGTACGTGTTCTGCGCGGCCTCCAGGCCATCGGCCAGTAACGCCTCGACGGCGTCGGCCGCCCGGTCGACGAGATAGGCCAGCTCCTTGCGTTCGGCGCTCCCGAACTCGCGCAGCACATAGTCGGCCGGGTCCTGCCGGCCCGGCGGCCGCCCGATGCCGAAGCGCACGCGGGCGTACTCCTTGCTGCCCAACGCCGCCGTCGCCGACCGCAGGCCGTTGTGGCCGCCGTCGCCACCGCCGCGCTTGAGGCGCAACGAGCCGAAGGGCAGATCGAGCTCGTCGTGCACGACGACGACCCGCTCGACCGGCACCTTGTAGAAGCGCGCCGCGGCGACGATCGGGCCACCGGACTCGTTCATGTACGAGCGCGGCTTGGCCAACACCACCGCGCTGGCGGCCAGGCGTCCCTCGACGACATCGGCGCGGCTACGGTGCGCCTTGAACCGCCCACCGACCCGCTCGGCGAGCAGGTCCAGGACGAAAAAGCCCGCGTTGTGCCGGGTCGCGGCGTACTTCGGCCCGGGGTTGCCGAGACCGACGACGAGCTGCCGGTCGTCTGCCATGTGGTGCGGGTCGGGCTACTCGGCGGAGTCCCCGGACGGCTTGGCGCCGCCGGCGTCGGCGGACCCACCCTCGGGCTCGTCCGGCGCGTCCTCGACGATGCCGAGCTCCTCGGCCGCCTCGGCGATGTCGGCCTCGAGATCCTCGGCGGTCGGCGCCTCGGCGATGATCAGCACGGCGGACTCGGGATCGGTGATCAGCTCAGAACCGGCGGGCAGCTCGACGCTGCCGGCCAGGAACTGGCTGCCGATCGCGAGACCCTCGATGTTGATCTCGAAATGGTCGGGCAGGTTGGTCGCGTCGGCCTCGATGCTGATCGTGGTGTTCTCGACGTTGAGCAAACCGCCGGGCACGACATCGCCGACGATGTTGACCGGTACGTCCACGGTGACCTTCTCGCCGCGGCGTACCGCCAGCAGGTCGACGTGCTCGAAGTAACCCTTGATGGGGTGGCGCTGGATCGACTTCGGGATCGCGAGCTGCTCGCCGTCCTCGATGTCGAGCGTCAACAGCACGTTGGCGCCACCGTGGCGCAGCGCGTTGGACAGTTCGCGGGCGGGCAGTGACACGTGGCGCGGGTCGGCGCCGTGACCGTAGATGACGGCGGGCACCTTGCCGGCCCGGCGAGTACGGCGAGCGCCGCCCTTGCCGAACTCGGTGCGCGTCTCGGCGGGCAGTCGGACCTCGGACACAGCAGTACTCCTAGCTTCTCGAACGTTCTTCCGGCAGGCGGTGCGTTGTCGTGGCGGGCGCGGGGTCATGGCTGGCGCGGGACGCGCGTCGACGAACGACACCGCGTCGATCACGGACTGCGCTGGTAGGCGGTCCCTCGCCGGGCACTTGTCGACCAGCCTACCGGCCGCGACGCCCCTCGGTGCACGCAGGTCGTTGCGCCGGCACGGGCAAAGGCGACGGCGGAGTTAACGCAGCGCAGCGCCGGGTAGTTCGTTCCCATGGCGAAGTTCGGCTACACCCTGATGACCGAGCAGTCCGACCCGAAGTCCCTGGTGCGCTACGCCGTCGCGGCCGAAGCGAGCGGCTGGGACTTCGAGGTCATGAGCGATCACTACTTCCCGTGGCTCGACAGCATGGGTCACGCCCCGAACGCCTGGACGACGCTCGGTGCCGTCGCGCAGGCCACCGAGCGGGTCGAGCTGATGACCTACGTGACCTGCCCGACGATGCGCTACCACCCGGCGGTGGTGGCCCAGCAGGCGGCAACACTGGATCTGCTCAGCGACGGACGGTTCCTGCTGGGTCTCGGGTCCGGGGAGAATCTCAACGAGCACGTCATCGGTCAGGGGTGGCCGGCTGTCGCCGTGCGCGAAGCCATGTTCGGCGAAGCCGTCGACATCATCACCGAACTATTCGGCGGCAAGTACGTCGACTACGCGGGCGAACACTTTCGCGTGACCGGCGCCAAGCTGTGGGACGTCGGCCGCACGCCGCCGCGCATCGGCATCGCGGTGTCGGGCCCGAAGTCCTGCACGCTGGCCGGCGAGAAGGCCGACGCCATGATCGCGGTCGAGCCGGACGCGTCGCTGGGCGAGCGTTTCGACGCTGCCGGGGGCACGGGCAAGCCGCGCATCGGGCAGCTGCCGATCTGCTACGACGCTGACCGCGACGCCGCGATCGACCGCGCCCACGACCTGTTCCGCTGGTTCGGCGGCGGGTGGAAGGTCAACGCCGATCTCCCTGGCACGGCCGGGTTCGCGGCCGCCAGCCAGTTCGTGCGCAAGGAAGACGTTGCCGACTCGATCCCGTGCGGTTCGGATGTCGGGGCGGTGATCGATGCGGTCCGCGAATTCACCGAGGCCGGGTTCACCCACGTCGCGCTCGTCCAGATCGGCGGCGAGGCCGAGCACCAGGATCCGTTCTTCGACTGGTCCGAGCGCGAACTGCTGCCGGCGCTGCGCGAGCTGTAGGGCCACGCCAGCGGCTCCGTAGCATCGGTCGGGTGCCCGTCACTCGCAACTGCGCCGCCGTCCGGGTGCGGGTCCCGGCGAAGGTCAACCTGCACCTCGGCGTGGGCCCGCTGCGCGCGGACGGCTACCACGAACTCGTCAACGTCTTCCATGCCGTCGATCTCGTCGACGAGGTGGTCGCCCGGCCCGGCCGGGGTACGTCGCTGACGTTGTCGGGCGACGGTGCGCACGAGCTGCCGGTAGACGCGACGAATCTCGCCTGGCAGGCCGCGGTGCTGCTGGCCAAGACGGCCGGCATTGCCCCAGACGTGCATCTGGACCTGCGCAAGGCGATCCCAGTCGCCGGCGGGATGGCCGGCGGCTCGTCCGACGCCGCGGCCGCGCTGCTGGCGTGCGCGCGGCTGTGGGACCTCGACGTCGGGCCGGCCGAATTGATACCCCTGGCCGCCCAGCTCGGCAGCGACACGGTGTTCCCGCTCATCGGTGGAACCGCAATCGGCGCGGGGCGGGGTGAGGTGGTCGCTCCCGTGCCGGCCACGGCGCGGCTGACCTGGGTCTTTGCCCTCGCCGATTTCGGCATCTCGGCCGGCGACGCCTACGGCACGCTCGACCGGAAGCGGGCCGACGGGACGGCGCCGCCACCGATCGGTCCCCCGGACGCGCTGCTCGCTGCGCTCGAGTCCGGCGACGTCAACGGCATCGCCGCGGGCCTGGTCAACGACCTGCAGGTCGCCGCACTGGACATCGCTCCCCGCCTCGCCGACACGCTGGCCGCCGGACGACGGCACGGCGCACTGGCTGGCGTCGTCTCGGGTTCCGGACCGACCTGCGCCTTCCTGTGCCCGGACGACTCGGCCGCGCTGGTGCTGTCGGCCGAGCTGGAGGCCGACGGCGTGTGCCGCACCGCCCGCGTCGCCCACGGGCCGGTGCCCGGCGCGCAGGTGGTGCCCTGATGGCCAACCTCGTCAACCTCGAAGACGTCAGCAAGGCCTACGGCACCACGGTCGTACTGGACGGTGTCTCACTGGGCATCGCCGAAGGCGAACGCATCGGCGTCATCGGACGCAACGGCGGCGGCAAGTCGACGCTGCTGCGCCTGATGGGCGGCGACGAGGCGCCGGATTCGGGCCGCGTCACCCAGACGCGCGGGCTGCGCATAGCGCGGGTCGACCAGCGCGGCGACCTCCCGGTGCGGGCCAGCGTGCGCGACGTCGTCGTCGGCGACACCGCGGTGCACGAATGGGCCGGCGACGCCGAGGTCCGCACGATCCTGCTCGGCCTCGGACTGGCCGATGTCGGTCTCGATGCTGGGGTTGCCCGCCTGTCCGGCGGTGAGCGCCGCCGGGTCGCCCTGGCCGCGGCGCTGATCCAGCAGGCCGACCTCGTGCTGCTGGACGAGCCGACGAACCATCTCGACGTCGAGGGCATCACCTGGCTGGCCGACTACCTGCGCGGGCTGCGCCGCGCGCTGCTGGTCGTCACGCACGACCGGTGGTTCCTCGATGCGGTGGTCGAACGCACCTGGGAGGTCGCCGACGGCCGGGTGCGGCAGTTCGACGGTGGCTACGCCGCGTACATCCTGGCCCGCGCCGAGCGGGCCCGGCAGGCCGACGCCGCCGAGGCGCGGCGGCAGAACCTGCTGCGCAAGGAGCTGGCGTGGCTGCGCCGCGGGCCGCCGGCACGCACGTCGAAGCCGCAGTTCCGCATCGACGCCGCCGAGGCGCTGATCGCCGATGTCCCCGCGGCCCGGCAGAGCGTCGAACTGCGCGCCCTCGCGCAACGACGGCTGGGTCGTACGGTCGTCGACCTCGAGGACGTGACGCTGCGCGTCGGCGACGGGGACGACGCGAAGACGCTGCTCGACACCGTCACCTGGCAGGTCGGACCGGGCGACCGCGTGGGCATCATCGGCGTCAACGGGTCGGGCAAGACGCACCTGCTGCGCCTGCTGGCCGGTGAGTTGTCGCCCGACACGGGCACGGTGAAGATCGGCAAGACCGTGCACACCGGGCACCTGACCCAAGAGATCCGCGAGTTGCCGGACCGGCTGCGGGTAATCGAGGCCGTCAGCGAGGTCCGCACGACAGCCGAACTCGGCGGCGTCGAGCTGTCGGCCGGCCAACTGGCCGAACGCTTCGGCTTCGCCAACGAACGGCAGTGGACGCCGGTCCGTGACCTGTCCGGCGGTGAACGGCGGCGTCTGCAACTGCTGCGGCTACTGCTGACCCAACCGAACCTGTTGTTGCTCGACGAACCGACCAACGACCTCGATACCGACACCCTCGCCGCGCTCGAGGACCTGCTCGACAACTGGCCCGGGACCATCGTGGTCGTCAGCCACGACCGGTACCTGCTCGAACGCGTCTGCGACACGACGGTGGCGCTGCTCGGTGACGGCTCGCTGGCCGCGCTGCCCGGCGGCGTCGACGAGTACCTGCAGCGGCGCGCGGCCAACCGCGACTCGGCCGCCGACGAGCGCCGCGAGAAACGCGGCGACACCCGCACCGCGCGCCGGGAGCTGCTGCGCCTGGAACGGCGAGTCGCGACCCTGCAGCGGCGGGAGGACGCGCTGCACGCTGACCTGGCGACGCACGCCACCGACTACGCGAAGACCGCCGAACTGGACGCGCAGTTGCGCGCCGTCGTCGACGAGCGCGCCAGCGCCGAGGACGAATGGCTGCACCTCGCCGAGACGGCGGACTGACCCAGCGCCGGTCGGGCAATCAGGTGCGCGGCGGCTGCACGTCGGCCGGGGCCTCGTCCGGCGCGGCCGGCGTCGTGCCCGACAGCGTGGCCAGCATCTGCCGTACGTTGGTCAGCTGCGCGTTGATCGCGTTGCGGCGCTGGACCGCGGCCGACAGCTCACGGTCGGACTCGGCGCGAACGCGGTCGGCCCGCTCCATGGCGTCGGCGACGATCTGCTCGGCCTTGCGCTCCGCTTCGGCCGTCAGCGCAGTGGCGCGGCGGGTGGCCTCGGCCTGCAACTGGTCGCCCTCGGCCCGCAGCTTGGCGACCCGGTTGCGGGCGGACTCGAGTTCCTTCTCCGCCGCTTCGGTGCGGTCCTGGAAGGTCGCCTCGGCCATGTTGCGGCGCTCGGCGAGGGTGGATTCGAAATCGGCGGCGGCCTTGGCGGCGCGGGCACGCTGCTCCTCGTAGAGCGCCTCGGCCTCGCCGCTGCGCGCGATAGCCATCCGCTCCGACTCGTCGGCCATCTGGTCGGCGTTGCGCTTGGCCTCCTCGATCAGGCGCGCGGCGTGCTGATCGGCTGAGGTACGGGTCTCGTGCGCGTAGCTGTCGGCCTCTTCACGGGTGGTCGTCGCGAGCTTGTCAGCTTCCTCGAGCCGCTCTCGCACCTCGGCGACGGCGGCGTTGCGCATCTCTTCGGCCTCTTCCTCGGCGATCGCGAGGATGCGGCCGATGCGCTTGCCGAAGTCATGGAACGTCGGTTCGGCCGGGGGTGCCGGCTTGGCCGGCGCCGCCGGCTGGGCGGCCTGGGCCGCCTGGGCTTGCTGCTGCGACTCTTCGTGCTGCTGGCTGACGTCGGCAAGCTGCCGGGCCAGGTGCTCGGCCCGGGCGTGGGCCTCGGACGCTGAGCGGGACAGGTCCGAGACGTGCCGGTCGACCTCCTGCGGGTCGTAGCCGTGCCGGACGGTCTTGAAGGAGTTGGCGGTCTGCTCGGTCATGACTGGGTCGACACCTCGTCGGGATTGGGGGAACTCTCGCTCGAAGAACGGTTCTCATGGAGAGAACTGGGACGTTCAGCGACCGCCAGGGCTTCGATGACGCCAGACAGGTCGCCGAGCTGCTTGCTGATCTCATCACGGTGCGCGGACAGTACCGCGACCTCTGCTCGCGCGTCGGCCAGGATCGTCCGTGCCTTGGAGCGTAGTTCGTCTGCCTCGGCCCGCGCCTCGGAAAGCGACCTGTTCGCCTGTTCGCGCGCCGCGCGGCGCAGCTCACGGGTCTCGTTCTGCACGCGGGCAAGCTCGTCGGCGGCGGCCTCGCGGATTGCCCGCGCCCCGCTTTCGGCCTCCTGCAGTCGGCGGCGGCTGCGCTCGTCGGCCTGGGTGGTCTTCTCGTTGGCCTGGCTGAGGATCCGCTCGGCGTCGTCGCCGGCCTCGAGGCGCAGCCGCGCGGCCTCGGCTTCGGCGTGGGCGAGCGTGTCGGCGGCGCCGGCCCGCAGCTCACGCAGCTCACGCTCGGCCTCGGCCGAGTTCTGCTCGATCTCGGCCCGGGCCGCCGCGGTGACCTTCTCGGCCTCCTCGCGGGCCTGCGCCAGTTCCCGCCCGGCATCGACGGTGGCCGACTGCCTAATCTTCTCGGCATCGGCCTCGGCCGCGGCCAGCAGATCGCCCATGGACTGCTTCGTCCAGGCGGTCTGCTCGCGGGTCTCGGCCAGCTCGGCCTCGATGGCCTCGCGGGTCTCGGTGAGCATGGCCTCGCTGTGCGCGCGGGCCTTCGCCACCGCGAGGTCGCCCTGGGCGCGGGCCTCGTCGGCCTGGCGCCGGCCCTCGGCCCGGATTACCTCGGCGTCCTGGTGCGCCTTCGCGATGATCTGGTCGAGCTGGACCTGGGCGGCCGCGGCCGCGTCGGCCAGCTGCTGCTCGTGCTCGGCCGTCGCGGCCGCCAGCTGATCCTCGTGGGCGGCCCGTTCGACCGCCAGCTCCGCCTGCGCCTGCTGGGACAGCTCGTGGTGGCGGGCGTCGAGTTCCTCGACCCGGCGCCGGGCGGCGGCCACGACCGCCTCGGCCTGCTCGCGCGTGACGCTGGCGGCGGCCCGCGCGTCAGCGACCTCGTGCTCGGCGTCCACTCGGGCCTGGGCCAGCACCTCTTCGGCGTTCTGCTCGGCCCGCGAGATGACCAGCGAGGCCTGGGCGAGCGCGTCAGCGATGATGGCGCGGGTGTCGTCCGGATGAATCGGGTCGCTGGTTGTGCCGGCGTCGGCCGGTCCACCGGTCTGCGCAGGGGGCTCGGCGAGGTCGAGCCGGCCCGACGATTCGGACTGGGCCCCCGGCTGATCGGGCCAGGTTGGCAACGGCGCCGGACGCGGGGGCGGCGCGTGTTCGGGCCGCGGCATCGTGCCGTCGTGGCCCACCGGGTCGCCTTGCATGTGGCCCATCGTCGCAGGCTTCCCCTGGTGACCGCGAGGCCTGGGTGAGATCAGTCGCCGGAATTCGTGATCCGCCGCGGCTCGGCTTCGAGGTGCGCGAGGCCGTTCCAGCCCAGATTGACGATGTGGGCCGCGACGTCCTCGCGGTTGGGTTTGCGCTCCTCGAGCCACCACATGCCGGTGAGCGCGACCATCCCGACGAGCATCTGCGCGTACATCGCCGCGTGCTCGGTGCTGATCTCGCGCCGCCCGAACTCGCGCACCAGCACGTACTCGACCTGGTTCGCGACGTCGTTGAGCAGCGACGAGAACGCGCCCGTGCTGCCGGCGGTCGAATCGCGGGACAAGATGCGGAACCCGTCGGCCTCCTCCTCGATGTAGGTCAGCAGCGCCAGCGCCGCCTGCTCGGCCAGCTCGCGGGGATGGCCGGCCGACAGCGCCTGGGTCAGCCGCTCGAGCAGGTCGCTCATCTCACGATCGACGACGACGGCGTAAAGGCCTTCCTTGCCGCCGAAGTGCTCGTAGACGACGGGTTTGCTGACGTTCGCGCGCACGGCGATCTCCTCGATCGAGGTGCCGTCAAATCCCTTCGCGGCGAACAGCGAGCGGCCGACCTGTACGAGCTGCTCGCGGCGCTCGCGTCCGGTCATCCGCACCCGTGTGCGCCCATCGGCGTCAGTCATCGCCATGATGGTCCCATGACCAGCCCCTCCGGCCCGGCTGATACCGCTGAGGTGACCTACAGCAGCTACCTGCGCCTGCCCGAACTGCTGTCGTGCCAGTCACCGGCCACCGACGAGCACGACGAACTGCTGTTCGTGATCATCCATCAGGTGTACGAGCTGTGGTTCAAGCAGATCCTGCACGAGGCCGCGTTGCTGCAGACGCGCCTCGAGGCCGGCAGCGGCACCGGCGCGCTGCACACGGCGCGGCGCATCGCCAAGATCCTCAAGACGATCGTCGGGCAGTTGGACGTGCTCGAGACCATGACGCCACGCCAGTTCGCGTCCTTCCGACCGCAGCTCGGCTCGTCCAGCGGGTTCCAGTCCGACCAGTTCCGCGAGCTCGAGGCCGTGCTCGGCCGGCGCGATCTCGACCCGAAGCTGGACCCGCGGACGGCCGCGGCGCTGCACCGCCGGTCGGTGTTCGACTCGTTGCTGCGCTACCTGGTGGCCGACGGCTTCGACGTGCCCGAGTCGGCGATCGAGCGCGACCCCTCGGCCGGTTTCCCGAGCGGTGACCCGGCGATCCTGCAGGTGCTGTCGGACGCCTACGACGACGACTCGCGGGCCGCGAGCGAGGTGTGCGAGGCGTTAGTCGACATCGACGAGGGCATCCAGGAATGGCGCTACCGGCACGTGAAGATGGTCGAGCGGATCATCGGCGCGCGGGTCGGCACCGGCGGCTCGGCCGGCGCGCAGTACCTGCGCTCCACGCTGTTCAACCCAGCCTTCCCCGACCTTTGGGCCGTGCGCGGTGCTTGAGCCGATCACGTCGCGGGTCGCGGCCGAGGCTGCCGACGAGGCCGACGCGCTGGCCTACGCCCGCGCCCGCTTCGAGCTGCAAGAGGGGATCGTCTACCTCGACGGCAACTCCCTCGGCGCCCTTCCGGTCGGGGTTGCGTCCGCGGTCGACGAGACCATTCGGCGCGAGTGGGGGCGCGATCTGATCGCCTCGTGGAACACCAACGGCTGGTGGACGCTGCCGGCACGCGTGGGCGATCGCGTCGGAGCCCTGGTCGGGGCGGCGCCCGGGCAGGTGATGTGCGGCGACTCGACCAGCGTCCAGCTGTTCCAGGCCCTCGTCGGGCTCGCCCGGCTGAACCCGGGCCGTCGGGTGCTCGTCACCGACGGCGCCAACTTCCCCACCGATCAGTACATCGCCGAATCGGCGGCCCGGCTGCTCGGGATGCAGCTCGTGCGGGTGTCGCCCCGCGACGTCGCGTCGGTGCTGACCGCGGACGTTGCGGTCGTCGCGTTCAGCGCCGTCGACTATCGCACCGGGGAGCTGTGGGACCCGCCCGCGATCACCGCGACGGTGCACGCGGCCGGTGCGCTGATGATGTGGGACCTCGCGCATGCGGCGGGTGCGGTGCCGGTCGATCTCGACGGCATCGGGGCCGACGCGGCGGTCGGCTGCTCGTACAAGTACCTCAACGGCGGGCCGGGTGCACCCGCCTGGATCTATCTGGCCGGACGCCACCAGGAGCACGCCGACCTGCCCCTGACCGGGTGGCAGGGGCACCTGCGACCGTTCACTCTCGACCCGTCCTACGTGCCCGCACCGGGCGTCGCACGGGCCCGAATCGGGACGCCGTCAGTGCTGTCGATGCGTTCGCTCGATGCCGCGCTGGACGTGTTCGACGGCATCACGCTGGCCGACATCCGCGCGAAGTCGCAGGCG
>CAXTHY010000114.1:7782-10455 GCA_964244175.1 uncultured Jatrophihabitans sp. | reverse complement strand
AATCGGGCCGGGCGGGCCGGCGGGTGGGCTTCTCACGCCGCGGCCTCGACCCGTGCCGGTTCGAGCCAGGCGTCGAGGGCCGCGAACGTGGCGACCGCGGCGTCGACGACGTCGCGGGTGCGGCCGGCGTCGTCGGCCGTCCAGTCCTCGAGCACGTGGAGGTACGCGCGCCACATCGGCCCCGGTCCCTCGCCGTACGGGGTGAACGAGCGCAGCCGCACTGCCCCGCCGGCCAGCGTGCGCAGCCGCCGGTCGATCAGCGCGCCACCCAACGTCGAGCCCTCGGTGACGTAGAGCCAGCCCAGCACGGTGGCCGGCGAACCCGCCGTCCAGACCGGCGCCGCGACCGGCTGCTCATCGGCCGCCGAGCCGAGGTCCGCGAGGTCGGCCCGCAGCACGGCGCAGCGGGCGCGGCGAGGCAGGTCGAGTGCGGCGGCCAAGTCACGATGATCAACCAACCAGGGGGCGAGCTGTGCCTCGGTACCCGTCCAGAAACCGTAGAGGCGCCCGACCACCGTCCGGAGGCGAGCAAGGGTGAGGGTCGGATCGAGCAGGTCCAGCCCGGCCTCGACCCTTTCGTGCGTCGGTGCGGTGTGCTGCTTGAGCAGACCAGCAGTGGCGCCCAGCGCCGTCCTCCTTCAGAGCATGGTGAGAGGGTTGCGGCCACATTAGACACCCAAATCCACTCCGGTTGTGTCCGAGGTCGCGCCTACGCTGGCCGGCACCCGCCCGCGACAATGGAGGAACGGTGGCCGACGTCATCCGCGCCCAGAGGCTCGTCAAGACCTACGGCGACGTGCACGCGCTCGACGGCCTCGATCTCGCCGTACCCGAGGGCACCGTGCTCGGGTTGCTGGGCCCGAACGGCGCGGGCAAGACCACCGCCGTCCGCATCCTCACGACCCTGCTCGAGCCCGACTCCGGATCGGCCGAGGTCGCCGGTATCGACGTGCGCCGCCACCCGGCCGACGTCCGGGCCCGCATCGGCCTATCCGGGCAGTACGCCGCAGTCGACGAGTACCTCACCGGCTACGAGAACCTCGACATGATCGGCCGGCTCTACGGGCTCGGCGGCAAGGTCTCCCGGTCGCGCTCCCGTGAACTGCTCGAGCGGTTCAGCCTCGACGACGCCGCCGACCGGCCGGTCAAGACCTACTCCGGCGGCATGCGGCGGCGCCTCGACCTCGCCGGCGCCCTGGTGGCCGAGCCACCCGTGCTCTTCCTCGACGAGCCGACGACCGGGCTCGACCCGCGCAGCCGGACGGAGATGTGGGAGGTCATCGTGGAACTGGTCAAAGGCGGGACGACGCTGCTGTTGACCACCCAGTACCTCGAGGAGGCCGACCGGCTGGCCCACAACATCGTCGTCATCGACCACGGCCGCTCGATCGCCGAAGGCACCGCCGACGAGCTCAAGGCCCAGGTCGGCGGCGAGCGGGTCGAGATCGTGGTCGCCACCCAGGCGGACATTCCGGGCGCGCGCGAGGTGCTGGCCCGCCTGGCCGAAGGCGGGGCGGTGGACGTCGACGAACACACCCGCCGGCTCACCGCTCCGGTCACTGGCGGGGCGGCCGTGCTCACCGAGGCGCTGCGGCACCTCGACGCCGCGGGGGTGGCGCTGCACGACGTCGCGCTGCGCCGACCCACCCTCGACGACGTATTTCTCACCCTCACCGGGCACCGGACCGAGGAAGAGCTCGCCGAAGAGCGCAACGCCGCCGCGGTCCCGCTTACGGAGGCGACCCGATGACCGTCCTGACCAAGGCCCAGCCGCGGCCGGCCACCCGCGCCGGCGCGTTGAAGGCCCTCACCGACGGCGCCATCGTCGCCAAGCGCAACCTGATCAAGATCAAGCGCGTGCCCGACCTGCTGGTGTTCACCACCATGTCGCCGATCATGTTCATCCTGCTGTTCGCCTACGTGTTCGGCAGCCAGATCAAGGTGCCGGGGCTGAGCTACCGCGAGTTCCTGATCCCAGGCATCTTCGTGCAAACCGTGATCTTCGGCGCCACGATCACCGGCGCCGGCATGGCCGACGACATGCAGAAGGGGATTATCGACCGGTTCCGCTCGCTGCCGATGTCGCGTTCGGCCGTGCTCGTGGGCCGTACCGGCAGCGACGTGCTCAACAACGTCATCACCATCGTGATCATGTCGGCGACCGGGCTGCTGATTGGTTGGCGCATCCGCTCCTCGGTCGGCGAGGCGATCGGTGGGTTCCTGCTGTTGCTCGCGTTCGCCTACGCCATCTCGTGGGTCATGGCACTGGTCGGCCTGATCGTGCCGAGCCCCGAGGTCGTCAACAACGCCTCGTTCATGCTCATCTTCCCGTTGACGTTCATCGCGAACACCTTCGTGCCGACCAACAACTTCCCGTCGGTGCTGCGGGCCATCGCCAACTGGAACCCGGTCTCGACGGTGACCGAGGCCGCCCGCGAGCTGTTCGGCAACACGAGCAAGAAGTTGCCGCCGCCGCACGAGTGGTCGCTGCAGCACCCCGTCATCTACACGTTGCTATGGATCGTCGCGCTGCTCGTGGTGTTCGTGCCGCTGTCGGTGCGCCAGTACAAGCGCGCCGCGGCCCGCTGAGCCCGGCGCCCGGCCAACCACCACGACGGCAACCTATCGGGCGCACATTCCCTACCTATACGCTAAGCAACATGGGTTTCTGGG
>CAXTHY010000114.1:4121-7772 GCA_964244175.1 uncultured Jatrophihabitans sp. | reverse complement strand
CGCCGGGTCGTCGACCACGGCCGGACGAGCAGCTCGCGCTGTCCGCGCTGACTGACGCCTGCGCCCCGTCCATTCAGTTTCGTCCTCAGGAGACAGCCATGTCCGAAGCATCCACCGGTTGGTCGTTCGAGACCCGCCAGATCCACGCCGGCCAGACCCCCGACAGCGACACGCACGCTCGCGCGCTGCCGATCTACCAGACCACCTCGTACACGTTCACGAACACCGAGCACGCGTCGAACCTGTTCGCGCTCAAGGAGTTCGGCAACATCTACACCCGGATCATGAACCCGACGCAGGCCGCGGTCGAGGACCGCATCGCCTCGCTCGAGGGCGGCGTCGGCGCGCTGCTGACGTCCAGCGGCCAGGCGGCCGAGACGATCGCACTGCTGAATCTGGCCGAGGCCGGCGGGCACATCGTGTCCAGCGCGCGGCTCTACGGCGGCACCTACAACCTGTTCCACTACACCTTCCCCAAGATCGGCATCGCGGTCAGCTTCGTCGACGACCCCGACGACATCGAGCAATGGCGCGCGGCGGTCCAGCCGAACACCAAGGCGTTCTTCGCCGAGACGATCAGCAACCCGCAGATCGACGTGCTCGACATCGAGGCCGTCGCCGCGGTGGCGCACGACGCCGGTGTGCCGCTCGTCGTCGACAACACCATCGCGACGCCGTACCTCATCCGGCCCTTCGAGCACGGCGCCGACATCATTGTCCACTCGGCGACCAAGTACCTGGGCGGGCACGGCACCGCAATCGGCGGTGTCATCGTCGACAGCGGCAACTTCGACTTCGCCGCCGACCCCGACCGCTTCCCGCAGTACAACACCCCGGACGAGAGCTACCACGGGCTCGTGTACGCCCGCGACCTCGGCGTGGGCTCGCCGCTCGGCGCCAACCTCGCCTACATCCTCAAGGCCCGCGTGCAGCTGCTGCGCGACCTCGGTTCGGCCATCGCGCCGTTCAACGCGTTCCTGCTGGCACAGGGCATCGAGACGTTGAGCCTGCGGGTCGAGCGGCACGTGCAGAACGCGCAAGCCGTCGCCGAGTGGCTGGAGCAGCGCGACGAGGTGCTCTCGGTCAACTACGCCGGCCTGGCGTCGAGCCCCTGGTACGCCCGGGCGCAGAAGTACGCGCCGCGCGGGGTCGGCGGGGTGCTGGCCTTCGAGATCGCCGGCGGCCTCGAGGCCGGCAAGCGCTTCGTCGAGGCGCTGGAGCTGCACAGCCACGTGGCCAACATCGGTGACGTGCGCAGCCTGGTGATCCACCCGGCCTCGACGACGCACTCGCAGCTGAGCCCGACCGAGCAGGCGGCGACCGGGGTCACCCCGGGCCTGGTGCGCCTCGCTGTCGGGATCGAGAACGTCACCGACATCATCGCCGACCTCGACGCCGGGTTCCGCGCCGCGAAGGGGGACTGACGTGGCTGCGTGGCGCGACGGGGATCCCGTCGCGGCACGCCGCTTCGCCCGGATCGGCGCGCTCGACCTGGAGTTCGGTGCCCGGCTGCCCGATGTCCGGATCGCCTACGAGACGTGGGGACGCCCCGCCCACGACCCCGACGGGGCGATCACGAACTCGGTGCTCGTCCTGCATGCCCTCACCGGCGACGCGCACGTGAGCGGGCCGGCCGCCCCCGGGCAGCCCACCCCTGGGTGGTGGGACGGTGTGCTCGGCGCGGGTCGTCCGCTCGACACCGACCGCTGGTTCGTCGTCGCGGCCAACGTGCTCGGCGGCTGCCAGGGCTCGACCGGGCCGTCGTCGCCCGCGCCGGACGGTGCACCGTGGGGCTCCCGCTTTCCGGAGGTGACGATCCGCGACCAGGTCGCGGCCGAGGCCCGGCTGGCCGACGAGCTGGGCATCGGCCGGTTCGCGGCCGTGCTCGGCGGTTCGATGGGCGGCATGCGCGCGCTCGAGTGGGTCGCCGGCCACCCCGAGCGCGTCGGCGCGGCCCTGCTGCTGGCGGTGGGCGCATCGGCCACGGCCGACCAGGTCGCCACGCAGACGACGCAGGTCCAGGCGATCCGCTCCGACCCCGCGTGGGCCGGGGGCGACTACACCGGCGACGGGCCGGTCTCGGGGCTCGGGATCGCGCGGCGCATCGCCCACCTCACCTACCGCTCCGAGCTCGAGCTCGATCTGCGCTTCGGGCGGACGGTGCAAGACGACGGGCGCTTCGCCGTGGCGTCCTACCTCGACCACCACGCCGACAAGCTCGCCGGCCGCTTCGACGCCGGCACCTACGTGACGCTGACCGAGGCAATGAACACGCACGATGTCGGCCGCGGGCGCGGCGGCGTGGCCGCCGCGCTGGGCGCCATTACCCGGCCCGTCGTCGTGGCCGGCATCGGCAGCGACCGGCTGTACCCGCTGCGGTTGCAGCAAGAGCTGGCCGAGCACATCCCGACGGCCGACGGCCTGCACGTGATCGCGTCCGACTACGGCCACGACGGTTTCCTGATCGAGGCCGAGCAGGTGGGCGAGCTGATCCGCGGCACGCTGCGCCGGGCGGGCGCACGCACGGCCGTGGCCTGAAGGTCTACGGGCACCGGATCGCGGGCGCAAGGGCCGGTCAACGGGAGGCGAACGCGTCGAGCTCGGCCGCGAGCAGCTCACAGCGCCGCAGCGACGTCGAACTGTGGCCGCGGCGGGCCAGGTCGAAAGCAGTGCCGAGATGGGTCCGGGCCGCCGCCTGATCCCCGACCAGCAGCTGCAGCCGGGCCAGCGCCAGCGGCACCGGCCCCACGATGCCCACCTGGCCCACGTTCGCGATGAAGTCGGCGACCCCGGCCAGCTTGGCCACCAACGCCGGCGCCAGCGCCCGCAGCTCCAGGTCGGCGGCCAGGTGCGCGAGCAGCGTGAACTTGCCGTGCGTGGTCCAGACCGTCGGGTCGGGCCGTTCCAGCTCGGCCTGGATCAGCCGGGCTGCCTCGGCCGTCTCGCCGCGGCCGGCGTGGATGCCGGCCAGCATCCACGCCGCGGCGTCGCGGTTCATGTCGCTCGGCTCGAGCGAGTCGCCGAGCCGGCCTTCGTCCCAGTGCAGGGTCAGGAGCGCGACCTCGTAGACGCCACTCACGTAGAGCTCGGTGCGTTGATGCATCTCGTAGGCCTGGTCGTACAGCGCCGCCGCGGCCACGAGGTCGCCGTGCCAGTGCGCGAACATCCCCTCGGCCCACCGGAACTGGGCGCGAGCCACCGGTAGCCGCAGCAGGTCGCTACCCGCCACGCCGAGCTTGACGTGCTCCTCGGCCGCGGCGACGTCACCCAGCGTCAGCTCGGCCATCGTCAGCAGTCCGTGCCGCAGCACCTCGTCGACCCGCGCCTGCCGGTGCGGCAGGGCCGCCAACCGGTCGAGCAGCGCGACCGACTCGCGCGCACGCGGTGCCACGCCGGAGTAGGTCAGCGCCCGGCCGAGCAGCGCGTCGGCCAGCGCGTCGTCGTCACCGCAGGCCTCGGCCACGGTGATCGCCCGGTTGCTCAGCCCGTCGGGAACGGCCGGGTCGGGGTGGTAGCAGCTGCCGACCGCCAGCGTGGCCAGCACCTGCGCGTGCGCGATCGCATCGCCGCTCACCAGCGGCTCGATGCTGGCCAGCCGGGCGAGCAGCGGTCCCGGGTCCGAGCCGTAGACCGCCCACGGCCAGGCTCCGG
>CAXTHY010000114.1:477-4111 GCA_964244175.1 uncultured Jatrophihabitans sp. | reverse complement strand
GCTCCGGAGGTCCGCAACAGGGTGGCGGCCAGGCGCCCGGCCGAGCGGGTCCGCCCGGCGCGCACGGCGTCGAACAAGGCCGCGTCCACGACGTCGAGGACGGTCTGGCCGCGCCCGGCCCGCGCGAGCGCGGCCACTCGGGCGACGACCATGTCGTCGCGCTGGACCTCGGAGTCGGCGCCGGCCGGCTGCTGCTCGAACGCGTCGACGGCGGCGGCCCACCACTGCGCGGCCGAGTCGGAGTTCCAGTGCGCGTCGGCGTCGAGGGCCGCGGCCCGGCAGGCGTCGAACACATCGGCCGGGTCGACGAGCGGCAGGGCGGCGACGAGGTGCGCCGCGCGGCGCACGAGGCGGTCGGTGGTGCCGCCGGCGCCGAGCGCCTCGGCGGTGCGGGCGTGCAGTCGCTGCCGGCGTACGGGCGAGATGCTGGCCAGCACCTCGTCGCGCAACAACCCGTGCGCGAACGTGTAGCTGTCCCACCCGCGTGAGGCGACGATGATCCGCTCGTCGGCGGCCTCGTCGAGCAGATCGGCCAGCTCGTCGGCGTCCAGGCGCGTGACGGTCCGCAGCAGCTCGATGTCGAACGGTTCGCCGATCACCGCCGCGGTGCGCAGCACCTGCAGCACGGCGGGCTCGAGAGCACCGACGCGGCGGCCGAGCACTGAGCGGACCGCGCTGGGGATCTCGCCGTCGGCCCGCTCCGCACGCGGCAGCCGGGCGTATTCGCTGACGAAGAAGGGATTGCCGCCGGTGCGGTCGGTCAGGACGCGGGCCTCGGCCGTGTCGACCGCGTCGCCACTGACGCGGGTAACGAGCTCGGCGACCTCGGTGCTGGCCAGCGGCGGGACGGCCAGGGCCCGGGTGCCCGCGCGGCGGGCCACGGTGGCGAGCAGGTTCTGCAGGTCGGTCCCGCCCTCGCCCTCGCGCGCGGTGAGCACGACGGCCAGTGGCGCGGTCGAGGGTGCGGAGGCCAGATGCCGCAAGAACCGCAGCGAAGTCGAATCAGCCCAGTGCACGTCGTCGACGAACACCAGCAGCGGTCCGGCGGCGCCGAACAGGGCGTGCAGGCGGTCGTAGATCGCGAAGCGCGCCGAGTCGGCATCGGCCTGGGCCGGCTGCGCAAGGACGACGTCCGGGTCGGTGTCGAGCGAGCGTACGAGCTGGCGGATCGGCCACCACGGCGGGACGCCGTCGTCGTCCGGGCAGGCGGCCCGCACGACCCGTCCCCCGTCGTGTTGCCACTTGCGCACCGCCTCTTCGGCCAGCCGGCTCTTGCCGATGCCGGCCGGCCCGGTGAGCACGAGCCACGAGGTAGCGCCGCCGCGGACCTGGTCGAGCGCGGCATCGACGGCCGCGAGCTCACGGGTGCGCCCGACCAGGGCATCGCCCGGTCCGTCCTCGGCCGGCGCGGTGACCGCGGCTCGGGCCTCGAGATCGGGCTCGACCACACCGGGCGGGCCGGTCGGCGCGGCGGCCGCCTCACCCGGCCAGTTCAGCAGGTCCTCGTCCTGCCGCAGGATCGCACTCTGCAAATCGCGCAACGCGACGCCCGGCTCGAGACCGAGCTCGTCGTCGAGCACGCGGAGTTGCTCGCGGTACACGTCGAGCGCCTCGCTCGCCCGCCCGGCCCGGTAGAGCGTCATGACGTAGAGCCAGCACGCGCGCTCGCGCAGCGGCTGCTCGGTGTAGAGGCTGCGGGCCAGGCCCAGCGCGGCGGTCACCCGTCCGGTGCCGAGCAGTCCGGTGACCAGATCCTCGACGCACTCGCTGCGCCTTTCGGCCAGGCCGGCGGCCGCGAGTTGGACCCACTCCTCGTCCTGCAACTCAGTGAGCAGCGGGCCCCGCCACAGGGCGAGGGCCCGCTCGGCCGCGCCAACGGCGAAGTCCCACTCGCGGGCCAACACCGCGGCGTGCGCCTGGTCGGCCTCGGCGCGAAACTGCGTCAGATCGATCTGGTCGGGCGAGATGTCGAGCAGGTAGCCCGGCGCCTGCCGCACGATCGGCGAGGTCGCCGTGGTGTCGTCGCGAAGCACTCGGCGCAGGTTGGAGATGTAGGCCTGCAGTCCCGCGCTGACGCTGGGCGGTTGGTCGTCGCCCCACACGGCCTCGACCAGCTGATGCGTGGGCACCACGCGGCCGGCCTCGAGCAGCAGGACACCCAGCACCGCCCGCTGCTTCGGCCCGCCGAGGTCGACCGGGCGGTTGTCGCGGACGACCTCGAGCGGGCCGAGTAGCCGGTAGTGCATGACGCCGTTCCCTCCCACCCGCGGCCGGGTCGGGGCGGCGGGCGGTCAGTGTAGATCGGCCGCCGCCCGCACCGGGCCGGCGGCGCTCAGCACGCCGTGCGGGTCGTAAGCCACCGACAGGCTGGCCAACCGGGCCAGCGTCTCGGCGTCGTACTTGCGCACGACCTGCGCCGGGTCGACGCTCGGGGCGAAGTTGGGCAGGCAGTCCCCCGTCGACCACGGCGCCATCACGGCGAAGAGCGCCTGCTCGTCGGCCACGGTGGCGGCGTACGCGTCGTCGGCGAACCGGACCTCCTCCGGCAGCGCGCACTGCTGCAGCCAGTCCAGCAACGGCATCCCGAGGCCACCGATCGCGCGCAACTGCGGGTAGTGCACGTGGGTGTCGACGAACCCCGGGAGCAGCAAGCCGTCGCGGCGGTCGTCGACCGGCTCGTCGGGGTGGCGCGCCCGCAGATCCGCGAAGGGGCCACGGTCGACGATGACGCCGTCGGTGACCAGCAGTGCGCCGTCGG
Organism: uncultured Jatrophihabitans sp.; assembly: GCA_964244175.1. Classification (GTDB taxonomy): domain Bacteria; phylum Actinomycetota; class Actinomycetes; order Mycobacteriales; family Jatrophihabitantaceae; genus Jatrophihabitans. The sequence goes on along the minus strand of CAXTHY010000114.1, from coordinate 1,353 downwards.
CCTCCACCCGCAGCGCGTCCGACGTCGTGAACGGGTCGGCCGGGACGTCGACGACCGTGGCGCGGTACAGCGTCATCCGGCGCTCACCTGGTCGCCGACCTGGTCCTCGGCGTGCGCCAACATCCGCCACACCCGGTCGCGACTGAACGGCGTCTCGTACGGCCGGTGCCCGACCGCGCGCGCGATGGCGTTGCCCATCGCCGCAACCACCGGGTTGTACGGGCTCTCGCTCATCGACTTCGCCCCGAACGGGCCGAGGTCGTCGGCGGTGGCGGCGAAGTAGACCTCGGTGTCGGGGACGTCGATCATCTGCGGCATCCGGTACACGCGGAACACCGGCGAGACGACCGTGCCGTCGGGACCGACCATCACCTCTTCGTAGAGCGCCGACCCGATCGCCTGCGCCACGCCGCCCTCGACCTGCCCACGGCACTGCTCCGGGTTGACGACGAACCCCGCGTCGGCCGCCTGCACCGACTGCAGGATCCGCACCGTGCCGGTCCGCACGTCGACCGCGACCCGGAACGCGTGCACGTTCCACGCCAGCGAACGCCGGTCGCCGTACTCCGCGCCCTGCGCCTGCACCCGGCCGTCGGCCGTGCGGTGCTCCGGCGGCACGGCGGCCAGCAGCTCTGTGAAGGACACCAACGCCTCGCCGCCCACGACCACGCCGTCCTCGTGCATGGTGCAACGATCGGGCGAGGCGCCGGTCAACGAGACCGCCGCGGCGACCAGCAGGTCGCGCAACGTCGAGGCCGCGCCGAACAACGCCTTGCCCGCCACCGTGGTTCCGGCCGACGCGAACGCACCGGTGTCGTACTCGGTGGCGTCGGTGTCGGAATGGCGCAGCCGGATGCGATCCGCGTCGGTCCCCAT
>CAXTHY010000114.1:0-467 GCA_964244175.1 uncultured Jatrophihabitans sp. | reverse complement strand
ACTCGGTGGCGTCGGTGTCCGACGTCCGCAGTGCGATCCGGTCCGGCCGGGTGGTGAGCACCGTGGCGAGGATCTGGGTGTGCACGGTGGTGGTCCCGTTGCCGAACTCGGTGGTGCCGACTCCTGCCTCGTAGCGGCCGGAACTGTCGACGGACACGGTGGTCTTGGCGATGTGCCCACGCGGTGCCATGGTCGCGATCATCGCCGCCGCCATGCCCTCGCCCACCCGCCAGTGGTCGCCGACCGGAGCGGGCATGCCGTTGCCGCGCCGGAGCGCGTCCTGCGCCAGGTCGAGGCACTGGTCGAGCCCGTAGCTGCCGTAGACCAGGTCGGCCTCGGGCTCGGGCTCCACCGTCAGCAACGGGTCGCCCGACCGGACGGCGTTGATCCGGCGCAGCTCGAACGGATCGATGTCCAGTGTCAGCGCCAGCTCGTCCATGGCCGACTCGACCCCGAGGATGACCTGG
>CAXTHY010000113.1:0-10559 GCA_964244175.1 uncultured Jatrophihabitans sp. | reverse complement strand
CCCGCACCCCGCACCCCGCTGGCCGAAGTCGTGGCATCGCGGCGTGAGAAGCACGAATGCGGGCAATCCTCAATCGCCCAGATAGGACGCACCAGGTCGCTGGTGATTCGTCGCGCGGTGGTCCGCGGTTGGTGGTGGCAGGATCTCCACCATGACGGGTCTCTCGCTGCTCCCCACCTTCACCGCGAGCTTCCAGCGGACGGTGGCCGAGCACCCGCACAACCTCGCCCTGAGCACTCCGGACAAGAGCGTGCAGCTCACCTGGCGGCAGTACGGCGAGCGCGTCCGCACGATCGCCACCGGCCTGGCCGCGCTCGGGGTCGGCCGCGGCGACACCGTCGGAATCATGCTGACCAACCGCCCGGAGTTCCACCTCGTCGACACCGGGGCGCTGCATACGGGCGCGACGCCGTTCTCGATCTACAACACCCTGGCGCCGGAGCAGATCGTCCACCTGTTCGGCAATGCCGGCAACCGGGTGGTGATCTGTGAGGAACAGTTCCTCGAGCAGATCCGCAAGGCCGCCGAGTCGGCCGAGACCGCAGTCGAGCACATCGTCTGCGTGGACGCCGACGTCGACGGCACGATCTCGCTCACCGACCTCGAGAGCCGCACCGCCGAGGGTTTCGACTTCGACGCCGCCTGGCGCGCGGTCGAGCCGTTGGACGTGCTGACGATCATCTACACCTCGGGGACCACGGGGCCACCGAAGGGCGTCGAGCTCACCCACGCCGGCATGCAGGCCGAGATCGAGTCGACGACGCAGCTCGCGCCGATCAGCGCCGAGGACAACATCATCTCTTACCTGCCCGACGCGCACATCGCGAACCGTTGGGGCGCGCACTACTCCAGCATCGCGTCGGGCATGCACATCATCACGCTCGCCGACATGAAGCAGCTGATCTCGGTGCTGCCGTCGGTGCGGCCGACCTACTTCGGGGCCGTGCCGCAGGTTTGGTACAAGCTCAAGGCCGGTATCGAGGCGCAGCTCGCGGCCGAGAAATCCCCGGTGAAGAGGAAGCTGGCGGTCTGGGCCTTCGAGGTGGGCCAGCGCCGCGCACGTCTGCTGTCCGACGGCCAACCGGTGCCGCTCGCAGTCCGGATGCAGCACGCAGTGGCCGAGAAGATCGTGTTCAGTGCCGTCCGTAAGCGGCTCGGCCTCGACCGGGTAAAGTTCGCCGCCACCGGTGCGGCGGCCATCGACCCGAAGGCGCTCGAATTCGTGCTCGCGCTCGGCCTGCCCTGTTGCGAGCTCTGGGGGATGTCCGAGCTGACGTGCGCGGCCACCGTCAACCCGCCCGACGGCATCCGCATCGGCACCGTGGGCAAGGCGATCGCCGCGGCCGAGTTGCGGGTGGCCGACGACGGCGAGCTGCTCGTCCGCGGTCCGCTGGTCATGAAGGGTTACCGCAACGACCCCACGAAGACGGCCGAGACGATCGACGCCGACGGGTGGCTGCACACCGGTGACATCGCGTCCATCGATGACGACGGCTATGTGCGCATCGTCGACCGCAAGAAGGAGCTGATGATCAACGCCTCGGGCAAGAACATGTCGCCGGCCAACATCGAGGGCACGGTCAAGGTCAGCTGCCCGCTCGTCGGCTCGGCCGTCGCGATCGGCGACGACCGCCCGTACGTCGTCGCGCTCCTCACCCTCGACCCCGATGCCGCCGCCGCCTTCGCCCACCAGCACGGGCTGGCCGACGCCGCACCGGCCGAGCTCGCCACCAACCCTGACGTGCGGGCCGCGATCGAGGTCGGCATGAAGGAGGCCAACGCGCGCCTCGCCCGCGTCGAGCAAATCAAGAAGTTCGAGATCCTGCCCGACGTATGGGAGCCGGGCGGCGACGAAGTGACGCCGACGATGAAGCTCAAGCGCAAGCCCATCGCCACGAAGTACGCCGACCAGATCGACGCGCTGTACCGATCTTCCACAACCCCGGCGCACTGAACGGCATGGCGCGTAGCAGACTTGCGCCGTGACCGATTCCACGCCGCCGCAAGCGTCCGACGATCCGCAGGCCTGCGAATCGTCGGACAAGAGCGAGGCGGCGGCGGGAGAGTCCACGAAGACGCCGGCCAGCACGATGCATCCGGCTGCGCACGGCGCCGGGAAGATCGGCCTTGCGATCGGCGCGCTGGGCGTGGTCTTCGGTGACATCGGCACCAGCCCGCTGTATGCGCTGCAGACGGTCTTCGCCATCGACGGCGGCAAGATCAAGGCGACGACGAGCGACGTGTACGGCGTGATCTCGCTGGTGTTCTGGTCGATCACTCTCGTCGTGTCGGTCAAGTACGTCGTGTTCATCCTGCGCGCCGACAACGACGGCGAGGGCGGTGTCATGGCGCTGGCCGCGCTGGCCCGCCGCTTCACCGAGGGCCGCCGGCTCGTCGGCTTCGCCCTGGTGCTCGGCGTGCTCGGCGCGTCGCTGTTCTACGGCGACAGCGTGATCACCCCGGCCATCTCGGTGCTGTCGGCAGTCGAGGGGCTCGAGGTCGCCTCGCCCGACCTCGCCGACGCGGTGTTGCCCTTGGGGATCGCGATCCTGACCGTGTTGTTCATGGTGCAGCGCTTCGGCACGCATGTCGTAGGACGCTTCTTCGGGCCGATCATGGTGCTGTGGTTCTTGGTGCTTGCGGTCACTGGCGTGCCGCAGATCGCGAAGCACCCGGCCATCCTGCGCGCGCTCTCCCCGACCTACATCGTCAGCTTCGTCGCCGATCATCCCTATCTGGCCTTCATCGCCTTGGGCGCGGTCGTGCTGGCGATCACCGGCGCCGAAGCGCTGTACGCCGACATGGGCCACTTCGGTCGCTCCCCCATCCGCCGGGCCTGGTTCTTCGTCGTGTTCCCCTGCCTGACCCTGAACTACCTTGGCCAGGGCGCGCTGGTGCTCCACGACAAGAAGGCCATCGACAACCCGTTCTTCCTGCTCACCCCGAGCTGGGCCCGCATCCCTATGGTGATCCTCGCAACCGTGGCCACCGTGATTGCCTCACAGGCGGTCATTTCCGGTGCGTACTCGGTATCCCGGCAGGCCGTCCGGCTCGGTTTCCTGCCCAACCTGACGGTCCGACAGACGTCGAAGGAGGAGAGCGGACAAATCTACGTACCCGGAGTCAACTGGCTGTTGTTCGGCGGCGTCCTGGTGCTGATGCTCACCTTCCAGTCTTCGAGCAAGCTGGCGACCGCCTACGGGCTGGCGGTCACCGGCACCTTCGTGATCACGACGACGCTGTTCCTGATCGTCGCGGCCACGGTCTGGCATTGGGCCCGGTGGAAGCTGTTCACGATCGGCATCGTCTTCGGGGTCGTCGAGCTCTCCTACTTCGGCGCCAACGCGGTCAAGGTGGTCAGCGGCGGTTGGTTGCCGCTGTTGATCGCGGCCGTGCTCACCACGACGATGACCACGTGGCAGCTCGGCCGGCGCATCGTCACCAAACGCCGCCGGGAGCTCGAGGGACCGCTGCAGGACTTCATCGACGAGCTGCACGAGCGCGAGCCCGCACGCGTGCCGGGCACCGCCGTGTTCCCCCACCCGACCAAGGAGACGACCCCGCTCGCGCTGCGCGCCAACGTCGACTTCAACCACGTGTTGCATGAGCACGTCGTACTGGTCTCGGTGATGACCGAGAACGTGCCCTACATCCCGATGGACGAACGCATCGAGGTCGACGGGCTGGTGCACACCGACGACGGGATCGTGCACCTGCTCGTGCGCTTCGGCTTCCAGGATGAGCAGGACATCCCCGACATGCTGCGCCACGCCGTCGGCATGAGCGACGAGCTGCAGTTCGATCCCGAGGACGCGTCGTACTTCCTGTCTCGACTGGCGCTCAATCGCGGCGACAGCGAGGGCATGGCCACCTGGCGTAAGCGGCTGTTCATCGGGTTGGCCCACAACGCGGCCAACCCGGCCGCGAACTTCTGCCTGCCCATCGACCGGACCGTCGTGATGGGCGCGCACCTCGACCTCTGACCGGCGAACTCGGCCATCAGGACGCGTACAGGTCGGCCGCGCGTAGTTCCAACGACAGTGACAGGTAAGCCAGCAGCGCCCGCTCGTCGAGGTCGAGCCAGCGCGAGGCCCGCAGTCGTCGGCCGGCCAGGAACCGCTGGAGGTCACCGGAGGTGTAGCCGTCGATCACGTCGGGGTGGACGTAGTGCGCCCGCGCCACCGTGCGGGTGTTGCCCAACGCGCCGGCGGCGAGGTCGATCGCGGCCAGCACCTGCGGCTCGGCGTTCTCGGCTGCCGGCAGGTGCTGGCGCAGGTAGCGAAACGCCGACTTGGTGCCGTTCCAGGTGCGGAAGTCCTTGGCCGTGACGTGCGCTCCGGTGACGTCGGTCAAGCGCGCGTTGATCACTTCCGAGCTGACCGGCGAGCCGTCCACCGTGAACAGTCGGCGGGTCCGCTGCGCGGCGAGTTTGGCGACGACGCGGGCGGCCCCGACGTCGGTCACCGACACCTCGGCCGTCTTGCCCGACTTGGCCGGGAAGCGGAAGTCCATCCGCGCGCCGTGCACCTGGACGTGCTTGTTCGACAGCGTGCTCAACCCGTAGCTGTCGTTCTCCTCGGCGTAGACCTCGTTGCCCACGCGCAGCCCGGCGATATCGATGATGCGCAGCATGGCGCCCAGCACACGATCGGCGTCGAAGGTGCGGCGGTTCAGCTGCTTGTCGACGTCGGCCCGGATCGCCGGCAATGCATCGCCGAAGCCGATCAGCCGGTAGAAGTTCAGTTGGTCGCGGATCGAGCGCCACCGCTCGTGGTAGATGTACTGGCGGCGATTGCGCTCGTCGTCGCCGACCGCGAGCAGGTGAGCGTCGGCCCAGGTGCAGATCCACACGTTGCGCCAGGCCGGGGGAATGGCGATCTTGGCGATCCGGTCGCGCAGCTTGACGTCGACGATGGTCGCGCCTTTGTCGTCGCGGTAGGTGAAGCCCTTGCCCCTGCGCAGCCGCGTCATGCCCGGCATCTCGGGGTTGACGTAGCGCAGCTTGGCGATCTTCGCGCACTGCTCCGGGTCGTCGTAGAGCGTCGCGATCAGCTCGGCCGCCTTGGGTTTCGGTGTCACCACGTCGTTCTCTTACCCCGGTCGGTATCCGTACTCGCAGCGCGGTGGTGGTGGCCATCGGCGCACGACCGTGTTAGAACTTGCGTACACGCCTGCATGTATGTGAGGGACGGTATGGTTTAACGAGTCCGACCGCGCTCTACGCCAAGCTGGGCGAGCTCGTCTCGTGACGCAACCGGCCGAGTTCCGCACCGACTCGATCGGGGTGTGGAGCGAGCCCGACCGCTTCGAGGTGACGGCCGAGCGCATCGGCCAGTACGCCGAGGCGAACAACGACCCGATCGAGGCGCATCGCAAGGGTGAGGTCGCGCCGCCGGTGTTCGCGATCGTCCCGGCCTTCATGTCGATCATTCAGTCGGCGTTCACGGTCGCCCCGCCCGCGGTGGCGCTGCGCGTTGTGCACGGTGAGCAGGACTTCCACCTGCGCCGGCCGGTCAGCGGGCACGCTGGCACTGCCGCACAAGTTCCCCGCGCCGCTGCGGGCCGAGCCGCCGGTGGCACAGGTCTTCGCGCACGTCGACGACGACCAGACGTTGCGCTACTCCCCCGCGTCGGGCGACCCGACGCCGATCTATCTCGACGAGGACACGGCCAAGGCCGCCGGGCTGCCCGGCATCACGAGCTACGCGTTCGAGACGCGGGTCGGCGACGACGTCGTCATCAAGGACGGCTGGGCCGAAATCGCCGACTGACCGGCCCACCCCGAGTTGTCCGCGCGTCCCGTGGCCAGGGCCCGACCGCGCGCGGACAAGTCGATGGCCCACCCCGAGTTGTCCGCGCGCAACCCGGGCCGGGTGCCACGAAGCGCGGACAACTTGCAACGACGAGGGAGACGATCATGGGACAGCTCGACGGACGCGTCGCGGTCATCACCGGGGCCGGACGTGGGATCGGTCGTGAGCACGCGCTGCTCTTCGGCCGCGAGGGCGCCAGTGTCGTGGTCAACGACCTGGGCAGCGGCAACGACGGCAGCGGGGCCGACGCCGGCCCGGCCCACCAGGTCGTGGACGAGATTGTCGCGGCCGGCGGCACGGCCACGGCCAACGCCGACAACGTCGCCACCTGGGCCGGCGCCGCCGCGCTGGTCAATCAGGCGATCGACGCGTACGGGCGGCTCGACATCGTCGTCAACAACGCCGGGATCCTGCGCGACGGCTTCATTGCCGGGCTGTCGGAAGAGCAGTGGGACTCCGTCATCGCGGTGCACCTCAAGGGCCACTTTGCGGTGTTGCGGCACGCGGCGGCGTACTGGAAGGACCGCTCGAAGGCGGGCGAGCAGATCGCCGCATCGGTGATTAACACGGCCTCGGCCTCGGGCACGTTCATGCCCAACGCCGGCCAGGTCAACTACGGCACGGCCAAGGCCGGAATCGCGGCCATGACGCTGGTCGCGGCGCAGGAGCTCGAGCGCTACGGCGCCCGGGTCAACGCCATCGCGCCGATCGCCCGCACCCGGCTGACCCTCGCCACGCCCGGGATGGGCGCGCTGTTCGCGGCGCCCGTCGCCGAGGGTGAGTTCGACGCGTTCAGCCCGGCCAACATCTCCCCCCTCGTCGCCTATCTCGCCACCGAGAAGTGCCCGCACAACGGCAAGCTGTTCGGCGTGCAGGGCGGCGCGATCCAGCAACTCGCTGGCTGGCACACCACCCGTCAGATCGACACCACCGGGCCTTGGGACATCGACGACATCGCCGCCCGCACGGCCGACTGGAGCTGATCGCGAGGGTGCCGGCCTCAGCTGGTCACGGCAGCCCGCACGGCGGCCGCGACGTCGGCCGGCGACGGGAAGATCGGGCGAAGCCGTTCCTTCGCCCGCTTCCAGCGGGCGTTGCGCTGCCGAGCCGGCAGGTGCCACACCGAGATCAACAAGCCGCGGATCGCGTCCATCGCGGTGTAGACCGCCTCGACCAGCGCGACGTTGGCCTGGGTGAATTCGAGCTCGAGACCCGGGTCGGCCGCCTGCCGGAAGGTTGCCATGAGCACTGGCTCGATGCGCCCGACGTTCGCCCGCAACTCGGGGTCCGTGCGGGCCGCGACCCACAGCTCGACGGCGGCCATGAACGTCGGCCCCTTGTGCATCTCCCAGAGGAAGTCGAGCAGCTCGCCCACCGGGTCGTCGGCGTCGGCCAGCTTCGCGGTCTGGGTCCAGCCGACCTCGGCGCTGCGGCTGGCCAGGTGGGTGACCGCGGCGGTGACCAGATCGGCCTTGGTGCGGTAGTGGTGGACTTGCGCGCCGCGGGTGACGCCGGCACGCTCGGCTATCCGGGTGACCGTCGTGCCGGCGTAGCCGTAGTCGACCAGGCAGCCGATCGTCGCGTCCAGCAGCCGCGCGCGCATCGCCGAGCTGCGCTCGTCCTGCGTGCGCCGCGGACGGTCGGTCGTCGTCACGCCGCACAGCTTGACATACAGGACGCGCTGTATCTATCTGGCCCGCACACGCCGATTCGTCTGTGTTCACAGATGGTCGATTTGCCAGCCCGGAACCGACCAGCGTGCACACGAACGTGATCGACAGGACGGAGATCGGTAGGTTGTCCGCGGACGGGGCGGTAGCTCAGCCGGTTAGAGCAGGGGACTCATAATCCCTGGGTCGTGGGTTCGAGTCCCACCCGCCCCACAACTCCCGTGATCCGGGGGCCGCCCGGTCACCTCGTCCGGGGCGGGCAGGCCTCAGGATCTCTTCCAGCGCGGCGAGCAAGAAATCCATCCCGATGTAGGCGGCCTATGTGTCCAGCCGGCTCATGCCGTTCTGGGCACACCGCCGGGTCAGCGGCCAGCCACTACCCGGCCGCGGCACTCGCCCAGCGCCAGACGGCCGGTCGCTGTCGGCGCAGACCCGGTCAGCACGACCTCGTCACCGTCCTCGAGGAACCGCAGCTCGCGGTGGTTGTTCAGGGTTAGCGGTCGTGCGCCGTTCCACGTCAACTCCAGCAGGCTGCCCAGCTGCGCGTTGCCGGGCCCGCTCACGGTGCCCGAAGCGAAGACGTCACCGGGTCGCAGGCTGGCGCCATTGGCGGTCAGGTGGGCCAGCATCTGCGCCGGAGTCCAGTACATGGCCGAGAACGGCGCCGTCGAGATCACCTCGCCGTTGACGGCGATGTCGATGGAGATGTCGAGCGCGTCGACGCCGTCGCGCAGGTACGGCAGTACGGGCACGTCTCGCTCGGGCGGGGCCGTCCAGGCGTGGTCGAGCGCGGCCAGCGGCGTGATCCAGGCCGACATGCTCGTGGCGAAGGACTTGCCCAGGAAGGGCCCGAGCGGCACGTACTCCCAAGCCTGGATATCGCGGGCCGACCAGTCGTTGACCAGGGCGATCCCGAACAGATGATCTCTGGCGGCGGCTACCGGCACCGGCTGTCCCATATCGGTCCGGCCGCCGATGACGAAGCCGACCTCGGCCTCGAAGTCCAACCGGGCGGACGGCCCGAAGATGACGCTTCCGTCAAGATCTCGACGCTGGCCGGCCGGGCGACGCACGTCGGTGCCGGACACGACGAACGTGCCGGAGCGGCCGTGATACCCGATCGGTAGGTGCTTCCAGTTCGGCGTCAGAGGCTCCGCGGCGGGCCGGAAGATCCGCCCGACGTTGGTGGCGTGGTGCTCGGAGGCATAGAAGTCGACGTAATCGCCGATGTGTAGCGGCAACACTTCGGTGACGTCGGCGAGCGGTACGAGGCACGCTTCGATGCCGCCGCGCAGGTTGGGGTCTCGCAGCTGGTCCGTCAGCATGGTTCGCACGGCCGTCCACGCTCCCGGACCGGCGGCCAACAGCCGGTCGAGGTTGCCCTCCGCGAACATCTCGGCGTGGGCCTCCCCCGCCGTCAACGTGGTCAGATCGATCGCGTGCTCACCGACCCGCACGGCCGCGAATGTCCGTTCGCCGTCGGTCAATGCGCCGTAGGGTAGGTGGTCGAGGCCGTAGCCACCGGCAAGGTCGACGGCTGACCATGGGGTGCGGACTGGCACTCCTGCGGTCACCGGGCACCGGCCAGGCCGAGGGCCTCCAGATCGGTCAACGGTTCAAGCACGCTGCACGTCCCGAATGAGGTGAAGCTGCGTCGAAGTCGTTGCGCCTCGGCTTCGGTCAGGTCGCCGATGCGCGCCGCGATATCTCCGGCGTCGGTGTCAGCGAGCGCGGCCCGCACCGCGTCCACCCGAGCGCCGTCGAGCGCGGCCTGCACCGCCAAGGCAACGTTGAGGAAACCGTGGTGTTCGAAGCCGGTGGTCGGGTCGCGATGGCGGACGGCGTTGTGCAGGCCGGCAGTGCACTTGAAGGCCAGACCGGCGCGAACGGCGCTGCGGATGGCTTGCGCCAGCGCCCGGTCGTCGGGGAACGCGCCGGCGGCGACACCGCCGGTGCGCAGTTTCAGGCGCAGGCCAGCGCCGACCAGATCGGCGACGAGCCCGTCGACCACGCCGGTCACCGGAACTTCGACGTAGGCCATCGCGCTCAGACCGCAAGCGCGCAGCAGGGACGCCACCTCGACCAGTGGGAACGTGTGCAGCGCGACCTCGACCGTCGCGACCCGAACATGTGCGTGGGCCGAAGCGGCTTGCCCGGCCTGAGCCAGGGTCGACGGTCCGCCGGGGACGGTGAGCGCCACGTCCAGCACGTCGCCGCCGCGGTCGAGCAGCACCGTTTCCAGGCTGTGCAGACGTTCGACCGAGCAGACGAACGGACCGACGAACTCGGCATACCAGCTCGATCGGTGGCCGACGTGATCGCGCACGGCCTGCTCGATAGGCACGTCGCCGGGCGGGAAGATGGCTGCGTCGTCGAACAACGAAGCGAATAAGGTGGCCGAGCGAACCCCTGAACCCCGGCGCGGGGCAGAGCTCACCGCACCGCTCACCGGGCCGGCCCGCGCCCGGACCACGTCCATGCGTACGTCCCATCGTCACTGGCCTGGGCGCCTTCGCCGAGTTCCAGCGGTCGAAACGTGTCGACCATGACGGCGAGCTCGTCGAAGAACTCCTTGCCGATGCTCGCTTCGTACGCACCGGGCTGCGGACCGTGCGGGTGCCCACCCGGGTGCAGGCTGATCGAACCCGGACCGATGCCGGAGCCCTTGCGGGCCTCGTAGTCGCCTCCGCAGTAGAACATCACTTCATCGGAGTCCACGTTGGAGTGGTAGTACGGCACCGGGATCGACAGCGGGTGGTAGTCGACCTTGCGCGGGACGAAGTTGCAGATCACCACGTTGGTGGCCTCGAACACCTGGTGCGCTGGTGGCGGCTGATGGATTCGTCCGGTGACGGGCTCGAAATCGGCCACGTTGAAGGTGTACGGGTACAGGCAGCCGTCCCAGCCGACCACATCGAACGGGTGCTCCGGAACGACGTGGATGGTGCCGGCGATACCGGTTGCGCCGCGATGCTTGATGTAGACCTCGACGTCCTGCTCGTCGACGGTCACCGGATCGCTCGGACCGTGCTGGTCCCGCTCGCAGAAGGGCGCGTTCTCCAGCAACTGGCCGAAC
>CAXTHY010000112.1:0-10719 GCA_964244175.1 uncultured Jatrophihabitans sp. | reverse complement strand
GCTGTCGGCGGCGTCGAACAGGTGGTGGCCCTCGTCGAAGACGATGCGGCGCAGACGGGTGGTCTCCACGTCGCCGCCCTGGCCGGTGACGCGTTGGACCGATGCCGGCAACGAGTGCAGCAGCAGACTTGCGGGCACCGCGGCCGCGCCGGTGACCCGCTCTACGGCATCCGCCGGGTGCTGCGCACCGGCGTCGAACTGCTCACCGCCCGCCAGCGCACCCGACTGGACGCGGTCTTCGCCGACGAGCGGCACACCGAAGTCGAGGTCACCTGGAGCGTCTACCAAGCTGTCGTCGCCGCCTACCGCAACCCCGACCGAACGGCCGCCAAGACGGCGTTGATCAAGGTCATCAACTCGATCAGCCGCGGCGTCCCGACCGAGCTGAGCGAGATCACCAAGCTCGGCCACACGCTGGCCCGCCGCGCCGCCGACGTGCTGGCCTACTTCGACCGGCCGCACACCAGCAACGGCCCCACCGAGGCGATCAACGGCCGACTCGAACACCTGCGCGGCACCGCCCTCGGCTTCCGCAACCTCACCCACTACATCGCAAGATCACTACTCGAAGCTGGCGGCTTCAGACCGCAGCTACACCCTCAAACCGGATGAGCCCGTTTGTTGTGATTGATCAACATCGGCCGTTTTCAGTTCTGGTGTGTACCCGATGTGTACCTGCGAAGATCAACTCGTTCAAGATCGACGTTCGAATCGGCAGTCGGTGCTTGATCAACTCGACCTTTCGAACGCGCCAACGGCCGCCAGTCAAGCGTCGCTTTGCCCGTCGTTCACGTCGAGCGTGCTCATGCCCAACGCGCGCCACGCGCCGAGCAGTTGGTGGTCGCCGCTCGCCGCCACGACATCGGCGCCGTTGATCGACTCCGCGCCCGGGCAGTGCGTCGCGTCGTAACCACGCAAGCTGTGCACGTCGGCAAGCGCGCCAGCCTGCCGCACCAACGGGTCATCGACGTCGACGACCTGGAGCTGCTCCCACTTTTCGTCGAGGAGGGCGACCGCTTCGCGTTGCTGAGATCGGGTCAACCGCCGGAGTCGGCGCGCCTGTGCGATCGCGGCAACCGCTTCGACATAGGCGATCCGGACCGTGACGACATCGTCCGCGTCGTCCCACAGCCGCTCGCAGATTGACGAGGCCGGCTCATCGATCAGTAACGGGACAAGTGCCGAGGTGTCGAAGTAGGCGATCAACGCCGCTGCTCAGCGACAAGATCGCTGACGATGCCTGCCGCTGTGACGCGGCGTCCGGCGGGACGCTTTGGCTGCTTCGCCGGCGTCACTCGGCCATCAGCGACGAGCTGCTCGAGGGCGCTGGGTACGCCGATCGGCACGATTCGCGCGACTGGCACGCCGTGGTCGGTCACGGTGACGGTGTGCCCGGCCCGAACGTGTGCGAGGTGTCGGCTCAGTCCGTCCCTGAGTTCGCGAACTCCGATATTCATGGCGCATCCTCTCGTGGCTACATTCAGCATAGCGATTATGGCCATATATCGACTGGACCGTCGCCGGTTCCGCGTGCTCGCCCGGTTCCACGCCCGGAGTCGTACGGCGTCTGAAGAAGTGGTCAATCGGAGCCAACTCTCTCGGCGACGAGGTCGAGCGGGCGGATGTAGCGGCCGCTGCGGTTGTGCAGCATCCGCCGCTGCTCGCGGTTGAGCTCCGCGATGTCGCACCGAGCCAATCCGCTGGCATCGGCGATCGCGCACTCAACCGACCACACCATCTCGTTCATGTGGCCGAGCATCTGCCGGCTCGCGGTCTTCGCCACCACGACCGGCGGCACGAGTTCACCGAGCACGGAATCGGGCAGGTTCTCGGCGTTCAGCTCCCGCCGCACCACGTTCGCCAGCCACTGGTCGAGTGGAGTCAGGTCCGCCTTGCGCAAGTCCGCGACGAACACCGGGAACAGCGTGCCGACGTGCGCCAGCAGCAAGCACTTGCGGCGGTCGAACCAGAGCAGGTTCAGGTACCAGTCATTGTCGGAGGGCTCTGGGTTATCAAGTTGCTGCACGTCGAGCAGAACGCGCGCCTTGGTAGTGCAGCGCACGATCACGGTGTAGCACCCCAACTTCGCCCAGACACGGGCTATCAGGCGAGAACGAATGAGCCGCTCGCTGGCGGAAGGTCCGGCCAGGTCGCCGGTGCCGGGCCAAACGCACTCCGAGCGGCCTGGACGTTGCCTCTGCCGACGAGAAAGTTTCCGCCAGCTCCGATACCCGCGCCGATGCCGAAGGGGATTTCTCGGCCGAGCACCAAGATGCCTTGCTTGGTTCCCCACTTGGTGATGAACCGCTTACCGATCTTGTCGTTCACCTCGTTGATCACGCTCATAGGGATAGCCGACACAAGACCCTTGCCCCAGTATTTCCCGGTTCGGCCCGCGGCCTTCTCGACAAACGAAGATGCGCCTTGGCCCAGGAGAATCGCCGTGACCAGCGTCCGCCGACGTTCCAAGTCCGCTACTCGGACGCCGTGCACCTCGGCCACGGAGAGCGCGAAGAGCGCGGTTGCCTCGACAACTCCACCGATCTCAAATGCGGTCAGGCCGAACGCAACAACTGTCCCAACTCCGGGTGCAGCAGCAGCGCCACCAGATGCAGCTCCGATCGCTGAGACAGACGCTAGAAATTGCTTCTCAAGAGAGGTGACGATCTCGGCTGGGACGGCGTCAGGGCGTGACCTGCGCATCCGAGCGAGGTGGGCATCGACGATCGGCTGTTGTATCTGTAGCGCCTTTTCGATGCCGTTGCGCACCGCTCCCGCAATTGCAGCTTTCTTGTCTGACACGTACGGCTCCCGGGGATCGGTTGGCGACTAGGAATGACTGATCATGTAGCGAGCCCGCGCTGAGTACAAGGCGGCGCTGCTAGGTAATTCTGAAACCTGAAACAGGCCCACGACTCACGGCGCCGCACTCGAGGCGTAGAGCTCCGCCTGCTGCAGGACGAGCTCTATGGCGCGCTCTTCGAGGTCAGGCGGGTAGCCGTGCTTGGCGAGCAGCCGGCGAACCTTGGAGCGCATCGCGGCCCGCACGGACTCCTTGAGCGACCAGTCGATTGTCGCGCTCTGCTGCACGGCCCAGACGAGGTCGACCGAGATCTTCTTCAGCTTCTCGTCGCCCATCCGCAGGATGGCAGCGTCATTCTGGACGACCGCGTCGTAGAAGGCGGCTTCGGCGACAGACAGGCCGAGCTGGTTGTGCCGGTCGTTGTTGGCCTTCATGTCCTTGGCCATCTTGACGAGCTCGGCAACGATCTCGGCAGTCGTGAGCGCGCGGTTGGTGTAGCGGTTGATCGCCTCGTCGAGCTGTTCGCTGAAGCGGCGAGCCTGCACGACGTTGGTGCGCTGGACGGTGCGGATCTGGTCGTTGAGCAGCCGCCGCAGCAGCCCCATCTGCAGGTTCGGCTTGTCCTTGCCAACGAGGCTGTCAAGGAACTCATCCGACAGGATCGACAGCTCCGGCGTCTCGATGCCGGCGAGCTTGTAGATGTCGACGACCTCGTCGGCGGCGACCGCTTCGTTGACGAGCTGGCCGATGGCGGTGTCCAGCTCAACCGCACCGCTGCCGCCCCGTCCGGAGTCGGGGTTCTGGATCTTGAGGATGGCGGCGCGGACGTCGGTGACCATCCGGACGTCGTTGCGGATCGCGGCGGCCTCGTCGCGCGCGCCGCAGAGCGCGAATGCCTTGGCCAGCGCGAGCACCTGATCGAGGAACCGGGCGGTACGGTCGGGGTCGGCCATGACGAAGTCGAGGACGGTCGCGTGCTGTGCCAGCCGTTCGGCGGGCGGCAGGGCCGGCGAGGAGTCGTAGGTGCAGCCGTGCAGCAGTCCGCGGACGACGTCGTGCTTCTCCAGCATCGCGGCCACCATGTCCTCGATGGGCACGCCGGCCTGGTCCTGATCTGACGGTGAGTACTCAGCGAGGGCTCGCCGCAGATTGGTGGCCACGCCGATGTAGTCGACGATCAGCCCGCCGGGCTTGTCGCGGAAGGTGCGGTTGACCCTGGCGATGGCCTGCATCAGCCCGGCGCCCTGCATCAGCTTGTCGACGTACATCGTGTGCAGCGCTGGGGCGTCGAAGCCGGTGAGCCACATGTCGCGGACGATGACGATCTCCAGCGGATCGTTCGGGTCCTTGGCGCGCAGCTTCAACTTCGACCGCACGTCCTTGGGGTGGATGTGCGGCTGGAACGAGGCGGGGTCGGCGGCCGAACCGGTCATGACGACCTTGATCCGGCCGGCGTCGGGGTCGTCGCTGTGCCAGTCCGGGCGCAGTTCGACGATGCGATTGTAGAGCTCGACGGCGATGCGTCGGCTCATGGCCACGATCATGGCTTTGCCGAACTGTTCGCCGCGGCGGGCTTCCCAGTGCTGCACGAGGTCGGCGGCGATGATGTCGAGTCGCTGGCTCGCGCCGACGATCGCCTCGAGCCGCGCCCACTTGGACTTGGCGCGGGTCGCGTCGTCGGCCTCGGCGTTCTCGCTGATCTCCTCGACCACCTCGTCCAGGCTCTCGGTCGCGTCGGCGTCGAGGCGGACCTTGGCCAGGCGGGACTCGTAGTAGATCCGGACGGTCGCGCCGTCCTCGACTGCGCGGGTGAGGTCGTAGACGTCGATGTACTCGCCGAACACTGCACTCGTGGACTTGTCGGTCGACTCGATCGGCGTGCCGGTGAACCCGAGGTACGTGGCGTACGGCAGCGCGTCGCGCATGTGCTTGGCCAGCCCGGCCGTCAGCTGGCCCGCGGCGTCGAGTGACTCGCTGAAGCCGTACTGCGAGCGGTGTGCCTCGTCGGCCACCACGATGACGTTGCGACGATCGGTCAACACGGCAGTGGCGTCGCCGCGCACATCGGGGGCGAACTTCTGCAGCGTGGTGAACACGATCCCGCCGGACGCGCGCCGCAGCAGCGTCCGCAGCTCGCCCCGGCTGTCGGCCTGCACCGGTTTCTCGGGCAGGATCTCCGCCGGGGCGAACACCTCGCCGAACAGCTGGTCGTCCAGGTCGTTACGGTCGGTGATGAACACCAGCGTCGGGTTGCCCATCCGCGCGTCGCGCATGATCTTGGCTGCGTACAGCAGCATCTCGATCGACTTGCCCGAACCCTGCGTGTGCCACACGACGCCGCCGCGCCGGTCACCGTCCGGTCCGGCAGCCTCGACCGTCGACTCGACCGCGGCGTTCACTGCCCAGTACTGGTGGTACTTCGCGACCCGCTTGACCAGCCCGTTCGCCTCGTCGCTGAACAGAACGAAGCTGCGCAGCAAGTCGAGGAACCGGCGCTGGTCGAAGACGCCCTTGATCAGCACCTCGAGCGCGGGCTTGCTGGTGACGACCTCGCGGCCGTCGATGGTCTTCCACGGCGCGTAGTGCTCGAAGGCGCCTGTGAAGGAGCTCATCGCCGCGCTCGTGCCGTCACTGATCACCGTCATCGCGTTCGGCGTAAACAACGCCGGGATGTCGGTGCGGTAGGTCTGGAGCTGATTCCAGGCACCCTTGAGGGTGGCGTGCGCGTTGGCGAGGTTCTTCAGCTCGAACAGGACCAGCGGGATGCCGTTGACGAACGCGATGATGTCGGGCCGGCGCTTCTTGCCGCTGTGCACAATCGTGAACTGGTTGACGGCCAGCCAGTCGTTGTTGCCCGGGTTCTCGAAGTCGATGAGCTGGACGCGGACGGTGCGGACTGCGCCGTCGGTGTCCCTGTGCTCGACCGGAACGCCCTCGGTCAGGAGCTGATGGACGCGGAAGTTCTCCGCGATTGCACTCTGTGACTCGGCTCGCTCCAGCCGCTTCACGGCCTCCTCGATCACCGACGCGTCCAGGCCGGAGTTGATCCGTGCCGCGGCCGACCGTAGCCGGTCGAGCAGGTACACCTGCTCGTAGGAAGAGCGCTCGGCGCCGGGCATGTCCGGGGCGATCGACACGCCGTTCACCGTCGACCAGCCGAGCTGACGCAAATACTCCATCGCAGCCAGCTCGACCGTTGACTCGTTCAGCGCGGTCATTCCACTAGCCCGATCAGGCGGTGCACGGCGGCGTCGAGCTCATCAAGGTCGCCAGTGGCGGTCTGTTCGACGATGGAGTGGACCGTGTCGAAGTAGCGGTGTGCAAGCCGGTCACGCATCGCGATGACCTGCCGCCACGGGATCACCGGCTCCCGGGCCAGCAGTTCGGGGGTGATCGTCTTTGCCGCCTCGCCGATTTGTACCAAGCGCATGCAGACCGCGTCGAACACGAGCCCGTCGGTCAGGTTCCCGCGATCCAGGTGGGCGCGGATGGCGGCACACGCTTCGGCGATGTCGTCCAGACGGGTGCGGTCGTCGCGACTCATCGCGGGCAACACGCAACGACGAGCGCGGCGGAGAGGCGCCCGGTCATAGCGGGAGAAGGTCGGCGCTGATCTCGGCGCGCACTCGAGGCTTGAGGCCTGCCTCTGGCACCAGATCGACCTCGGCGCCAAGCAGGTCGCGAAGCTGCTCTTCCAGGCGGCCGAGGGCGAACAGCCCGACGCCTGCGGGCACGTCGACCAGCAGGTCGACGTCACTGCCGGGACCGTCGTCGCCACGAGCAACGCTGCCGAACACGCCGAGCACCCGAACGCCATGCGATGAAGCTGCATTCTTGATCTCGGCGGCGTGCGCTCGCACGGACTCCGTCAGCGTCAGCGCCGCCCCGGGCCGGCCGGCCGCGAGCTGCACGTCGATCGCAGACCCGGTCGCGGCCACCAAGGAGGCCAAGGTCGGCAGGCTCGGCTGACGGCCGCCGGACTCGTAGACGCTGATCACGCTCTGGGTCACCCCGGCCCGACGCGCGAGCTCGGCCTGCGACAGACCCGCCCGCATCCGGGCGTCACGAAGCAGCGCACCCGCGGTCGTCGTGTCCACCACGCCGCCAGCCTATAGCGCATCGTCTATCACAGCGAGCGTGTCGCGCGAGGCGTAGGCGCTCCTTTGAGAACAGCGCAAGTGATGCACTGCCTCTGGCGAGGCCAAACCATCAGCGCGGACGGCCGTGGTGACCCCCGCGTCGACCCGTCAAGATTCGACAATGTTGAGCGTCGAAACGACTTGGCGGTGCTCACAGGAGACAAGTCAGGCGAATCGGTGCCCATGCCAGCCTCAGGACACCCCCGCTTCCGTGACGGCTTCCTGCGCCTCCGGAACGCGGATGCGGCCGGATAGCAGCTCCGGCAGCAGCGTGTCGCGAACAGTGGTGAGAGTCCGGTCTTCTGCGGCTCGGGCCACTGCAAAATCCATCAGTGGTCCTGTCAGCGCGGCCAGCTTGCGATGTTCTTCTGGCGACAATTTCGGTACGACAAATTTTTCAATGTCTGCCTTATTGAGATGGATGACAGTCGTGCCGGTCTTCGCTCGCTCTTGTAGCGCCAACTCGGGCTCGAGCGCAGCGAGGACGAACGCTCGTCCGACACCATCAAGTCCACGGAATGTGCAGACTCGCTGGTTAAGCATTGAGTCAATTCCGAGCCACAGTGTTGCCCGAAAATCCGCGTCCATGCCAACAACGATGTCGCCGGGCTGAATCAGGGTCTCGTCCGTGCGGACTTCCATAGTCCAGATCTGTGACTCGAATGTCCTGAGGTCACGGATACGCAGCAGCGGTCGGCCTGCACCTGGTGCGCTGAACGCGTCGCCTCTGAAGGCGCTGCCCATACGGACTTCCAGCGCTGTGCCGTAGGAAACCATCGGCCGTCCGGCCGTGGCGCGATCAACGTATGCGCGCGCGAGCTGGACTGCCATATTGCGAGCGAGGCGGTTAGAATCGATCTTGTCGTCCAGCGCCCCCAACGTCGCCGCGATCCCGCGCTGTTCCGTAAGCCGCGGCATTGCTAGATGCATCTCTTTGGCCGCGCCGACGTTGAAGTGCTGCTGCACGGCGCCAACGAGTCGAGACGACACGAACCCGGTAGCAGCGCCATTGATGTAGTAGCTCAGCCATCGCGAGTCAAGTTGTGAACCTGGCCTGGTGATGACGAGATCGGAGCAGTTTGCTATTTCAAGGGACCCAGGCACGACCGCCGTCGCGCCAGGTTTACCGGTTCTGACAGTGACGACATCACCGGGTTTGAGTGCTGATTTCCTCAGTCGAGCGTGAAAGTCCGGGCTTATGTACCTGACGTCAGACAGGTCAATTTTGTGCGGGAGCACATTCTGAGACCGAAGGAACGGGATGCCTCTCGGGACGTATTCCGATGCCATTGGGCCAACGTGACCGACTGTGACCTCTTCGGCAACGTCGCCGAGCGGAACGTTCTGCCAGTCAGTCGACATGAAGGCCGCCCAGCCTTTCGACGATGACGCGCTCGAGTTCACGGCCGCGGTCGAATTCGGCGAAGAGTTCCTTCTTGAGGCGTTCGATCTTGTCCTCGATCGGCTCGTCGTCGACTTCCCTTGCTTCCGCGCCGACGTAGCGGCCGGGGGTGAGCACGAAGTCGTGCGAGGCGATTTCGTCCCTCGCCGCTGCCTTGCTGAATCCGGGCACGTCCTCGTATCGGCCGTCGTGGTTGCGCCACGAGTGGTAGCTGTCGGCGACCGTGGCGATGTCGGCGTCGTCGAGCACACGCAGCCGGCGCGATTCCATGCGGCCGAGCTTGCGGGCGTCGATGAACAGCACCTCGCCGGCGCGCTTGCGGTGCCCGTTGCCGTGCCGGTCCTTCGACACGAACCACAACGCGACCGGGATGCCGGTGTTGAGGAACAGCCGGTCCGGCATGGCGACGATGCAATCGACGAGGTCCGCCTCGACGAGCTTGCGGCGGATCTCGCCCTCACCGCTGCTCTTGGACGACAGCGAGCCGTTGGCGAGCACGAAGCCAGCTGTCCCGCGTGGGGACAGGTGGTAGATGAAGTGCTGCACCCAGGCGAAGTTGGCGTTGCCCTGCGGTGGCACCCCGAAGGTCCACCGCGGGTCGTCGGCGAGCTTGGCGTCCCACCAGTTCGAGACATTGAACGGCGGGTTGGCGAGCACGAAGTCGGCGCGCAGATCCGGGTGCAGGTCGGAACCGAACGAGTCGGCCGAGCGCTCGCCGAGGTCGGCCTCGATGCCCCGCAGCGCGAGGTTCATCTTGGCCAGCTTCCACGTGGTGTCGGTGAACTCCTGGCCGTAGACCGCGACGTCGGTGCGCTTGCCGTCGTGCGCAGCCACGAACTTCGCCGACTCGACGAACATGCCGCCCGAGCCGCAGCATGGGTCGTACACCCGCCCGTGAAACGGCTCGAGCATCTCGACCAGCGTTCGCACCACCGAGCGCGGTGTGTAGAACGCGCCGGCGTCCTTGCCGGTCTCCTTGCCGGCGAACTGACCCAAGAAGTACTCATACACCCGGCCCAGCACGTCGTCGCTGCCGTGGTCGTCGGTCTCGGTGAAGCCGATCGAGCCGATCAGGTCGACGAGCTGCCCGAGCCGCCCCTTGTCCAGACCCTCGCGGCCGTAGTTGCGCGGCAGCACGCTACGGATGACCGGGTTCTCCTTCTCTACGAGGTCCATCGCGGTGTCGATGTCCTGCCCGATACTCGGCAGCTTGGCGCGCGCCTGGATGGTTTCCCACCGCGCGTCGGCGGGCACCCAGAACACGTTGTGACCGGTGTACTCGTCGCGGTCCTCCACGAACTCAGCTCTGCGACCTTCCGGGATGCCCTCGGCCGCCAGCTCGCTCTCGATGGCCTGCATGCGCTCGGTAAACCGGTCGGAGATGTACTTCAGGAACACCAAGCCGAGCACGACGTGCTTGTACTCGCTGGGTTCCTGATTGCCGCGCAGTGCGTCGGCGGTGTCCCACAGCCTCTGCTCGAGCGTCTTGGCCGGCTTCGCTGCCTGCTTGCGCGGACGACCGGCCACGAACCCACCTCTGCTTCGGCCGCGCTCGGCGGCGACGATGATCAGCCGAACCCTACGGCCCCGATCCTCAGATCCGCCGACGCTGCGACGGTAGTACCGAGTGGTCCGCCCCGCAGGACTGCCGGGAACCGATCGCCGTTCCCGCGAGACAGGTATCTGATTCACCGGCTGGCACTCCGCTCGCGCTGGAGCACATGACTCAATCGCACAAGAGACGGCAACGCCGTATCATGTGCGATAGGAGGTCAAGGTGACGCTGATCGAGGTGCTGGCGCCGTTTGGTGTCGATGAGGACGACTTCGTCGATGCGCTGTCCCGCGATCTGCGAGCGGCGCCGGACTCGTCAGCAAGTCGGCTCACCGAAGCCGAGCAATCGCTGCTGCAGGAACACGGTGGAATCGCGCCGCCGATCGGCGATGACGTGTCGGTACGCAAGGCGACCCTGCAGTCGTCATCATCGAATCTGGCTGAGCAGGCCCGCGCGTCGCTGTCCGTGGCGCAGGCAGCGAAGCTGCTCATGGTCGATGGTTCTCGCGTGCGGCACCGCGTACGTGACCGGGCGCTCTACGCGTTCAAGATCGGCGGCGGCCTTCGGCTGCCGACCTGGCAGTTCCATCGTCACGACTCGATCCCCGGACTGCGAGCGATGCTTGCGGCGCTTCCGGCCGACCTGCACCCGCTCGAGCTTGCGGGTTTCATGTTCACCGCGAGCGGAGGCCTGACCGTGAAGGACGAGCCGACAAGCCCACGTGAGTGGCTGCTCGGTGGCGGCGACGTCCGTGTCGTCGTCGACTTGCTCGAGCACCTCGACGAGTGGTGAAACTGCCGCTCCCTCCCGACCCGGGGGA
>CAXTHY010000111.1:0-10949 GCA_964244175.1 uncultured Jatrophihabitans sp. | reverse complement strand
CTGCGCTCGGTGGCCGACCTGGTGTTCGCCGCGACGTCGGCCGACGCGCTCGCCGGCGCCGACCTCGTCTTCCTCGCGCTGCCGCACGGTGCGTCGGCCGCGCTCTGCGCCCAGTTGTCCGGTTCGACGAAGATCGTCGATCTGGGTTCGGACCACCGGCTCGCCGACCCGGCCGCCCACGAGCGCTACTACGGCGGCGAGCACCACCCCGCCTGGACCTACGGGCTGCCCGAGCTGCCTGGTCAGCGCGCCACGATCGCCGCCTCGGCGCGGGTGGCGAACACCGGCTGCCATGCCGTGGCCTCGATCCTGGCCATCGCGCCGCTGATCGCCGTCGGCGTGGCCGAGCCCGGCGACGTCGTGGTGACCTCGGCCAGCGGCACGTCCGGGGCCGGCAAGGCCGCCCTGACCCACCTGCTCGGCAGCGAGGTGATGGGTGACGTCACCGCCTACAAGGTCGGCGTGCACCGCCACGTCCCCGAGATCAAGCAGGCCAGCGGCGCGCGCACGCTGACCATGACCCCCCTGCTGACCCCCATGCCGCGCGGCATCCTCGCCAGCGTCGCCCTGCGTCCTCATGGGGCGGTGACCGACGCGCAGGTACGCGACGCGCTTGAGTCCGCGTACGCCAACGACCCGTTCGTCCACCTCCTGCCCGCCGGGCAACAGCCCCACACGGCCGCTACCGCCGGCAGCAACAGCGCCCACCTGCAGGCGGGCCTCGACCTCGACTCCGGCCGCATCATCGTCACCTGCGCGATCGACAACCTCGGCAAGGGCGCTGCCGGGCAGGCGCTGCAGAACGCCAACATCATGCTGGGCCTGCCCGAGACGGCCGGCCTGAGCGTGGACGGGATCGCGCCGTGAGCGTCACCGCCCCCCGGGGCTTTCGGGCCGCAGGCGTGGCCGCCGGCCTCAAGGCGTCCGGCAACCCCGACGTCGCGCTGGTCGTCAACGACGGCCCCCTCGACGCCGCGTGCGCCGTGTTCACCAGCAACCGGGTCAAGGCCGCGCCCGTGCTGTGGTCCCAACAGGTCATTGCCGACGGACGGCTGCGTGCGGTGATCCTCAATTCCGGCGGCGCCAATGCGTGCACCGGGCCGGACGGCTTCGCCGACACCCACCGCACCGCCGAGCACGTCGCGGCCGCACTGCAGCTCGGCGCCGGCGACGTCGCGGTGTGCTCCACCGGTCTGATCGGGGAACGGTTGCCCATGGACGCGCTGCTTGCCGGGGTCGACGAGGCCGTCACCAGCCTCGGCGCCGACGGTGGCCCGGCTGCGGCCGAGGCCATCCGCACCACCGACAGCGTGGCCAAGCAGGATACGTTCCAGCACCGCGACGGCTGGCTGGTCGGCGGCATGGCCAAGGGCGCCGGCATGCTTGCGCCCAGTCTGGCCACCATGCTGTCGGTGATCACCACCGACGCGGTCGTCGATAGCGCGTCCCTTGCCCGAATCCTGGGCGCGGCCACGCGGTGTTCTTTCGAGCGCATCGACTCCGACGGGTGCCTGTCGACGAACGACACGGTCCTGCTGCTGGCCAGCGGCGCGTCCGGCATCACGCCTGATTCCGCCGAACTCGCCGGTGCGGTTGAGCAGGTCTGCCGCCGCCTCGCCGCGCAGCTCATCGCCGACGCCGAGGGCGCGACGAAGGAGATCACGATCGACGTCCGCGGCGCCGCAACTGAGGACGACGCCGTCGAGGTCGGCCGCGCGATCGCCCGCAACAACCTGCTCAAGTGCGCGCTGTTCGGCAACGACCCCAACTGGGGCCGGGTGCTCGCCGCGATCGGCACGACCCGCGCTGCCTTCGACCCCGATCTTCTCGACGTCGCCATCAACGGCGTCCAGGTGTGCCGGGGCGGGTCCGCCGGCGACGACCGCTCCGGTGTTGACCTCACCGGACGCGCCGTGCGCATCGACGTCGACCTGCACGCCGGCGCCGCGTCGGCCACCATCCTCACCAACGACCTGTCGCACGCCTACGTCGAAGAGAACTCGGCGTACTCGACGTGAGAACCGTGGCCCAAGCGATGGACAAAGCCGCCACGCTCGTCGATGCGTTGCCGTGGCTCGCGCGCTTCCACGACAAGATCGTCGTCGTTAAGTTCGGCGGCAACGCCATGGTCAGCCCCGAGCTGCAGGCGGCGTTCGCCGAGGACGTGATGTTCCTGCGCTACGCCGGATTGCGGCCGGTGATCGTGCACGGCGGCGGCCCGCAGATCACCGAGCACCTCAACCGGCTCGGCATCGAGTCGGAGTTCCGCGGCGGACTGCGGGTCACCACGCCCGAGATGGTGTCCATCGTCCGCATGGTCCTGACCGGGCACGTCAATGCCGAGATCGTCAACCTGCTCAACGACCACGGCTCGTTCGCGATCGGTCTCTCGGGTGAGGACGCAAGCCTGCTGACGGCCGAGCGCCGGCCCGCCATCGTCGACGGCGAGCCCGTCGACATCGGCCAGGTCGGTGACGTCGTCGCGGTCGACCCGTCCGCGATGCTCGCGCTGATCGACGCCGGCCGCATCCCCGTGATCGCCACCGTCGCCCGCGGTCTCGACGGTCTCACCTACAACGTCAACGCCGACACCGCCGCGGCCGCCATCGCGGTCGGCCTGCAGGCCGAGAAGCTGATCGTGCTGACCGACGTCGAGGGGCTCTACGCCGACTGGCCGACCAGCTCCGAGGTCGTCAGCGAGATCGCCGCGACCGAGCTCGCCGCGCTGCTGCCGAGGCTGTCGGCCGGCATGGTGCCGAAGATGGAGGCCTGCCTGCGCGCCGTCGAGGGTGGCGTGCCCCGCGCGCACGTGCTCGACGGCCGGGTCCCGCACGCCCTGCTGCTCGAAATCTTCACCAGCGAGGGCATCGGCACGATGGTCTTCCCGGACAAGGAGACGGCATGAACACCAGTGATCTCACCGCGCGGTGGGACGCCGTCATGATGCGCAATTACGGCACCCCGCCGATCGCGCTCGACCACGGGTCCGGTGTGCGGGTGTGGGACGTCGACGGGCGCGAGTACCTCGACTTCGTCGCCGGCATCGCCGTGTCTTCTCTCGGGCACGCGCACCCGGCGGTCGTCGCCGCGGTCACCGAGCAGGTGGCCCGCCTCGCGCACACGTCCAATCTGGCGATGCACGAGCCCGGCCTGCGCCTGGCCGAACGCCTCGTCGAGCTGCTGGCCCTGCCGGCCCGGGTGTTCTTCGCCAACAGCGGGGCCGAGGCCAACGAATGCGCGCTCAAGCTCGCCCGCCTGCACGGCCGCCCGAGCGGCCGGACCGAGATCGTTTCCTGCCACCGCAGCTTCCACGGCCGGACCTTCGGCGCCCTCTCGGTCACCGGCAACGAGGCCAAGCGCACGCCGTTCGAGCCGCTGCCGGGACCGGTCACGTTCGTCGACTTCGGCGACGCCGAGGCCCTGCGCGCGGCCGTCACCGAACAGACCGCCGCGGTCATCGTCGAGCCCACCCTGGGCGAAGGCGGCGTAGTGCCCGCGCCCGCCGGGTTCCTCGCCGCGGTGCGCACGATCTGCGACGACGCCGGCGCTTTGCTGATCATCGACGAGGTACAGAGCGGTGTGGGCCGCACCGGCCACTGGTTCGCCAGCCAGGCCGAAGGTGTGCGGCCGGACGTCGTCACGCTGGCGAAGGGGCTCGGCGGCGGGTTGCCCATCGGCGCCTGCCTCGCCGTGGGCGCGGCCGGCGAGCTGTTCGCGCCGGGCGATCACGGCAGCACGTTCGGCGGGAACCCGGTGTCCTGCGCGGCGGCGCTGGCCGTGCTCGCGACAATCGCCGACGAGCACCTGCTCGACAACGTCAAGCGGGTCGGCGAGCATCTCGCCGACCAGCTCAGCGCACTCGACTCGCCGCTTGTCGATGCGGTGCGGGGCACCGGCCTGTGGCGCGCGGTTGCACTCACCGGTGCACACGCCGGTGCCATCGAGGCCGCGGCGCGGCGCGGCGGCCTGCTCGTCAACGCGGTGCGCCCCGATGCGCTGCGTCTCGCGCCGCCGCTCATCCTCACCGCGGCCGAGGTCGACGAGGCCGTCCCGCTGCTGGCCGCCGCGCTGGGCGAGGTCGAGGTGGCCGATGCCTAGACACTTCCTGCGCGACGACGACCTGAGCCCGGCCGAGTTGGTCGAGGTCCTCGATCTTGCCGACGCCATGAAGGCCGAGCGCCACCTGCACCGCCCCCTGGCCGGCCCGCAGTCCGTCGCACTGATCTTCGACAAGCAGACGCTAAGGACCCAACTGTCCTTCTCGATCGGCGTCGCCGAGCTGGGCGGGCACCCGATCGTCGTCGACGGTCGGCTGGCCGGCATCGGGGTGCGCGAGTCGATTGCCGACACCACCCGGGTGCTGTCACGGCAGGTGGCTGCGATCGTGTGGCGCACCTACGGTCAGGAGCGCATCGAGGAAATGGCGGCGCTCAGCCCCGTCCCGGTGGTCAACGCGCTCACCGACCAGTTCCACCCGTGCCAGATCCTGGCCGACCTGCTGACGGTGCGCGAGCACAAGAAGCAGCTGGCCGGCCTGACGTTCTCCTACCTCGGCGACGGCGCGAACAACATGGCGCACTCCTACCTGCTCGGCGGCGCCGCGGCCGGGATGCACGTCCGCATCGCCGGGCCCGAGGGCTACCACCCCGACCCGGCGATCGTGGCCGACGCGTCGCGCATCGCCGCCGGCACCGGCGCATCCATCACGGTCACGACCGATGCCGCGGCGGCACTCGACGGCGCCGACGTCGTGGCCACCGACACCTGGGTGTCGATGGGTCAAGAGGCCGAAGAGGCCGACCGCGAGGCGCCGTTCGTCCCGTACGCAGTCACCGCCGACGCACTGCGCCGCGCGGCCGGCGACGCGCTCGTCCTGCACTGCCTGCCCGCTTACCGCGGCAAGGAGATCGCGGCCGAGGTGATCGACGGCGAGCAGAGCGTCGTATGGGACGAGGCCGAGAACCGCCTGCACGCCCAGAAGGCGCTGCTCACCTTCCTGCTGGAGCACGGTCGATGAGCACCGTGAAGCTGGAGCCGACGACCAAGGCGGCCCGGCACGCGCGCATCGTCTCCGTGCTCGCGGCCCAACCGGTGCGCTCGCACGCCGAGCTGGCCGCCCTGCTCGACGAAGCGGGCCTGCACGTCACCCAGGCGACGCTGTCCCGCGATCTCGACGAACTCGGGGCGATCAAGCTGCGCACCCCCGACGGCGGCGCGTCGGTGTACGTCGTGCCCGAGGACGGGTCGCCCCTGGCGGCCCGGCGCGCCGACGACGCCCCTCCGCAACGGCTCGCGCGGCTGGTCGGTGAACTGCTCACCTCGGCGGAGGCCAGCGCCAACCTCGTCGTGCTCCGCACGCTCCCGGGGGCCGCGCAGTTCCTCGCCTCGGCGCTCGACCGCGCGAGTCTTCCGGCGGTGCTCGGCACGATTGCCGGCGATGACACGATCCTCGTCGTGGCACGCGATCCGGGCGGTGGAGCGGCTCTAGCCCAGCATTTTCTCGCCCTGGCCCATCCGCGTGCAGAACTACAGGAGACGCAACTCCAGTGAGCAAGGTCCTCAGATCCCTTCCGGTCGGCGAGCGCGTAGGCATCGCCTTCTCCGGCGGCCTCGACACGTCGGTGGCGGTCGCTTGGATGCGGGCCAAGGGCGCTGTTCCGTGCACCTACACCGCCGACATCGGGCAGTACGACGAACCGGACATCTCCGGGGTGCCGGCCCGGGCGTTGCAGTACGGCGCCGAGCTCGCCCGCGCTGTCGACTGCCGCCGCGAGCTGGTCGAAGAGGGGTTCGCGGCGCTTGCCTGCGGCGCGTTCCACGTCCGCTCCGGCGGCCGCACCTACTTCAACACCACCCCGCTGGGGCGCGCGGTCACCGGCACGATGTTGGTCCGGGCGATGCACGCCGACGACGTGCACATCTGGGGCGACGGCTCGACGTTCAAGGGCAACGACATCGAGCGGTTCTACCGCTACGGGCTGCTGGCCAACCCGTGGCTGCGCATCTACAAGCCGTGGCTGGACGCCGAATTCGTCGGTGAGCTCGGTGGCCGGGCCGAGATGAGTCAGTGGCTCGTTGAGCGCAACCTGCCCTATCGCGACAGCATGGAGAAGGCGTACTCGACCGACGCCAACATCTGGGGCGCCACCCACGAGGCGAAGACCCTCGAGCATCTCGATGTCTCCCTCGAGACCATCGAGCCGATCATGGGCGTGAAGTTCTGGGATCCCGCCGTACCGATCGACACCGAGGACGTCACTGTGCAGTTCGCGGCCGGCCGCCCCGTCGCCCTCAACGGCGTCAGCTACGACGATCCGGTGACGCTGGTCAACCAGGCGAATGCCATCGGCGGCCGCCACGGGCTGGGCATGTCCGATCAGATCGAGAACCGCATCATCGAGGCCAAGTCGCGCGGGATCTACGAGGCGCCCGGCATGGCCCTGCTCTGGATCGCCTACGAGCGGCTGCTCAACGCGATCCACAACGAGGACACGATCGCCAACTATCACACCGAGGGCCTTCGGCTCGGTCGGTTGTTGTACGAGGGGCGCTGGCTCGATCCGCAGTCGTTGATGCTGCGCGAGTCCATCCAACGATGGGTGGCCGCATTGATCACCGGCGAGGTCACCTTGCGACTGCGCCGCGGCGAGGACTACACCGTGCTCAACTCCCGGGGGCCGGCGTTCTCCTACCACCCGGACAAGCTGTCGATGGAACGGACCGAGAACGCGGCGTTCGGGCCCGGCGACCGGATCGGGCAGCTGACGATGCGCAATCTCGATATCGCCGACTCCCGCGCCAAGCTCGAGCAGTACGCCGCCGGGTCAGGCGGCCAACTCAGCCGCACCTACCTGTTCGGGGAGCTGCAAGCCGCCGGCTTGACCGAGGGCGGTGCCGATCAAATCGCCGTCAATCCCAGCGGCGAAAGCCGGTTCGGGAACGACGAGACCGTCCTGGACAGCGCCGCGATGGAGTCCGGCGTTGACTGACAAACCGGTTGAGCCGAGCACTCGATTGTGGGGCGGCCGATTCACCGGCGGCCCGTCCGACGCGCTGGCGAAGCTGTCAGTATCGGTCCACTTCGACTGGCGCCTCGCTCCCTACGACCTGCAGGCGTCGAAGGCGCATGCACGGGTCCTGCACGGCGCCGGACTGCTGACCGACGACGAATGCACCCGCATGTTGTTGGCCCTCGACGAGCTGACCGACATGATCCGGACCGGTGCTTTCCGCCCGACGGTCGCCGACGAGGACGTGCACACGGCCCTCGAACGCGGCCTGCTCGAGCGGCTGGGGGCACTCGGCGGCAAGTTGCGGGCCGGGCGCAGCCGCAACGACCAGGTCGCAACCGACCTGCGGATGTACCTGCGCGACCACGCCCGGCTCATCGTGCAGGCAGTGATCGACGTCGAGGCCGCCCTGATCGGTCAGGCCGATCGGCATCAAGGCGTCGCCATGCCGGGCATGACGCATCTGCAGCACGCGCAGCCGGTGCTGCTGGCGCACCACCTGCTGGCGCACGTGCACGCCCTGTCCCGTGACATAGAACGGCTGCAGGACTGGGACAAGCGCGCCGCGGTGTCACCGTTGGGATCGGGGGCGCTGGCCGGGTCGTCGCTGCCGCTCGATCCGACTGCCGTTGCGCTGGAGCTCGGCTTCGACCGGCCGGCGGCGAACTCCATCGACGCCGTGTCCGACCGCGACTTCGTGGCCGAGTTCCTGTTCGCGACCGCCCTGCTCGGTGTCCACCTCTCGCGGATCGGCGAAGAGGTGATCCTCTGGGCGACGTCGGAGTTCGGCTGGGTGCGACTCGACGACGCCTGGTCCACCGGGTCCTCGATCATGCCGCAGAAGAAGAACCCCGACATCGCCGAGCTCGCCCGGGGCAAGTCGGGTCGCTTCATCGGCAATCTCACCGGGCTGTTGGCCACGCTCAAGGCCCTTCCGCTCGCATACGACCGCGACCTGCAAGAGGACAAGGAGCCGGCCTTCGACACCGTCGACCAGCTGCTCACCCTGCTGCCTGCGGTCGCCGGAATGATCTCGACGCTCGGGTTCGACGAACACCGGCTCACCGCTGCGGCGCCGGCCGGGTTCGCGCTCGCCACGGACGTCGCCGAATGGCTCGTCCGCCAGGGCGTTGCCTTCCGCGAAGCCCACGAGATCAGCGGCGCATTCGTGTCCTACTGCGAGGAACGCGGGGTCGACCTGCCCGCTCTCAGCGACGAGCAACTGGCCGCGGTCGACGAACACCTCAAGCCCGAGGTCCGGACCGTCCTGTCCGTGCCCGGCGCGCTGGCCGCGCGCTCGACGGTCGGGGGGACGGCCCCGGACCAGGTCGCCGCACAACTCGTCGCGCTGACCGAGCTGATCCACGACCAAGCCGCGTGGGCCACGGTCTCCCAGCACCGGTGACCGGCGACGACCGGGACCTGCTCACCCGGCCGGCTCTTGTCGTGGCGCCGCGCTTGCTCGGGGCGGTGGTGGTGTCCGACGTCGGGGGAGCGCGCGTCGCGGTCCGCGTGACCGAGGTCGAGGCCTACGAGGGCGCCGACGACCCGGCCTCGCATGCGTTTCGGGGGCGGACGAACCGGACGGCCGTCATGTTCGGACCAGCCGGACACCTCTACTGCTACTTCACCTACGGCCTGCACTGGTGCGCCAACCTCGTCTGCGGCCCAGAGGGCGTCGCCGCAGCGGTGCTGCTGCGCGCCGGACAGGTCGTGCAGGGCGCTGACATCGCGTACGAGCGGCGTCCGGCCGCCCGCCGGGATGCGGACCTGGCCCGCGGTCCGGCCCGGCTGGCGAGCTGCCTGGGGCTCGCCGCGCAGCACAACGGCCTCGACCTGCTCGCCACCGAGTCACCGGTCCGGTTGAGCGGAGTGGCCCGGCGGCGTCCACGCGACGTGCGGGCCGGCCCGCGGGTGGGGATCAGCTCAGCGGCCGAACGGCCCTGGCGCTTCTGGCTCGCCGACGAGCCCTCCGTTTCGGTCTACCGCCTGGGTGCTCGCGCGGGGGTCCGGCCGCGACCGGCAGGATGAGGCCGTGAGCGAGACTGCCCCAGCTGAGCGCGACCTCCCGCCCGACCTGCGCGAAGCGCACGAGATCCTGGCTTCCGGCGCCGCCCAGATCTTGCCCGCCGACGGGCTCGCCGAACGGCTGCTGGCCGCCCGCCAGGCTGGCCGCCCGCTGCGAGTCAAGCTCGGCATCGACCCGTCCGGGTCGGATCTGACGCTCGGGCACGCGGTCGTGCTGCGCAAACTTCGCCAGTTCCAGGATCTCGGGCACATCGCGGTCCTCGTGGTCGGCGGGTTCACCGGCCAGGTGGGCGATCCGTCCGGACGTACGGCGACCCGCGCGGCCCAGAGCGCCGACGACGTCGTGGCCAACGCCCGCGGCTACTTCGACCAGCTCATGCGCATCCTGGATCCCGACCGCACCGAGGTCGTGAACAACGTTGACTGGCTGGGCGCGATGAGCCTGGCCGACATCCTCGGCTACACCCGCCTCGTCACGGTCGCTCAGCTGCTCGAGCGCGACGACTTCGCCCGCCGGTTCGCCGCGCAGCAGCCGATCAGCTTGTCGGAATTCGTCTACCCGCTCCTGCAGGGCATCGATTCGGTCGAGATCCGGGCCGATATCGAACTCGGCGGCACTGACCAGACCTTCAACAACCTCGTTGGGCGCGAGCTGCAACGCTCGCGCGGGCAGGCACCCCAGGCCGTCCTCACCGTCCCCTTGCTAGTCGGGACGGACGGCGTCGAGAAGATGGGAAAGTCGCTGGGCAACTACATCGCCATCGCCGAGTCGGCCGACGAGCAGTTCGGCAAGCTGATGAGCGTGCCCGACAGCGTCGTAGGCAGGTACGCCCGGCTGTGCACCGCACTGCATCCGCGCGAGGTCGACGCGCTCGAACGCGACGTGCAGGCAGGCGGGGGCACCGCGAACCGCGCCAAGCGGACGATGGCGAGGGCCGTGGTCGCGCTCTACCACGGCGCGGACGCGGCCGGGGCCGCCGAGGAGCGCTTCGACGCCGTCTTCAAGCGCAACGAGGTCCGCACCGACGCACCCGAGTCGGCGCTTCCGGCGGGGGATCCGCTGCACCTGCCGGCCGTCCTCGTCGCGGCCGGCCTGGCGCCGAGCACCAGCGCGGGCCGCCGCGACATCGACGGGGGAGCCATCCGTATCGACGGCGTCGTGGTCGCGGCGAAGCAGTACGACCTTGCGCGCGACGCCCTGATCGGCCGTGTGCTGGCCTCGGGAAAGCGGCGCGCGGTGCGCCTCGTCGACCCAGGTCACGGCACCGACGACACACGGAAGTAACCCAGTTCACAGATTCCCCGCCCTGCTCGCTCGGCGCCCGGTTCGCGGTACCGCGGCCGGAGCCCCGGTAATGTGGGGGGTGTGCAGCGTTGGGCGGGATTTGACGGTGCCGACGCTCGCTTACTAGTGTTGTTCTTGTTCGCGCAGCGGTGCCGAGCGATCGAGGGAGCCGGACACGGCTCCAGCGATTCGGAACCGCGCGAAGGTTTCCCCCAAGCACGAGGCACGAAGACTCTTCGAGCCCGCCCAAGTGGGAGTCCGGGCAGTGCCGGTCGTGTTTGACCGTGCGCCTCTGACCGGGTAGCGTGTCTCGGGTTGCCCCTAATCAGCTGGAAACGGTTGTGACGGAGTGCGTCCGCTCCTTGAGAACTCAACAGCGTGCCGAAAGTTAGTGCCATTTTATTAACTCTCGTCCACGACCCGGCTTCGCTGGGTCGTGAAAGAGATTCCTTTGGTACATCGAGCAAATGCAAGACCCAGCTCGTATGGACCAGTGATTGAAGCCGTCTCAGGACGGCGACTTTCTGTGTCGACA
Organism: uncultured Jatrophihabitans sp.; assembly: GCA_964244175.1. Taxonomy (GTDB): domain Bacteria; phylum Actinomycetota; class Actinomycetes; order Mycobacteriales; family Jatrophihabitantaceae; genus Jatrophihabitans. The sequence goes on along the minus strand of CAXTHY010000111.1, from coordinate 91 downwards.
ATCCGGCGCTGTTCGCAGTGTCGGTTGCGTCTATAGACATTCACGGAGAGTTTGATCCTGGCTCAGGACGAACGCTGGCGGCGTGCTTAAC
>CAXTHY010000110.1:1912-11089 GCA_964244175.1 uncultured Jatrophihabitans sp. | reverse complement strand
GGCAACCGGAACCCGTCGCCGATCTCGACGAGTTCGCCGCGGCTGACGACGATGTCGCGGCCGGCGGCGAGCGCCGTCGTGGTGAGCACCAGGGCGGCGGCGCCGTTGTTGACTACGTGCACGTCCTCGGCGTTCGGAACGGCCCGGCGCAGCGCGGCCAGCATGCCGCGGCCGCGGCGGGCCCGCCGCCCGGAGGCCAGGTCGAACTCGACGTCGACGTAGCCGGCGGCGGCCCGGACGGCCGCCAGGGCGGCGTCGGACAACGGCGCGCGGCCCAGGTTGGTGTGTACGACGACGCCGGTCGCGTTGATCACGGCACGGGGTCCGGCGTCGTCGTCGCGGAGCCGGCGGACCGCCTCGTCGGCGCATTGCTCGGGGGCAAGATCACCGGTGCGCACGCGGTCGAGAGCGGCGCCCACGGCCCGCTTGACGCGGGCGCGGCCGACGGCGTCCACTGCGGCGAGCAGGCGGGGGTCGGCGAGCACGGCGTCGGTGCGCGGGACGTTGCGGCGTGGATCGCTCGTCATCGCTGCTCCGTGTCCGTCGGGTCGACCGGGTTGGCGGAGACGGACGGGAATCGAACCCGCCAAGCCGAGATCCTCGGCTTCACCGGTTTTGAAGACCGGGAGGGCCACCAGGCACCTGTACGCCTCCGCGCTCGACGGTAGCGGGTCGGGTTACCGTCGAGGCCGTGACCACCACCTCGTCCGTCCGGTTGACCCAGTACGCGCACGGCGGCGGCTGCGCCTGCAAGATCCCGCCGGGCGAGCTTGAGGACATCGTCCGCGGCCTGACCGGCTGGGATTCACCGGACCTGCTCGTCGGCCTGGACGACGGGGACGACGCCGCGGTCGTGGCGATCGACGCGACGACTGCGATCGTCAGCACCGCCGACTTCTTCACGCCGGTGGTCGACGACGCCTACGACTGGGGCCGGATCGCGGCCGCGAACGCGTTGTCGGACGTGTACGCCATGGGCGGGCGCCCACTCGTCGCGGTGAACCTGGTCGGCTGGCCGCGCGACGTGCTGCCGACGGAGCTGCTGACCGAGGTGCTGCGCGGCGGGCTGGACGTCGCGCGCCTGGCGGCGTGCCACGTCGGCGGCGGGCACAGCATCGACGACCCGGAGCCGAAGTACGGCATGGCCGTCACCGGGATCGTCCATCCCGACCGGATGCTGCGCAACGACGCCGCCCGCCCCGGAGTGCCGATCAGCCTGACCAAAGCGCTCGGCGTCGGGGTGCTCAACAACCGGCACAAGAGCACCGGCGAGGTGTTCCCCGAGGCGATCGCGTCGATGGTCGCGCTGAACCGCGACGCGGCCAAGGCCGCGGTCGCGGCCGGGTGCATCGCGGCCACCGACGTCACCGGTTTCGGGCTGCTCGGCCACCTGTTCAAGATGGCGCGCGCGTCGGGCGTCTCGGCCGTGATCGACGCGGGCGCCGTGCCCTATCTCGACGGCGCGCGGCCGGCCCTGCGCGACGGCTACGTCAGCGGCGGCACGCGGCGCAACCTCGACTGGGTGCGCCCGCACCTGGACTCGCGCGTCGACGAGGACGAACTGCTGCTGCTGGCCGACGCGCAGACCAGCGGGGGTCTGCTGGTCGCCGGCGAGGTGCCGGGCGCGCCGGTCATCGGCGAGTTCGTGGCCGCCGGCGACGCGGTGCTCACCGTCCGCTGATCAGCCGCGGGCGTCGAAACGTTCGCGTTGCGGTACCACGGTGTACTTCGGGTCGCGCGCCGACGCTTGACCGGCTTCGAAGATCGCGAAGCGGGTGCAGGCCGAGCCCGTGACCAGAGCCGCTCCGGCAGCTGCCGCCCCGGCTCGGCTGCGGCCGCCGACCAGCGCCGCGGCCACCGCCCCGATACCGGTGAGCGCGCGGCTGGCCTTGGTCAGCCGCCCGGCGCTGCCTGCGTACAGCGTCTCGGCCGCAAGCCCCATCGAGGCCTCCATCCGGTGCTGCGCGGCGATCTCCAGCGCCGCGCCGAGCACCGCGATGCGTCGAGCCGGGCCGGCTTCGGCGAGCGTCGCGCCGAGCATCCCCAGACCGCCGGCCGCCGCCGCGGCCGAGCCCACGAACACGAAGGGCAGCTCGCGGTGCGCCTCGTGCCACGCGGGCGTGGCCGTGTCGGCGAGCAGCACCGCGGTGTACGACGCGACGGCCGGGGCGAGCGTGGCCGCGCCGCACCCGGCCGGCCGGGCCAGCGCGCCGAGCAGCCGGCGCAGCACCACGGGCAGCGGCAGGTGATCACGGAGTTCGGCCGCGCCGGCCAGCCCGGCCGCCGGCCCGTAGAGGGTGAGGATCCAGGTGCCCACCGACATCGGTGACGTCGGCTTGGCCACCCGCAGCATGTTGACGAACCGCTCCGGACGCCCGAGATCGTGCACCAGGGCGGCGAAGCTGACGGTGATGCCACCCATCGCCCCGAGCCGCCCGACCCGCCGCAGCGTCGGACGGCCGGTGAGGTCGGCCCCGGCCGCCAGCAACGACGAACCGGCGGCCAGACCGCCCAGGAACAGGTAGGCCGGGATGTCCTTCTCCCACGGCGAGGCCTTCACGACCGACCGTCCGTAGTAGGACGTGAACTCGACATCGGGGACGACCGGCGCGCCGTCGCCGCCCCGCCCGCCCCGCTTGTGCCGCCGTCTCGGCTCGCTCATCGAGAACGCCCGGCGAAGGCGGCCACCGCGCCGGCCAGCAGGGTGAGTGCGGCCGCGCCGGCGTGGCGCCACATCGCCGGCAGGTCGCGGGTCGTCACGACGGGGTCGGGTGGCAGGCCGTAGACCTCGGGCTCGTCGAGCAGCAGGAACATCGCGCCGGCGCCGCCGATGCCGTCGTCGGGGTTCTCGCCGTAGAGCCGCGCCTCGGGCACACCCTGCCCATGCAGCGTCTCCAGCCGAGCCTGAGCCCGCTCGCGCAGCTCGTCGACATCGCCGAACTGGATCGACTTCGTCGGGCAGGCCTGGGCACAGGCCGGCTCGTGGCCGGCGCCCAGCCGGTCGTAGCAGAGCGTGCACTTCTGCGCGATGCCGACGTTCTTCGTGCCCGGCTCACCGATGCGCCGGTCGATGACCCCGAACGGGCAGGCCGGCACGCAGTACCCGCAGCCGTTGCAGATGTCGTCCTGCACCACGACGGTGCCGAACTCGGTGCGGAACAGCGAACCGGTGGGGCAGACGTCGAGGCAGGCGGCGTTGGTGCAGTGCTTGCAGACGTCCGACGACATCAGCCAGCGGAACTCGGTGCGCGACTCGGCACCCGACGCCGCGCCCGGCAGCGTCGTCGACGGCATCCCGAGCTGCTGACGGCCTGGGCTGCGGGGCTGTTCGATGAAGGCCACGTGCCGCCACGTCGACGCGCCGAGCGCGCCGGTGTTGTCGTAGGAGGAGCCCAGCAGGTTGAACCCGTCTTCGGGGACGCCGTTCCACTCCTTGCAGGCGACCTCGCAGGCCTTGCAGCCGATGCAGATCGAGGTGTCGGTGAAGAAGCCCTTGCGGGCCGGCGGGTCGACCCAGCCGGCGTCGCCCGCGACGTCGCTCACCGTGCCTCCTGGTTCGCTCCGCAAGCGTCGCTCATCGCAACTCCTCGTCGTCCGTCGATGGCGGCGTGCGGTGGATGTTGCCGGTCTCGACCGTCGTACCCGCCCGGCTCTGATACTCCTCGACGAAGCGGAGGCGGGCCGGCCCGGTCGGCCGCCGGCCCGGCCGGATGTCGCAGGACGACACCTTCGACTCCTGGATGTGCGCGTTCGGGTCGAGCGTCACCCCGAACAGGTCGTTGGCCGAGTCGCCGCTGACCAACGCGTCGCCACCCACGCCCCAGTGATACGGCAGACCGACCTGGTGCACAACGCGGTCGGCAATGAGCAGCGGTGTCATCCGGTCGGTGAGCAGCACCCGCGCCTCGATGACGGCGCGGGCGGTGACGATCGTGGCCCAGCCCAGGTGCTCGAGGTTGCGCTCGCGAGCCAGCTCCGGCGACACCTCGCAGAAGAACTCCGGTTGCAGCTCCGACAGGTAGGCCAACCACCGGCTCATGCCGCCGGCCGTGTGGTGCTCGGTCAGCCGGTAGGTGGTGAAGACGTACGGGTAGACGTCCGCGCCCGCCTCGGGCGGCGACGGGTTCTGGTAGTTGTCCTTGCGCCGGTACACCTCGCGGGTCGGGCTGGCCTGCTGGCGGTAGAACGGGTTGCGGACGGGCGACTCGGCCGGCTCGTAGTGGGCCGGCAGCGGGCCGTCGAGCAGGCCGGCCGGCGCGAACAGCCAGCCCTTGCCGTCGGCCTGCATGATGAACGGGTCGTCGCCGGCGATCGCCGCCACGCCACCGGCGTCGGGTTCGGGGCGGTAGCTCGGCGGTCGGTCGGCCACGAAATCGGCGACGTCGTGGCCGGTCCACTTCTGCTGCTCCTCGTCCCACCAGACGTAGGCCTTGCGCTCGCTCCACGGCTTGCCGTCGGGGTCGGCCGAGGCGCGGTTGTAGAGGATGCGACGGTTGGCCGGCCAGGCCCAGCCCCATTCCGGCGCAACCCACGACTGTTCCGATCCCGGCTTGCGCCGCGCCGACTGGTTGACGCCGTCGGCGTAGACGCCGGTGTAGATCCAGCAGCCGCCGCTGGTCGATCCGTCGTCGGTCATCTGGAGGTAGGAGTTGAGCGGCGTGCCGGCCTGCTCGCCGGTGAGGTGGTAGCCGTTGATCTCGCGCAGCACGGCATCGGCCGACGGGTCGCCGTGCTCGTCGACCGGGTAGTCCCAGGTGAGGTCGAGCAGCGGCCGGTCACGCTGCTCGGTCGACCCGATCAACCGCTCGCGCAGCTTGCGGCCGAGGTGGAAGAAGAAGTGCAGGTCGCTGCGGCAGTCACCCGGCGGCTCGATCGCCTTGTGGTGCCACTGCAGCATCCGCTGCGTCTGGGTGAACGTGCCGTCCTTCTCGACGTGGGCTGCGGCCGGGAAGAAGAACACCTCGGTGGCGATGTCGGTGGTCGTGAGCTCGCCGGTCTCGATCTCCGGGCCGTCCTTCCAGAACGTCGCCGACTCGATCATGTTGAGATCACGGACCACGAGCCACTTGAGATGGGCCATGGCCAGGCGTTGCATCTTGCCGTGCGCCGAGCCGACGGCCGGGTTCTGGCCGAGCAGGAAATAGCCCTCGATCTCGTCGGCGAGCATGTTCATCACGGTCATGTAGGTGCCGTGATCGCCGGTCAGCCGCGGTAGATAGTCGAAGGCGTAGTCGTTGTCGGCCGTGGCCGCGTCGCCCCAGTAGGCCTTGAGCAGGCTCACGGTGAACTTGCGCGCGTCGGCCCAGAAGCCTTTCTGCTCGGGGCTGGTGATCGTGGCGACGTAGTCGTCGAGGCTCTCGTGCTCGTCGGCCTTGGGCATCGGCAGGTAGCCCGGCAGCAGGTTGAACAGCGTCGGGATATCGGTGGAGCCCTGGATGCTGGCGTGCCCGCGCAGCGCAAGGATGCCACCGCCGGGCCGGCCCATGTTGCCCAGCAGCAGCTGGATGATCGCCGAGCCGCGGATGTACTGGACGCCGACGGAGTGGTGCGTCCAGCCGACCGAGTAGACCCACGCGGTGGTGCGCTCGCGGCCGCTGTTGGCGGTCACCGCCTCGCACACCTTGAGGAAGTCCTGGGGCGGGACGCCGCAGGTGCGCGCCACCATCTCCGGCGTGTAGCGGGCGTAGTGGCGCCTGAGGACCTGGAGGACGCAGCGCGGGTGCTGCAGCGTCTCGTCGCGCTTGACCTCCGCGTGGTGCAGGCTCGCGCCGTGCCCGCCCATCTCGTGGCCGGCCCCGCGCTCTTGACGCGATTCGTCGTCCTCCGAGTCGCTGGCTTGCTTCGGCGTGCCGGCGGCGACTTCGTTGACGCCCTCGTACTGCCACGACGACGTGTCGTAGGTGCCGGTCTCGGGGTCGTAGCCGGAGAAGACGCCGTCGAGGTCTTCGGTGTCCTGGAAGTCCTCGCGCAGCAGCGTCGCGGCGTTCGTGTAGGCCAGGACGTATTCCGGGAACCACTTCTCGTTCTCGAGGATGTAGTTGACGATGCCGCCGAGAAACGCGATGTCACTGCCCGCGCGCAGCGGGACGTGCATGTCGGCCACGGCCGAGGTGCGGGTGAACCGCGGGTCGATGTGGATCACCTTCGCGCCGCGGGCCTTGGCCTCCATCACCCACTGGAACCCGACCGGGTGGCACTCGGCCATGTTCGAGCCCTGGATGACGATGCAGTCGGAGTTCTGCAGGTCCTGCTGGAAGGTGGTGGCCCCGCCACGACCGAAGGAAGCCCCCAAACTGGGGACGGTGGCGCTATGTCAAATACGGGCCTGATTCTCGATCTGGATGGCGCCCATCGCGGTGAACAGCTTCTTGATCAGATAGTTCTCTTCGTTGTCGAGCGTTGCGCCGCCCAGGCCGGCGATCCCGAGCGTGCGGCGCACGATCTTGCCGTCGTCGGTGCGGTCCTGCCAGGTCCGGGCGCGGGTGTCGATGATGCGATCGGCGATCATGTCGGTCGCGGTCTCGAGGTCGAGCGGTTCCCACTCGGTGCTGTACGGGCGGCGGTAGAGCATGGCCGTCTGCCGGCCGGGGCTGTTGACGAGCTGCTCGCTGGCCGAACCCTTCGGGCACAGCCGCCCGCGCGACACCGGCGAGTCGGGGTCACCCTCGATCTGGATGACCTTCTCGTCCTTGACGTAGACGCGCTGCCCGCAGCCGACCGCGCAGTACGGGCAGATGCTCTTGACCACGCGGTCGGCGGTCTCGGTGCGGGCCACGGTCGACGCAGTGTGCGCGGACTGGGCCGCCGCGCCGCGGGCGAGGCGGTCCGGGCCGGTCAGCTGGCGAACCAGCGGCCAACCCAGGAATGCCTGGCCGAGCGTCATGACGACCTCCTAGCCCGTACGCTACCCAGCCTTCGGCCGCCGGACACGAGCGCCCTAGACGACGACGGACAGCGCCATGATGAACCCGAAGGCGACCACCGACACCGCCGTCTCCATCAGCGACCAGGACTTGAACGTCTGGCCCACCGTGAGGCCGAACGACTCCTTGACCAGCCAGAAGCCGGCGTCGTTGACGTGGGAGAGGAACAGCGAGCCGGCGCCGACGATCAACGCCAACAGGGCGAGGTGGGTCGAGCTGAGCGAGCCGGCCAGCGGCGCGACGATCCCAGCGGCGGTGATGGTCGCGACCGTGGCCGAGCCGGTAGCCAGGCGCAGCGCCACCGCGACCAGGTAGCCGAGCACGAGGATCGACAGGTGGGCGCTGTTGGCGAACTTGGCCACGGAGTCACCGACCCCGGCGCCGATGAGGGTTTGTTTGAAGCCGCCGCCGGCGCCGACGATCAGGATCACGGTTGCGATCGGCGCCACGCTGGCGCTGATGCGCGATGAGATCTTGGCGCCGTCGAGCCCGACCGCGTAGCCGAAGGTCACCATGGCCAGCACGACGGCCAGCGTCAGCGCCACCAGCGGCTCGCCGATGAAGTCGAAGATCGTCTGCGCCATCGGCGGGTTCTTCTCGCCGTTCCACACGATGTCGGCCAGGGCCTTGGACAGCATCAGCGCGACGGGGAAGAGGATCGTCGCGAGCGTGATGCCGAAGCTCGGTGGCCGGCGCACGTCCTCGTGTTGAGTCTTGGCCGAGGCGGTGTCGACGCCGCCGGCAAAGGCCGGGGCGTTGACCGGCACCAACCGGGTGATGAGCAACGACAGCAGAGGCCCGCAGATGGCTACGGTCGGAATGGCCACGAGGATGCCGAAGGCCAGGGTCGTGCCGAGCTGGGCGTGCACCGCGGCGATGGCGATCAACGGGCCCGGGTGTGGCGGGATCAGCCCGTGCAGCACGGACAGGCCGGCCAGCGCGGGGATGGCGATGCGCATCAGCGGCAGCTTCGAGCGCTGGGTGACCAGGACGATCACCGGCAGCAACAGGACCAGGCCGATCTCGAAGAACATCGGGATGCCGATGATGATCGCGACCAGCGCCATCGCCCACGGCAATAGCTTCTGCGATGTCTTCGTCAACAGCTTGGCGATGACCTGGTCGGCGCCGCCGGAATCGGCGAGTAGCTTGCCGAGCATCGCGCCGAGCGCGATAAGCAGGCCCACCTCTTGAAGGGTTGCGCCGACGCCCATCTCGAAGTTCGTGATGATCTTCGGTAGTGGTACGCCACCGGCCAGACCGACGAACGCCGAGCCACCGATCAACGCCAGGAACGGGTGCACCTTCGCGAGCACGATGAGCAGCACGATGATCGCGATCGCGCCGAGCGTGACTAGGGTCAGGCGCGTGTCGTGCGCGGCCCAGGGTTTGCTGGTGGCCGCGGCCGCAGCCAGCGTGAGACTCATCGGTCTCCTCCGTCGAGGATCGCGGCCGGGGACAGCTGCAGCCGCTGGGTGATCTCGTCGGCTTCGACCGCCGAACTCGCGCCGATGTCGACGGTGATCGCGTTCTCGTCCGACGCCGGCGGTTCCAGGGTCGCGAACTGCGAGTCGAGCAACGCCGGGGGCATGAAGTGGCCGTGCCGGGCCGCGAGTCGGTGCGCGATCTGCTCGGGCGTGCCGGCCAGGTACACGAAGACCACGTGCTCACCGCGCAGGACATCGCGGTAGCTGCGTTTGAGCGCCGAGCAGGTGATGATCCCCGGTTGGCCGGCGTCGGTGCGCTGCCTGATCCACGCGCCCACCGTCGCCAACCATGGCCGGCGGTCGTCGTCGCTGAGCGGGTGCCCGGCCGCCATCTTGGCGACGTTGGCCGCCGGGTGCAGGTCGTCGCCCTCTTCGAAGTCCCAGCCGAGCTGACCCGCGAGCAGCGCCGCCACCGTCGACTTCCCACAACCGGATACGCCCATCAGCACGAGCACCGGCAGCGACGAACGGGAAGCGGTCATCGTCGACGTCCTCGTCTAGGTGAGATTTCGGACGCTATCACTGGCCGCATGTGCCCCTTCGCGATGATCTCGGTCCGTGCACGCGGATCTGCGTGCACGGACCGAGGTCATCGCCAAGCGGCAGGAGGTGTCGCCCGCGAGCAACCAGCCTCGCTCGCGCGAGGCTTTCGTTGTGGTTGTTCGTCGTTGGCTGCTCGCTCGGCGGCCAGACCCATCCACGCTCGTGGGCGACGCACCCCACTGACCTGGTTCCGCGGTTGTCTCACCTTTGCGCGGCGATAGGTG
>CAXTHY010000110.1:0-1902 GCA_964244175.1 uncultured Jatrophihabitans sp. | reverse complement strand
CAGAACGTCGCGACGCTCAACGAGGCCGGCGTCAGCCGGCGGCCGTTGGTAACAGCACCCGCACCGGCGCGCCGTCCGTCCAGGCCACGATGTCCTCGACCACTTCGCCGAACCAGGCGCGGTAGTTGTCGGTGGTGACGTAGCCGATGTGCGGCAGCAGCAGCGTGTTGGCGAGCGAACGCAACGGGTGGTCGACAGGCAGGGGTTCGGTGTCGTAGACGTCCAGTCCCGCCCCGGCGATCCGCCGTTCCCGCAGCGCGTCGACGAGTGCACTCTCGTCGACCAGCGGGCCGCGTGAGGTGTTGATCAGATAGGCGGTCGGCTTCATCCGCGCGAGGTCGTCGGCGCCGACGATCCCGCGGCTGGTCTCCGAGAGCGGTATGTGGATCGTGATCACATCGGCCGCGGCGAACAGTTCCGCCTTGCCGACCGCGCGGACCCCGTGCGGTTCGGCGCGGTCCTGGGTCAGGTTCGGCGACCAGGCGATCACCGCCATCCCGAACGCGTGCGCCAGCTGCGCGACCGGGATTCCGAGCCGGCCTAGCCCGACGATGCCCAGCGTGCTGCCGGCCAGGCCTGGCCCGATCGTGTGCTGCCAGCCGCCGGTGCGCACGGCGGCGTCCTCTTGCGCGAGGTTGCGGGTCAGCGCGATGATCAGCCCGAACGTGAGCTCGGGCACGGCGTTGCCGGTGCCGACCGTGCCGCACACGGTGACGCCCTGAGCGCCGGCCGCGCTGAGATCGATCGCGGCGTTCTTCATGCCGGTCGTGACGAGCAGGCGCAAGGCCGGCAGCCGCCGCAGCACGCTGTCCGGGAACGGGGTGCGCTCACGCATCGCGACCACGACCTCGGTGCCGGCCAGGCGATCGACGAGCACGTCGACGTCGCCGATGTGCTCGGTGACCACGTCGACGGTGTAGCGGTCCTGCACCGGTGACCAGTCGGCGCTGCTCAGTGCGACGTTCTGATAATCGTCGAGGATCGTGACGGTCGCCATCACCGCAACGTAGCGGCAGGCCAGAATGACGGCCATGGACACTCTCGAGACCGCCGCATGACCGCCCCCGTCCGGTGGGGAGTGCTGGCAACCGGTTACATCGCCGATCTGTTCGCCAAGGACCTTCAGCTGCTGCCCGACGCCGAGCTCGTCGCCGTGGGGTCGCGCACCCAGGACGCAGCCGACGCGTTCGGCGACAAGTTCGACGTTGCGCACCGCCACGGGTCGTACGCCGAACTGGCCGCCGATCCCGACGTCGACGCGATCTACGTGTCGCCGCCGCACCCCGGCCACCACGACGCGACGCTGCTGGCCATCGCGGCCGGCAAGGCGGTGCTGTGCGAGAAGCCGTTCGCGATGGACCAGGCCCAGGCGCAGGCGATGGTCGACGCCGCCCGGTCGGCCGGGGTGTTCCTCATGGAGGCCATGTGGACGCGGTTCCTGCCGCACGTGACGCGCGTGCGCGAGATTCTGGCGGCCGGCACACTCGGCGAGCTCGTCTACCTGACCGCCGAGCACGGTCAGTGGTTCGCGTCCGATCCGAAACACCGATTGTTCGCACCGGAGCTGGGCGGCGGCGCGCTGCTGGACCTGGGGATCTACCCCGTGTCGTTCGCGCACTCGATCTTCGGGTCGCCGTCGTCGATCACTGCGGCGTCGACGCCGGCCTTCACGGGAGTGGACGCGACGACGTCGATGACGCTGCGCTACCCGTCGGGGGCGCACGCCGTGCTCACGACCACGCTCGCGGCGCAGTCGAACAACCCGGCCGCCATCTACGGAACCGAGGCGCGGCTGGAGATCGACGGCTGGTTCTACGTGCCGACGTCGTTCCGGGTAGTGGCCCGCGACGGCGAGGTGCTCGAGACCTTCACCTCACCCGACGTCGGCCGGGGCATGCAGTA
>CAXTHY010000109.1:677-11239 GCA_964244175.1 uncultured Jatrophihabitans sp. | reverse complement strand
CGGCGGGACGCTCGGCGCGGGCGTGCTGCTCGTCGTCGATCAGGCCACCTGCGCGCTGGGCGAGTTGGCTCGCGTGGCCGGTTGGCTGGCCGGCGAGTCGGCCCGGCAGTGCGGGCCCTGCTTCTTCGGGCTGCCGGCGCTGGCCGCCGACGTCGCCGCGCTGGCGGCCGGGCGCCCGGCGGTCGGCGCCGCGCTCGGCCACGCCCGGGCCGTCACCGGCCGCGGGGCCTGCGCGCATCCTGACGGCGCCGCCCGCTTCGTCACCTCGGCCTTGCACCTGCTGCACGACGAGACCGACGTGCACCTGGCGCACGGCGGTTGCGGCCGTCCCGTCCTCGGCCGCCTGCCGATCGTGGGCCCGCGATGAAGCTGGCCATCGACTGGACGCGCTGCGACGGCCACGGCCTGTGCCGGGCGCTGCTGCCCGGGCGCATCGAGCTCGACGAGTGGGGCTTCCCGATGATCCGCGACACCGCCGTGAGCAGCGCCGACGAGGGCGACGCGCGTCGCGCCGTCGCCGCCTGTCCGGCTCTTGCCCTCTACCTCAACCGCAATTGAATTCCGTGAAAGGAACCCCGATGACCGCTCTCGCCGAGCGGACGACCGCGCCGACCGAGCTGGTCGACGTCGAGATAGTCGTCCCGGTCTTCAACGAGGAGACCGACCTCGAACCCAGCGTGCGCCGGCTGCACGCGTTCCTGCGTCGTGACTTCCCGTTCGACGCGATCATCACCATCGCCGACAACGCCAGCACCGACGCCACGTGGCCGCGGGCCGAACGCTTGACGGTCGAGCTCGACGGCGTGCGCGCGGTGCATCTGGACGCCAAGGGCCGCGGCCGGGCGTTGCAGCAGGTCTGGGCGTCGTCGCAGGCGCGGGTCGTGGCGTACATGGACGTCGACCTGTCGACCGATCTCGCCGCGTTGTTGCCGCTGGTGGCGCCCCTGCTGTCGGGGCACAGTGACGTCGCCATCGGGTCGCGGTTGTCGAGGACGGCGCGCGTGGTCCGCGGGCCGAAGCGCGAGTTCATCTCGCGCTCGTACAACCTGCTGCTGCGCACGACGCTGCGGACCGGCTTCTCCGACGCGCAGTGTGGCTTCAAGGCGATGCGCACCGAGGCGGCGCAGATGCTGCTGCCGCACGTCAAGGACACCGCGTGGTTCTTCGACACCGAGCTGCTGGTGCTGGCCGAGCGCAGCGGCATGCGGATCGCCGAGGTGCCGGTCGACTGGATCGACGACCCCGACAGCCGCGTCGACATCCTGTCGACGGCAGTGGCCGACCTGCGCGGCATCGCCCGCCTGGGCCGCGCCCTGACCCGCGGTGACCTGCCGTTGCGCGAGTTGCGCACCGCGGTCGGGCGCGACGAGGTGACGGTGCCCGGCGTGCCCCGCCGGTTGGCCGGGCAGGCGCTGCGCTTCGCGGCGATCGGCGTGCTCAGCACGTTGGCCTATTTGCTGCTGTTCGTGCTCCTGCATGCGTCGATGGGCGCGCAGGCCGCGAACCTGCTCGCGTTGCTCGTCACCGCCGTGGGCAACACGGCCGCGAATCGCCGCTTCACCTTCGGCGTGCGCGGCGACGGCGCGACGAAACATCAACTGCAAGGCCTGGTCGTCTTCGCGCTCGGGCTGGCGTTGACCAGCGGCTCGCTGTGGCTGCTGGCGCGGTTCTCGGCGCATCCGGCCCGGCTCGTCGAACTGGCCGTGCTCGTGGTCGCGAACCTGGCGGCGACGGCCCTGCGCTTCGTCCTCTTGCGCGAGTGGGTCTTTGGCCGGCGCGCCGCCGACACCGAGGCCGAGGTGACGGCATGACCGCGACCACCGACAACACCTCCGCCGCGTCCCCACCCCCGCTGACTGGACCGAATCCCGCTGAGCGGTCCGATATCTCCGACCAGTCGGACGGGACCGGACCGGTGGACGGGGGGCGCGGGTGGCACCGCGGGTCGCTCATCGCGCTGCTCGCCGGCACCGCCGTCCTCTACCTCTGGGGGTTGGGCGCGTCGGGGAACGCCAACGACTTCTACGCCGCCGCGGTCCAGGCCGGCACGCAGAGCTGGAAGGCATTCTTCTTCGGCTCGTTCGACTCGGCCAACTTCATCACCGTCGACAAGCCGCCGGCCTCGCTGTGGCCGATGGAGCTCTCGGGACGGATCTTCGGCTTCAACTCGTGGTCGATGCTCGTGCCGCAGGCCATCGAGGGCGTGCTCGCGGTCTGGCTGCTGCACGCCACGGTCAAGCGCTGGTTCGGGCACTGGGCCGGGATCCTGGCCGGCCTGTTGCTGGCGCTCACGCCCGTCGCCGTGTTGATGTTCCGGTTCAACAACCCCGACGCGTTGATGACGTTGCTGATCGTCGCCGCGGCCTACTGCACCACGCGGGCGATCGAAGCGGCCGGCACCCGTTGGCTGCTGCTGGCCGGGCTGGCGATGGGCTTCGGCTTCCTGGCCAAGGGACTGCAGCCGTTCACCGTGCTGCCGGCACTGGAGATCGCGTACCTGATCGCGGCCCCGACGTCCTGGCGGCGACGGCTGCTGCAGCTGCTCGGGGCCGGCGCGGCACTCGTCGTCGGCGCGGGTTGGTGGGTGCTGGCCGTGCAGCTCACGCCGGCGGCCGACCGTCCCTACATCGGCGGTTCGGGCGACAACTCGGCGCTGGGGCTCGCGTTCGGCTACAACGGCCTGTCCCGGCTGTCCGGCGGCTCGGGCGGCAGCCCAGGGGGTGGCGGCGGCGTCGGCTTCGACGGGGCGACCGGCATCGGGCGCATGTTCAACTCGCTCAACGGCGGCCAGATCGCCTGGCTGCTGCCCACCGCGCTGATCGCGATCGTCGCGCTGGCCGGGTTCACCCGGCGAGCGCCGCTGACCGACCGCACGCGGGCGGCCGTGATCATCTTCGGCGGTTGGCTGCTGATCACCGCCGCGGTGCTGAGCTTCGCCGGCGGCATCATCCACACGTACTACACGGTCGAGCTGGCGCCGGCGATTGCCGCGCTGGTCGCGATCGGCGCGGTCGTGCTGTGGCGGGCCCGGGCCGACGCGTTCGCGCGGGTCGCGCTGGCCGCCGGCGCGCTCGTCAGCGGGGTGTGGGGCTACGCGCTGCTGCACCGCACGCCGACGTTCCAGTCGTGGCTGGGCTATCTGCTGCTCATCGCCGGCCTGGCGGTCGGGGCGGCGCTGCTGGTGCGTCCCGGTGTGCTCGGCCGCAGGGCGGTGGCGGTGGTCGCGACGGCCGGCGTGGTCGTGCTCGGCGGCGGCTCGGCCGCGTACGCGCTCGACACGGCGTCGACGGCGCAGACCGGCTCGATCCCGTCCGCGGGCCCGGCCGCGTCCGGTGGTTTGGGCGGTGGCTTCGGTGGCTTCGGCGGGAGACGCGGCGGCACCGGTGGCTTCCCCGGCGGCGGCCGACCCGAGGGCCTGACTGGCGGCGCCTTCCCCAACGGCGGCGCTCCGGGCGGCGGCGCTCCTGGCGGCGCTCCCGGCGCTCGAGGCGCGGGGGCGGGTGGCGGCGCGTCCGTCAGCTCGGCCTTGACGACCCTGCTGAAGAAGACCGACACCACGTGGGCGGCGGCCGCGATCGGCTCCCAGTCCGCCGGCCCGCTCGAGCTGGCCACCGGCAAGGCGGTCATGGCGATCGGTGGCTTCAGCGGCACTGACGCAGCACCGACCCTGGCCCAGTTCGAGCAATACGTAAAGGACGGCAAGATCGCGTACTTCATTGGTGGCGGCGGCGGTTTCGGCGGCGGCGGGCCCGGCGGCAACGGCGGCTCGAGCGCGATCACCGAGTGGGTCGCGGCGCACTACCCGGCCACGACCGTCGGCAACCAGACCGTCTACGACCTGACGAAGGCGACGTCATGACCACCACCGCCCAGCCCACCCTGTCCGCACTGCCGTCCGCACCTCCGTCCGCGCTTGCGTCGACTGGGCAAAGCGATGACGGGCCCGCGGGCAAGGGCGGGACCGGGACGCGCGAGCGGCGGTGGCGCGAACGGCTGCCACTCGGCGTCCTGCTGCTCGGCACCGGCCTGCTGTACCTGATCGGGCTGTCCGAGTCAGGCTGGGCCAACCAGTTCTACTCAGCCGCCGCGCAGGCCGGCAGCAAGAGCTGGACCGCGTTCCTGTTCGGCTCGCTCGACGCGGCCAACTTCATCACCGTCGACAAGCCACCCGCGTCGCTGTGGGTCATGGACATCTCGGTGAAGATCTTCGGCGTCAACTCGTGGGCGATCCTTGTTCCGCAGGCGCTCGAGGGCGTCGCCGCGGTGGCGTTGCTGTACGCGGCGGTCAAGCGGATCAGCGGGCGCAACGCGGGTCTGCTCGCCGGCGCCACGCTGGCCACGACACCGGTCGCGACGCTGCTGTTCCGGTTCAACAACCCCGACGCGCTGTTGGTCCTGCTGATGACCGCCGCGGCCTACGCGACGGTGCGAGCGATCGAGCAGGCCGGCCCGCGATGGCTCATGCTCGCCGGCGTCCTGGTCGGGTTCGCGTTCCTGACCAAGATGCTGCAGGGCCTGCTCGTCCTGCCCGCCTTCGCGCTCGCGTACCTGGTCGCCGCCCCGACCCCACTGCGCAAGCGCATCCTGCACACGCTGTCGGCCGGAGCGGCGATGGTTGTCGCCGCCGGCTGGTGGGTCGCGCTGGTCGAGCTCTGGCCGGCCGGCTCCCGTCCCTACATCGGCGGCTCGACGAACAACAGCATCCTCGAGCTGGTGTTCGGCTACAACGGCATCGGCCGGTTGACCGGTTCCAACAACAACGGCAGCGTCGGCGGTAACGGCACGGGTGGCTTCTCGTCCGCTGAGACCGGGTTGTTCCGGATGTTCGGCGCCGAGATGGGCTCGCAGATCAGCTGGCTGCTGCCGGCCGCGCTCGTCGGCCTGGCCGCGCTGGCCTGGCTGAGCGCGCCTCGGCAGCGCACGGATCCCTTACGCGCCAGCGCAATCGTGTGGGGCGGCTGGTTGCTCGTCACCGGCATCCTGCTCAGCTTTGCCGGCGGCATCATCCACCCGTACTACACGGTCGCCCTGGCGCCGGCGATCGCGGCGCTGGTCGGCTTGGCCACCGTCGAGCTGTGGCGGACGCGCTCGACCGAGGTCGCTCGCTGGACGCTGGCCGCCCTCGTCGCCGCGGGCGCGATCTGGACCTACCTGCTGCTCGGCCGCGCGACGTGGCACCCGGAGCTGCGCTGGATCGTCCTGCTGGCCGGCGCCGCCGCGGTGGTCACGATCGTCGTGACCCGCCTGGCCAAAGCCGTGCTCGTTGCTCCACTGGTCGCGCTGACGTTGCTGGTCGCACCGACGGCGTACTCGATCCAGACCGCCTCGACGGCACACACCGGTGCCCTGCCGTCGGCCGGGCCGGCCACGGGCGCAGCCTTCGGGCGGCCGGGCGGCGCCGGCGGCCGAGGTGGTCCCGGCGGCGCCGGACGGGGCGGGTTCACGCCACCCACCGGCGCTGGTAACACCGGCGGCGGCAACGGCGGCGGCACCCTCCCGGCAGCGCCGGGCACCGCCGCTCAGGGCGGCACGGGCCAGCGCGGCGGCTTCGGCGGGGGCGGCTTCGGCGGCATGGGCGGGCTCGGTGGCGCGTCCACCGTCAGCAGCGCGTTGACCAAGGCGCTGCAGGCCGACGCGTCCAGTTACACCTGGGTCGCGGCGACGGTCAGCGACAACAACGCCGCTTCGCTCGAGCTCGCCACCGGCGAATCGGTGATGTCGCTCGGCGGCTACAACGGCACCGACGACGCACTCACGCTCGCCCAGTTCGAGCAGCTCGTCGCCGCCGGCAAGGTCCACTATTACGTGGCCGACCAGCAGGGCTTCTTGGGGTCGACCGCGGCGGACACCTCCACGGCGTACGCAATCGGGCAGTGGGTGGCCAAGACATTCACCGCCAAGACGCTCGGCGGCTCGACGGTCTACGACCTCACGGCCACGCCGTCCTAGCCACGCCGTCCTAGCCACGCAGAGTTGTCCGCGCTCTACCGGGCTCAAGCCCGCGCCAGCGCGGACAACTCGCGAAAGGGGGGCGGGTCGAGCGCAGGTCAGCTCAGCCCGGCGTAGGAGTGCAGGCCCGACACGACGATGTTGACGACCAGGAAGTTGAACGTGATCGAGAAGAACCCGGCCAGGTTGATCCACGCGGCCGCCCGGCCCTTCCAGCCGGCCGTCGCCCGCGCGTGCAGGTAGCAGGCGTAGACGACCCAGACGATGAAGGCCCAGGTCTCCTTGGGGTCCCAGCCCCAGTAGCGTCCCCACGCGGCCTCGGCCCAGATCGCGCCGCAGATGATCGCCACCGTGTAGAGCGGGAACGAGAACGCGACGACGCGGTACGCGGCCTTGTCCAGCGTCGCCGCCGCCGGCAGCTTCGCGGCCAGCGTGCCCAGCGATCCGGGCTGGTAGTCGGGCTTCACGCTCAGCCGGTCGTGCCGGGCCTTGACGAGGTACAGCACGGTCAGCACCGCGCTGGTCATCAGCGCGCCCTCGGCGATCGACACGAGCGTGACGTGGATGGCCAGCCAGTACGACTGCAAGGCCGGCACCAGCGGCTGGGCCTGGGAGTACAGCACCGTCCCGGCCAGGAACATCATCAGGATGACCGGCAGCAGGATGAAGCCGCCGAGGTGCCGCAGCGCGGGCAGCTTCCACAGCACCAGCAGGAACGCGGTGACGCCGATCAGCCCGGCCACCGACGCGAACTCGTACATGTTCGACCACGGCACGGCGTCGACGGCGACCGCGCGGACCGCGATCGAGGCCGTGTGCACCAGGGCGCCGACGATCGTTGCGATGACCGACCAGCGACCGATGCGCTCGGCCTTGGACGGTCGGGCCGGGACGTCGACAGGGTCAGGGGCGGCCGTGGTCGGTGGCCCGCCCGCCCCCACCAGTTCGCGCGCCGGCGCCGCGGCCAGCTTGCGCCCCACCCGGCTGAACGAGTACTCGGCGGTGAACCCGACCATGGCCAGCGCGTACACGGCGATGGCAGAGGTGAACAGCCCGTCGGACAGATGGGCCATGGAACCGTCGATGCCTGCCACGCCTCAGTCCTTCCCCGCGCCGATCCGGTCGGCCAGGTCGTGTGCCGGGCCGGTCGGCTGTGCTGTGCCGGCGTCGGTCAACCGGGCGAGCAGAGCTGCGAACTCGGTCGTGAAGTTGCCCGAGTCGCTGCGCGCGAGGCCGCCGACGGTGACTACGGTATGCGATTGCCCGTCGGGATCCGACCCCGGGGCGATCCGCAGCCAGACCCGGCGGCGCCGGATGCCCAGCGAGCCGAGCAGCCCGATCACCATGGCCAGCGCGGCGATCAGCAGGTAACCCTGCGCCGGGTCGTGTGACACCTGCAGGCTGGCCCACGGCACCCAGCCGTCGAAGGTCACCTGCACGCCCCCGGGCAGCTTGGCCGTCTGCCCGATGTGCAAGTTCGCGGCGCCGATCTTCGTCATCTTCGACGTGTCCAGCGAGTACACCGACTGCGGGCTCCCGTTGCCGGTCAGGTCACCGCGGTAGGCGAAGATCCCCAGCACCGGGTTGCGCACCTGCGGCGAGAGCGACCCGACCGTCCCGTTGGCCTCGGTCACCGGGTTCGGCGCGAAGAACCCGCTCAGCCCGATGTCGGCCTTGGCGTCGGTCTTGCCCGGCTGCTTGAACGCGCCCTCCGAGAAGAGGGTCTCGGGGTTGGACGGGACGAAGGCCTGGACGTCGTGGCGCACCGACCCGTCCGGCATCCGGATGGTGACCCGCGGCGCGTACCCGTGCCCGATCAGGTAGACCCGGTCGCCCTCCAACCGCAGGGGATGGTTGACGGTGATCGACGTGTGCCGGGGCGCGGCGTTGACGTTCGGGCGGTACGTGATGTCGGCCCGGAACGTCTTCGGTTCACCCGAGCTGGTGTAGTTCGCGGTGAACTTCGACAGGTCGTCGATGCAGAACGGCGCCGGGCGCACCTTGCCCTCGGCGGCGAAGCGGCCCGGCCGCCACTCGTCGTACTGCGAGACGGTGTTGCAGAACCCCGAACCCTGCTTGACGATCGTCGTCCCCTGGTAGGTGTACAGCCGGCCGATCGCGATCAGTACGAGCGACGACAGCAGCGCGACGTGGAAGATCAGGTTGCCGGTCTCCCGGCTGTAGCCCTTCTCGGCCGAGAGGGTGACGGCACCCGACGGCTCCTCGCGCCGCACCACCCGCCACCGCCGGCCCAGTGTCTGCCGCGCGGCCGCGGCGTAGTCCTCGGGTGCGCCCGCGGTGGTGAACCGGCCCGACTCGGGCAGCCGGTCGAGGTTGCGCGGCGCCTTGAGCGGTTTGCGGGCGACGGCCCGCGCGTGCACCTTGATGCGTGGGATGAGGCAGCCGACGAGCGAGATGAACAACAGCAGGTAGATCGCGGCGAACCAGAACGACCCGAAGACGTCGAACATGCCGATCGCGTCAAGGAAGCGACCCCACCCGCCGTGCGCAGTGATGTAGCTGTCGGTCTTGGTCGGGTTGAGCGGACGTTGGGGCAGCAGCGATCCGGGCACCGCGGCCACGGCCAGCAGGAACAGCAGGATGAGGGCGGTGCGCATGCTGGTCAGCCGGCGCCACACCATCCGGCCGGTCCGGATGACGGGTCTCATACGTCGAACCCGGAATCGACGCCGACGTTGGCCCGCAGCTCGTTCATCAGGTGGTTCCACTCGCCGGTGACGAGCAGCACGCCGATGACGATCAGCAGCGTCCCGCCGATTGCGCTGACTACCCGTCGGTGCCGGCGCACGAAGCCGAGCGCGCGGGTCACCCAGCCGAAGCCCAGCGCGACGAGGACGAACGGGATACCGAGGCCGAGGCAGTAGCAGAGCATGAGGAACGCGCCGCGCCCGGCCGT
Source organism: uncultured Jatrophihabitans sp. (assembly GCA_964244175.1). Classification (GTDB taxonomy): domain Bacteria; phylum Actinomycetota; class Actinomycetes; order Mycobacteriales; family Jatrophihabitantaceae; genus Jatrophihabitans. The sequence goes on along the minus strand of CAXTHY010000109.1, from coordinate 2,373 downwards.
GGCCTCGTACACCGACATCGAATAGACGGCGCCGAAGGTGGGCGTGAGGCATGGCGCCCAGGCCAACCCGAAGGTCACGCCCAGCAGCGGCGCACCCAGCAGGCCCGCCCTGGGCAGCTTGTGCACCCGCCACTCGCGCTGCAACAGGCCGATGCCGCCGAGGAACACGACGCCCATGACGATCGTGACGACGCCGAGCACCCGCTCAATGACCACGGTGTGCTCGCGGATCGCCGCGCCGAGCGCTCCGAACAGCACCCCCTGCGTGACCAGCACCGCGCTGAACCCGAACACGAACAGCAGCGCCCCGAACACCATCCGGCGCTGGCTCGGCTTGTCGGCGTCACCCGAGAGCCCCGCGACGTAGGACAGGTAGCCCGGCACGAGCGGCAGGACGCACGGCGACAGGAACCCGATCACGCCCACCAGCGCCGCCACCCCGGCCGCGAGCAGCAGCGGACCGTCGGTCACCGTGTGGGTGAACCCGCCCGCGGCGACGAGCGAGGCGGCGAGGGCCACCTCAGGACTCCGCGAGCAGCGTGTCGAGCGAGCGTTGCAGGTCGATCGTCGAGAGCCGGATGACGTAGACGCCCGCGACCTTGCCCTGCTTGTCGATCAGCACCGTGAACGGCAGCGCGGCCTGCGGGATGTTGCCCAGCCGCAGCGCCGTCTCACCCTGCTCGTCGTACACGATCGGGTAGGAGATGTCGTTGGTCTTCACGAACGCCTTGGCGTTGCCCTTGACGTCCTTGGTGTCGATACCGAGGAAGTCCACACCCTTGGTCTTGATCTTGCGGTAGAGCAGGTCGAACTGCGGGGTCTCGGTGCGGCAGGGCGCGCACCAGGAGGCCCAGAAGTTGACGACGACGATCTTGCCCTTGGCCGCGGCCAGGCTGGTCTTGCCGCCGTCGAGCAGCTCGCCGGTGAACGAGCCGGCCTTCTTGCGCTGGGCCGGCGGGACGACCTTGCCCAGGGCGGTGCCGCTGGTGAAGGTGAAGGTGCCATTCGCACTCTGGTCGACGGCATCGCTGCCCGTGCACGCGGACAGCACCACGGCAGCAGCGAAAAGGAGCGCGATGAGACGTCTCATGACGCGCTCCAGTGTGCGCCACTGGCCTCGGCGCCACGGCACCGCACTCAGCGGTTGTTAGCTGTTACGCGCCCGCGCCGTGGCCGCTCGGCAGGGCCGCCGCGGGCTCGTGGTAGTCGACCCGCACGACCACGTCGCCGGCGAAGGTCAGCGACGTCACCGAGGCGAGGTTGCACTGCCGCTTGCGGGGGTCGTGGAAGAGCCGCTGGCCCTCGGCGCGGCGGCGGGCGGCGACGATCGGGAGTTGGTGGCTGACGCAGACCGCCTCGCCCGTGCTGGTGTGGTCGCGGGCGGCCCGGGCGGCGGCCAGCACGCGGGTCGCGAGCTGCGCGTACGGCTCACCCCACGACGGGCGCAACGGGTTGATGAAGTACTTCCAGTTGGCCGGGTCGCGGAACAGGTTCTTGCCCCCTGCGACCGCGCGGCCCTCGAGCTTGTTGTCGGCCTCGATCAGCCGCTCGTCGACGTCGATCGGCAGGCCGGTCGCCGCGCTGAGCGGTCCGGCCGTCTGTTGCGCGCGCTCGAGCGGGGACGCGACCAGGTAGCCGATGTCGCGGCCGGTGAACCAGTCGGCCAGGGCGGACCGGAGCTCCTCGACGCCGTCGG
>CAXTHY010000109.1:0-667 GCA_964244175.1 uncultured Jatrophihabitans sp. | reverse complement strand
GGTCGGCCTGGGCCTGCCGCTCGCCCAGGGCGCTGAGCCGGAACCCGGGCAGGCGTCCGTACAGCACGCCGTCGGGGTTGTGGACCTCGCCGTGTCGCAGCAGATGCACCGTCACCACGAGGTCATGCTCCCAGACGCCGGGCCGTCCTCCGCCGCGCGGCCGCTACTCGGGCTGGGTCGCTACTCGGGCTGGGTCGCTACTCGGGCTGGGCCGCGGCGGCGGCAGCGGCCGCCGCCGGCAGTGCCGCCGCCAGCTGCTCGAACACGGCGTCGTCCATTGCGGTATTGACGAACCAGGCCTCGAACGCCGACGGCGGCAGGTAGATCCCGGCGTCGAGCATCGCGTGGAAGAACGGCTTGTAGCGCACCGTCTCGGCCGCCTGCGCCCCGGCGAAGTCGCGCACCGGCTCGGCCGCGAAGAACACCGAGACCAGGTTGCCGGCGTACTGCACCTGGTGGGTGACGCCGGCCGCGTTCAGCGCGGCCCCGGCCAGCTCGCCGACCCGCCGGGCGTTGGCGTCCAGTGCGGCATAGACCGCGGCGTCGGCCAGCCGCAGCGTCGCCAATCCGGCGGCCACGGCCACGGGATTGCCCGACAGCGTCCCGGCCTGGGAGACCGGCCCGGACGGTGCGAGTCGCGACATGATGTCCGCCCGGCCGCCGAACG
>CAXTHY010000108.1:405-12475 GCA_964244175.1 uncultured Jatrophihabitans sp. | reverse complement strand
GGGTGTTGAACTTGTAGTTGATCTCGGCCTGACCGCCGGTGCCGACCTCGTGGTGGGCCCGCTCCAGCTCGAGGCCGGCCGCCATCAGTTCGGTGCTGATCTCGTCGCGCAGGTCGGCGTGGTGGTCGTAGGGACTGACGGGGAAGTAGCCGCCCTTGACCGAGGTCTTGTAACCCAGGTTGCCGCCGACCTCGTCACGCCCGGTGTTCCAGTAACCCTCTTCGGAGTCGACCGAGTAGAAGGAGCCGTTCATCTTCGACTCGTACTTCACCTCGTCGAAGATGTAGAACTCGGCCTCAGGGCCGAAGTAGACGGTGTCGGCGATCCCGGTCGAGACGAGGTACTCCTCGGCCTTGGTGGCCACCTGGCGCGGGTCGCGGTCGTACTTCTCGCCCGTGCGCGGCTCGACGATCGAGTGGTTGATGTTGAGCGTCTTCGCCGTCCGGAACGGGTCGACGTACGCGGTCGTCGGGTCAGGGATCAGCTTGAGATCGGACTTGTGGATCGAGGCGAAGCCGCGAATGGACGAACCGTCGAACATCTGTCCTTCGGTGAACGAATCCTCGTTGAAGTTCGACGCAGGCACATTGAAGTGCTGCTGAACCCCGGGGAGGTCCGTGAACCGGATGTCGATGAACTCAACGCCCTCGTTCTTGATGTAGGCCAGGACCTCTTCGGAGCTGGTGAACATTCATCCTCCGTCTGCACTGAATGGGAGCGGCGGACCGCCCAGGGAATCGCGTGCTTGTCTATACCCCGGGCATTTCGCCGACGTTACGGGGCCACGCAGGAGCCCCTCTTCTCAGGCCCGCACGACCGCGGTGTCGGCGAGGCGGTCATGCATCCCCCGGCCGTCGCGGTCGAAAACCAGGGCCGGGATGAGCAGGCACAGCAGCGCGGTGCGCAGGATCGCGCGCCCTGGATCGACGGCGAGCCCGGGACTGACCCGGACGACCCGCAGCCCTAACAGGTACATGCCCAGCGTGCGGCCGGTGACGAGGATCCCGATGATGTAGTCGATCGCGAAGGGGATGAGGCTCCAGGCTCCGGGCAACCGGTCGGCGAAGGTGCGCGCTCCCTGGGTCTTGTGCGGCACGAAGAGCGTGGCGACGAGGGCGGCGGCCACGGCGTCGACGACATAGGCACCGAGCCGGGGCCCGGTCGGCGCGAGCGACCCGGCGCCCTGCGCGGGCAGACCCAGCGCCTCGCCGCGGTAGGCCTGCGGCGCCCGCCCCGGGTTGGTCATGACGCCGCAGTCACGAACGGCGGCGAACGGTCCGCTGCACGTTGCGCATCTTCGCGCCTGCGGGCATCGGCCCCTTGGGCAGCTGGCCGGCCCGCGAGCCGCCGAGCGCAGCCAGCCGCTTCTCGAGCGTCGCGACCTGTTCCTTGGACAGGTTGGCCGGCAGCTTGAGCAGGTAGCGGTTCAGCTTCGACAGGCGCAGGTCGCCCTCGCCGGTGCCGATGATGACGTCATAGATGGGGGTCTCGCCGACCACCCGGGCGGTGCGCTTCTTCTCCTGCGCGATGAGACCCCGGACGCGGTGCTCGGCACCCTCGCCGACCAGCACGACACCCGGGCGCCCGACCAGACGGTGCACGGCGTCGAGCTGGGTGGTACCCGCAACCGCCTGGGTCAGGCGCCAATCACCGCGCAGCTGCTGCTGGAGCATCCAGCCGGCCGCGCCGGCCTGACCCTCGGCCTGCGCGAACATCGATCGCTGGGCCCGCCGCGAGAACACGAACACCCCGACCACGACGCCGAAGATCAGCGCCAGCGGGATCGGGATGAACGGGGAGCCGGTGACGAGGAACACGAGCAGGTAGACCACCGCCGCGGCGAGCACGGCGGCGATGATCAATACCGGCAGGAACTTCGGGTCCTGCTGCCGGGTGAGCGTGAAGGCCTGCTTGACGTTGCGGAACGACTCGCGCCGCTGCGCACGCTTGGCTGATCGGGCCACCTTCTTCTCGGCCCCCGTGAGCTTCGCGGGCTTCGAGGAGCCGCCGGTCTTCGCCATACCGGAAGGATAGTTGGGCCGGCCGGTAGTACCCGCATGGGTCACTGGTGTGAGACGCGCGTACGGTCGCCGCGCCATCCCGCCGTAACTAGAGCCGGGCGGCGACGGCCTGCTGATAGAGGCGGCCGGCGCGGTAGGACGAGCGGACCAACGGCCCGCTCATGACGCCGGCGAAGCCAATGTCCTCGGCCTCGTCGCGCAACTCGACGAACTCATCCGGCTTCACCCAGCGCTCGACCGGGTGGTGCTTGGGCGACGGGCGCAGGTATTGCGTGATCGTGATGAGCTCGCAACCTGAATCGAAGAGGTCCTGCAGGGCCTGGCTGATCTCGGCCCGCGTCTCGCCCAGGCCGAGGATCAGGTTCGACTTGGTGACCAGGCCGTCCGCGCGGGCGCTGCGGATGACGGCGAGGGACCGGTCGTAGCGAAAGCCCGGGCGGATGCGCTTGAAGATGCGCGGCACGGTTTCGACGTTGTGGGCGAAGACCTCGGGACGGCTGCTGAAGACCTCGGCCAGCAGTTCCGGGATGGCGTTGAAGTCCGGGGCGAGCAGCTCGACGCCGGTGCCCGGGTTCACCGCGTGGATCTGGCGCACGGTTTCGGCGTAGAGCCACGCGCCGCCGTCGGCCAGGTCGTCGCGCGCCACGCCGGTGATGGTCGCGTAGCGCAGACCCATGGTGTGGACGCTTTCGGCGACCCGTCGGGGCTCGTCACGGTCGAGGGGCAGCGGCCGGCCGGTGTCGATCTGGCAGAAGTCGCAGCGCCGCGTGCACTGGTCGCCGCCGATGAGGAACGTCGCCTCGCGATCTTCCCAGCATTCGTAGATGTTGGGACAGCCGGCCTCTTGGCAGACGGTGTGCAGCCCCTCGCTCTTCACCAGTGACTGCAGCGCGGTGTACTCGGGACCCATCTTCGCCCGGGTCTTGATCCATTCGGGTTTGCGTTCGATCGGCGTCTGCGTATTGCGCTCCTCGATGCGCAACAGCCGACGGCCTTCGGGGGGAGTGGGGCGTACCGCGGTCACCGCTCCGAGAGTACGCCGCAGGCTTGTCACACCTGGCTGAAGTCGGACCCGTTCCACTGCCAGAGTTTGGTCACCGGATGCGTGTCGCAGTCGGAGATCGGGCGGCTCAGCGAGCAGTCCTTAGTCTCCAGGCGCCCGCCTCGGAACGCGAAGTCGTAGGACAGTCCGACCTGGTCCTTGCCGATCGGTCGGCCCGACGAACCGATCCGACCGCTCGGCTCGGCCTTGATCGCTCCCCAGCCCTTGGAGCCGGTCGTGAACGCAACCGCATTGCCGCTCGAGTCGCCGGTGAAGATGCCGTGGACGATGAAGGTGGCGTGCCGCATCCCGCTCAGTTGCCGGCCCTGCGCGGTGGCGCGCGGCGGGCCGATGTCGGGCACGACCGGGTAGGCGCTCAGGCCCACCTGCTTCCAGGCCGTCGACGCGAGCGGGTTCCTCCAGAAGGCGATGTGCCCATCCTGGTCGTAGGTCGCGGCCTCGTAACCGCCTGACACCCGGACGAGCACACGCGCACCGTCGACCTGCTGCTCGAGCGCGTGCGAGCGTTGCTCCACGGACGGGACCTTGGGTGCCGGCGTTGTCGTGGGCGTTGTCGGGGTCGGTGCGGCCCTCGAGCCGGAGGTCGGCGGCGTGGTCGCCGAGCTCGATCCGGTGGGGAAGTCGGGCCCGGCGGACGTGCCGGCGGTGGAGGCCGGCCCGCCGGTGCCGTCGATCGTGTTCGAGCAAGCGCCGAGCGTGAGAGCGGCGAGCGCGCCGGTCAGTGCCCACAGTGCGGGAGCCCGTGACGCCACCGGTCAGCCGATCGCGCCCACGCCCGCGACCAGCGCGGGCAGGTGGCGTTCGACAACCGGGGTGACAGCTGACACCGACACCGGTCGGCCGAGCTCCTTGGTCAGCGACGTGACACCGGCGTCGGCGATCCCGCACGGCACGATGCGATCGAACCAGGTGAGGTCGGGGTCGCAGTTGAGGGCGAACCCGTGCAGGGTCACGCCCCGTGACACCCGGATGCCGATCGCGGCCACCTTGCGTTCGGGCCCGCGGTCGTCGGCGGGCAGCCACACCCCGCTGCGCCCCGCGACCTGGCCGGCGGGCAATCCCACTTCGGCACAGACGTCGATGAGCATGCGCTCCATGCGTCGGACGTAGGCGACGACGTCGATGGGATCGGCGAGCCGGACGATGGGGTAGCCGACGAGTTGACCCGGACCGTGCCAGGTAATCTTCCCGCCGCGGTCGACGTCGATGACCGGCGTGCCGTCGACGGGACGTTCCCAGACCTCGGTGCGGCGACCGGCGGTGTAGATCGGCGGGTGCTCGAGCAGCAGCACGGCATCGGAGGCGCCGGCGGCAACGTCGGCGTGGATCGCGCGCTGCCGGGCCCAGGCGTCCTCGTAGGGCACGAGTCCGGCTCTGATCACCCGCAGTTCGACCACGCATTCACGGTAGTCCAGTCGATTCGGCGTGCACCGGCTGGAGTTGGGGTCGGGTGGGGGGAAACCCTGTCGATTCGTGTCAGCCTGGACCGATACGGTGCGGGCACGCGTTCAGGGGGTTTGCCATGACCAAGATCGACGAGGTTCCCGACACCGGGCGATCGCAGCCGCGCCGGCGCCCACGCATCGTGTGGGTGTTCGCGGTGCTTGCGGTGCTGTTCTTCCTCGTGGGCGGTGCCGGTGGGTCCTACCAGGGCAAGCTGTCCGACGTCCAGAAGAACGACAACTCGTCGTTCCTGCCCAGCTCGGCCGACTCGACCAAGGTGTCGAACGAGGCCCAGAAATTCAGCAGCGTCCAGACGATCCCCGGCTTCATCGTCTACCAGCGCGGCAGCGGGCTCACCGCGGCCGACAAGGCGAAGATCAACGCCGACGTCACAAAATTCCGCACCCTGAAGGGCGTGGCCACCGATCAGGTGGGCACCCCGCAATACAGCACGGACGACAAGGTCGGTGCCGTCGCCGTGCCGCTGGTCGGAAAGGACCACGGCAAGAGCCTCAAGGGCCCCGATCTCGTCGACAACGAGAAGCGCATCATCAAGGCGGCCAAGAACGACGCGCCGGGCGGCCTGGCCGTGCACAGCGCCGGGGCCGGTGGCGTGCTGGTGGCGTTCATCGACGCGTTCAGCGGCATCGAATCCAGCCTGCTGCTGGCCGCCGGCCTCGTGGTGATCGTCATCCTGCTGTTCGTCTACCGCAGCCCGGTGCTCTGGTTCTTCCCGTTGTTCAGCGCCGTGCTGGCCCTCGGGGCCGCGTCGCTCGTCATCTACCCGCTGGCCAAGAACGGGGTGATCACGCTCAACGGCCAGAGCCAGGGCATCCTGTCGGTCCTGGTCATCGGCGCCGGCACCGACTATGCGTTGCTGCTGGTGAGTCGATATCGGGAGGAACTGCACGAGTACCAGAGCCGGGTCGACGCGATGATCGCGGCGTGGAAGGGCGCCGCTCCACCGATCCTCGCCTCTGCGGTCACCGTGATTCTCGGCCTGATCTGCCTGACCGTCGCCGATCTGAACTCCACGGCCGGGCTGGGCCCGGTGTGCGCGATCGGCATCGCCTGCACGGTCGTGATCATGCTGACCGTGCTGCCGGCGCTGCTCGTCATCTCCGGCCGCTGGATCTTCTGGCCCAAGCGGCCCAAGCTCGATCACGAGACCGACATCTTCGCGATGCACGGGATGTGGGGCCGGTTCGCGCAGAAGCTGTCCGCCAGCTACCGGCGGGCCTGGGTCGGCGCGCTCGTCCTGCTGATCGTCTGCATCGCCGGCCTGTTCGGGCTCAAGACCGGTGGGCTCTCGACGATCGACGGATTCACCAACAAGCCGGACGCGGTGACCGGCCAGCACCTCTACGACAAGGCCTTCCCGAAGGCCAAGGGCGCGGGCGCCCCGGCCGACATCCTGGTCAACGCCGACAAGGCCCAGGCCGTCATCGACAAGGTGAAGGGGCTCGACGGCGTCGCGACGACACCGACCGCGGTGTGCGTGCAGATCGACTACGCCAAGGTCGCACAGTTGATCAAGCAGAACCCGAGCCAGGCGAATCAGCCGGCGACGGCCTGTCCGCCCGCTTCGCTCCAAGTGAAACCGCAGGACGGCAAGCTGCTCATCAATGCGGTGCTGACCGACAGCTACGACACGCAGCCGGCCTACGACACGGTCAAGCGCATCCGCTCCGCGGTCAAGACCGTCCGTGGGGCCGACGCCCTGGTGGGTGGCAGTTCGGCGGTCAACCTCGACATCCAGGACGCCTCACGCCACGACCGCAACCTGATCATCCCGCTGGTGTTGTTGGTGATCCTGATCGTTCTCGGGCTCGTGCTGCGAGCGCTGATCGCGCCCATCCTGCTGATCGCCACGGTGGTGCTTTCGTTCGCGGCCTCACTGGGCGTCAGCGCGCTGTTCTTCAACCACGTATTCCACTTCGCGAACGCCGACCCGGCCTATCCGCTGTTCGCGTTCGTGTTCCTTGTCGCGTTGGGGATCGACTACAACATCTTCCTCATGACCCGCGTGCGTGAGGAAACACTGGAACACGGGACGAGACAGGGGGTGATGCGCGGGCTGGCGGTCACCGGCGGCGTCATCACCTCGGCCGGCGTCGTGCTGGCGGCGACCTTCGTCGTGCTGGGCGTGCTGCCGATCGTGTTCCTGGCCGAACTCGGGTTCACCGTCGCGTTCGGCGTACTGCTCGACACCATCGTCGTCCGCTCGATCCTGGTGCCGGCGCTGAGCCACGAGATCGGCAAGAAGATCTGGTGGCCCTCGAAGCTGGCCGCGGCCTCGGCCAGGGACTGATGCGTTACAGGCGGCGCGGATCGAGGCGGGTCTCGACCGCGCCGCCGGCGTCGTCGCGCGTGACCCGATAGGCGGCCTTGCCGTCCTTCTCGGTGACCGCTTCGACGAACTCGGTACCGCGGTAGAGCACGCCCACCCCGTCGTCGGTGGCGTACCCGTCCGGCAGCGTGCCCGCAGCGATCAGTGCCTGGAACAGCGGTCGGCGCTGCTCCTCGGAGTCGTAGTGCACGCCGTTCGAGTGCGGCAGCAGGCCCAGTCCGTTCGTGATCGGACGCAGGTCGGGACCGAACGAGTCAGTGGTGCCGCCGAGGTGCCAGCAGATCGAGCCGGCCGACACTCCGGTGAGCACCACCCCGGCCTGCCACGCGACCCGCATCGCGGCGTCCACGCCATGCAAGCGCCACATCGCGAGCAGGCCCGCGACGCTGCCGCCGGACACCCAGACCACGTCCTGTGCGAGCAGGTGCGCGGTCATGTCGGCGACGTTGGGCATCGGGAACAGGGCGAGGTGCGAGGGCTCGAGGCCGCGGACCTGCGCCGCGTTGTAGAAGTTGTAGATCGTCGTGGCGTCGTCGCCGACCGCGGTGGCCACGAAGCACACCTTGGGCCGCCGGCCGTCGACCCCGGCGAGGTCGATGGCGAATTCGGTCAGCGGGCCGAGCTCCCACCGCACCCGGGTTCCGGGCACGATGCCGCCCGACGTCGCGAGGATGGTCGGCGCGTCAGCAGTCACAAGATCACCCTAGAGGCGGCCCGGTCAGCAAATCCGTCGCGATCGGCCTGTGGACAACTCCGCTGCCCGGTCGAAGCTGTCCTAACGTCGCGGGCATGAGTGGAGCATGGCGGCTGCGCGGCTACGTGATCGAGCGACTGCTCGGACGCGGCGCGTCGGGGGAGGTGTGGCAGGCCAGGGTCGCCGGCAGCGGGGATCCGGTGGCCCTCAAGCGCATTGTCGTGCTGGACGAGGTCCAGGCCGGCCGAGCCGAGGCCGAAGCCGCCCTGCTCACCGCGCTCGATCACCCCCACCTGGTCCGGCTGCACGCGGTCGTACCGGCCGACGACGCAACCGTGCTCGTCCTCGATCTGGCCGACGGCGGTTCGCTGGCCGAGCTGCTCGCCGCGCGTGGGCGCCTCACCGCGGGCGAAGTGATCACCGCGGTCGCACCGATCGCGGCCGGGCTGGCCTACCTGCACGACGAGGGTGTGGTGCACGGCGACGTCAGCGCCGCGAACATCCTGTTCACCCAGGGCGGTAGCCCGCTGCTGGCCGATGTCGGCGTTGCGCGGCTGACCGGCGACGACCGCGACGCCGCCAGCACGCCGGCCTACGTAGACCCCGCAGTGGCGGCCGGCTGCGTGCCGGGGCCGCAGAGTGACGTGTTCATGCTGGCCGGGGTAGCGCTGCACGCGCTCACCGGCGAGCCGCCCTGGCCAGCCGAGAGCGGTGCGGCCGCGCTCGCGCTCGCCGCCCAGGGCGGGCTGGACGACGTCGACGAGCGCATGGCGCGCGCCGACGTCCCGCCGGCGATGGCGGCCGTGCTGCGCCGAGCACTGGCTGTCGATCCGCACCGGCGCGGCACCGCGGCCGACCTGGCGCTCGACCTGCGGCACAGTGGCGAGCCGGTCGCCGTCGAGTTGGCGGCCGGGCGCGAGCGGCCTGACCCGGTGGTCGTTGCGCAATCGGGACCGCGGCACGCGGCGCGGCCGGCGGGGTTGCGCCTGCCCGATCGCCCGCCTGACGATGGTGCGCGCGTCGCTGCGCCCTCCCGGCCGCCGTTCGAGCGACCGGCCGGCTCGGCAACGGCCAGGGGAGGCGCACCGCCGACGCGGCTGGTCGGGCCCCGGCCGCGGCCGGTGATCCCGCGACCGCGGCGGCGGGGGAACCGGCGGCGTGCCCTGGTCATCGCGCTCGCTGTCGTGTCGGGCATCTTGCTGGCGGCGGCCGGCACAGTCTGGGCAACGACTGGCGAGCGGTCACGGCCGACGCCGGCCGCAACGAACCGGTTCGCGACACCAGGCCAGCGGACGGCGAGCTCGTCGGCGCCGGCACCATCGGCACCGACAACGCCGACCCGGGCAACCTCGGCACCGACAACGCCGACCCGGGCAACCTCGGCACCGGCACCGACCACGCCGACCCGGACAACGCCGTCCCGCTCGGTGGTCGCGGATCCCGCGGTAACGGATTGGCGCACGGCGCTGCCGGCCCTCGACGCGATCCGGTCGCGTGCGTTCCGCACCCGCGACACCCGGCTGCTCGCCCGCGTGTACGTGCCCGGCCCACTGCTCGCGGCCGACGCCGCGCTGCTGCGCCGGATCGTGCCCGCCGGGTGTGGGCTGTCAGGGGTGCGCACCAGCTACCGTGGCGTGCACGCAGCGGTGCACGGCGCGCACGTCACCGTCACCGCGACGGCCACGCTGGCGTCGTCGCGGCTGGTGTGCGACGGGCAGGTGAGCGGCACGGCACCGGGCACCGGCCCGGATCGGCTGCGCGTCGTGCTCGCCCGCACCGCGTCCGGTTTGCGCATCGCCGAGTTGCACACCTAGGCGCGGGCCTTCGCGTCGGAGTGCTCGGCGAACTCCTTCGGGCGGAAGTGCCCGTGCCGCAGGTTGCCTTCGATCTGTTCGAGCGAGCGGCCGGTGAGCTCGGGCATCCGGCGCAGGACGAACACGAAGGCCAACACATTGAAGGCGGCGTAGAGCCACATGGTGGGCCCGACATGGATCGTGTTGATGATCGTGAGCAGGGTCAGCGTGATGAGCAGGTTCGTGCTCCACAGGATCGCCGCCTGGGCGCTGGTCCCGGCACTGCGCACCGCGAGCGGGTAGATCTCAGAACCGGTGAGCCAGCCCATCAGCTGCAGACCACCGGCGTTGAAGAACATGAACACGATCAGGCAGGCGATGATGAACGGCGTGCTGTCGCGCCCGCTGTTGCCGGTGGCGAACAGCGTGCCCAGTACGGCCAGCGCCGTCGCTGTGCCCGGCACCATGATCAGGGTGAGCCGGCGGCGGCCGACGCGATCGACGATCGACAACCCGACGATCATCATCACGAGATAGGTCACGCCGAGGGCAACGCTGACGCGTAGCGCGGCGCTGGTCGAGAAGCCGTTGTCGGTCAGGATCGTCGGCGCGTAGTAGATGATCATCTCGATGCCGCTCAACTGGGTGAACGCGGCGATGCCGAAGCCCAAGATCACCGCCGGCCGCACCCACGGGCGCCGCAGACCGCGCCAGCCACGCTCACTGTCCTCGACCTGCTCCTCCTCGTCGTCGAGACCGACGATGCCGTCCAGTTCGTCATCGATGTCGGCGCCTTCGGGCCGCATGCGCGTCAGCACGTCGCGCGCATCGTCGCCCCGGTCCTGCTTGACGAGCCACCGCGGGCTCTCGGGCAGGCGCAGCATGATCAGGAACATGATCAGCGCCGGGACCGCGGCCATCCCGACCGAGACGCGCCACGAGAACGACTCGGAGGCACCGACGATCGTCGACACGACGATGCCCACGCCGATGCCGACCTGGAACGTGAGGACGAGCTGCCCGCGGCGTCGGGGCGGCGCCAGCTCGGCGACGTACATCGGCACGGTCTGGGTGGCGCCGCCGACCGCGAACCCCAGCAGCACCCGGCTCAGCGACAGCACGATGGCCGAGGGCGACACGGCACAGGCTAGCGCCCCGACGACGAAGGTTACGCCGACGAGCAGGATCGTGCCGCGGCGGCCCCGGCGTTCACTGAGCTGGCTGCACGCGAGGGCGCCGAGGACCGCGCCGAACAGGATGCTGGCGGCGATCACCTGCTCGCTGCCGCTGCCGGTGTGGAAGTCCTTGCGGATCTGCAGCAGGGCACCGGAGATGATGCCGGTGTCGTAGCCGTAGAGCAGGGCCGAGACCGCCGACACGACCGCGGTCAGCAGCAGCACTCCGGTGATCCGATCGGCCGGGTCACGCCGGCTCGGCTTATCGGATGAATTCTCGGTCTGGCGCTCGGTCGTGGTCATGATCCCGCCTCTCGCGACGCCGTGGTCACGAGGCAGCCTTCCCAACCGGGTGACCGAAAACACACAGCGAACGCGATTGGTCCCGCTCAGCTCAGCTCGGCGCGCAGTGCCTCGGCGAGGTCGGTGAAGCGGAACCCGAACCCGGCCTCGAGCAGCGCCGAGGGGACCGCGCGTTGACCGCCGAGCACCTCGCCAGCGAACTCGCCCAACGCGATGCGTGCCGCGAAGCCCGGCACCGGCAGGACGGTCGGGCGGTGCAGCACCGACCCCAAGGTCTTGGTGAACTCGGCATTCGTCACCGGCTCGGGCGCGGTGAGATTCACCGGGCCGGCGACGTCGTGTTCAAGCAGGAACGTGATCGCGGCGACCTCGTCGACCAGCGCGATCCACGGCATGTACTGCCGACCGCTGCCGAGCTTGCCGCCCACGCCGGCCTTGACGATCAATCCGAGCCGCTTGAGCAGGTCGCCGTCCTTGGCCAGGACCAGCCCGGTGCGCGGGTGGGCAACCCGCACGCCGGCCTGGCGGGCCGGTTCGGCGGCGGCCTCCCACTGCTCGCAGACCCCCGCCAGGAACGAGTCACCGGGTGCGGACGTCTCGTCGATCTGCCGATCGCCGGTGTCGCCGTAGTAGCCGACGGCCGACGCGCTGACGAACACCCGCGGCCCGCCATACTCGGCCAGGGTCTTCGCGATCGTCGCGACCGTGTCGACGCGGCTGCGCAGGATCTGCTGCTTGTACGCGTCGGTCCACCGCTTGTCGCCGACCCCGACGCCCGACAGGCAGACGATCGCGTCGGCGCCGGCCAGGAATTCCGGGTCGAGCAGGCCCTGCGCCGGATCCCAGCTGTCCTCGTCGGGCTGATCGGTCTGCTGGCGGACGAGCACATTCACCTGGTGCCCGGCCGCGCGCAGCGCCGACTTCAGTGCACTGCCGATCAAGCCGGACGCGCCGGCGAGGACGACCTCCACGGCCTAGGCCAGACCGAGCGCGTTCTCGAACGCCCCGGCCGCCAGCCGGTCCTTCATGGTGACCAGGAAGCGGGCGGCGTCGGCGCCGTCGACGATGCGGTGGTCGTAGGACAGCGCCAGGTAGACCATCGAGCGGATCGCGATCGTCTCGCCGAACTCTTCACTCTTCACGACGACCGCGCGCTTCACGACGGCCCCCGTACCCAGGATGCCGACCTGCGGCTGGTTGATGATCGGCGTGTCGAACAGGGCGCCGC
>CAXTHY010000108.1:0-395 GCA_964244175.1 uncultured Jatrophihabitans sp. | reverse complement strand
AACGTGAACGTCCCGCCGCCGAGTTCGTCGGGGCCGACCTTGTTCGCGCGCGTGCGATCAGCCAGGTCGGCGATCTTGCGGGCGATACCGCCGAGGTTGAGATCACCAGCGTCGTGGATCACCGGGACGAGCAGACCGCGCTCGGTGTCGACCGCGATGCCCAGGTGCTCGGCGTCGTGATAGGTGATCGACTTGGCTTCGAGGTCGACCGAGGCGTTCACCACCGGGTGTGCCTTCAGGGCCTCGATGGTGGCCACTGCGAAGAACGGCAGGAACGACAGCTTGACGCCCTGTCGGGCCTCGAAGTCCTTCTTGGCCGCGTCGCGCAGCCGCGCGATCTTGGTGACGTCGACCTCGACCACGGTGGTGAGCTGCGCCGAGGTCTGCAGCGACTC
>CAXTHY010000107.1:0-12673 GCA_964244175.1 uncultured Jatrophihabitans sp. | reverse complement strand
TCGACGACGGCACCGTGCGCTGGACCACCCCCACCGGACACACCTACGACAAACCCCCCGACCTACTACCCCACGACACCACCATCACCGCGGACACCCGCCCATCCGAACCCGCGCCCGAGCGCGAGCCCCGGCCGGAACCCGGCACTGGCATCGGCGGCACCAAGGTCGACCCGATCGACCAAGACCTGCCGCCGCCCTTCTGACCGCCGGCGTTCTGACCCGACCACGCAACCCGCCCCGACAGGGACCCCCACCGCCGAGCACCCGGACGCCGCTGAGCACCCGGACGTCGCCTGACCTCGCGGAGACCTGATACGCCGTTCGATCCCTTGGAATCACTCGATTAGGTCGCGGCCGGCTCTGCGGCCGGCTCTGCGGGCTGGGCCAGTCGCGCCGGGAGATCCGGCGCAGCGTCCGATCGTCGCGCCCGACCCACCGTGGCGAGGGCACAGACCGCAGCCACGTTCGTCAACAGCAGCATTGCGCCGAAGGGCAACCCGAACACGGCATCGGTGAGCCAATGCTTGGACAGGTAGATCCGGGTGAACGACTCGACGCACGCGGCGGTGGCCACGCCCGTCCACAACCCGGCCCGCCAGGCCTGGCTGAGCCGCGGCTGCAGCAAGATCACGAGGACAACGATCACGCCGTAGACGGCGAGGATCCGGCCTACTCCGCCCGACGGGAACGTGCCCGCCGTCGTCGGCGGGTGGCCGCGGTCGACGACGTTGGCGAGAAACCGTTGCGCATACTTCTCACCGGCGTAAGCGACGCCGATCGCGATTGGCGGCAACCACCAGCGGCGCCGATAAGCCGCGGCGAGGATGATCACCGCGACCCCGCCCACGAGTTGGGCGGTCGCGTTGCTGCCCATGAGCGTCAGCTTGTTCTGGGCCTCGGTGAATTTGTTCGGGACGTAGCTGAAGACCGTGTCCTGCACGCGCGGGAACACCCAGGCGAAGACCGGCTTGTCGACCGAACTCTCGATCGCCTTGGCCAGGAAGCCGAGCGCCACGCTGACGACGCCGGTGACCGCCATGCCCACGACGAACACCAGCGCCGCGCCCGGCACCGGGCCGAAGCGGGCCGCCGCCGCCTCACCCCACGCTTGCGGTCCACCCCGGACCGACCGCCCGCGGCGATGAGCGAGGACACCGCTGCCGATCGACACGACAACGACCAGCACGAACAGCACAACGAGCAGCGGCATGATCAGTTCGCTCAGGCAGTCGGGGTCAGGACAATACTGATCATCGCAGCCTTGCCACCGGCCGAACCAGAACTCGCGGAAAGCGAGCCGTAAGTCCCACTGGCCAGCGGGCCCGAATCACCGATCAGGCTGTCGACGTGGCCACCGATGGAGCCGTTCGCACCCGTCGCCCGCGGCGTCACCGACGACGGCGCGGTCCACACCGAGGCGCTGCTCGTGCGGGTGTCCCAGTAGGAGACCAGCCACGAACCGCCCGCAGTGGCCGTGGCCGTCGGGGTCACGTGCGTTGCCGTGGTGGCGGTGTCACCGGCCGTCGTGGCCGTCACCGACGAGGCGCCGGAGTAGACGACCAGACGCAGGTCGACCTGCACCGAACTGGCGAGGTTAACCGTCACCGTCGAGCCGGCATCGCCGGCCACCGCGGTGCGCCGGTAGACGGTCGTCTCGAGCGGCGCGGTGGTCTGCCGCGCGATCTGCTGCCAGCCGCTCGGCGTGGCCGTGGTGACCCCGTCGGTACCGGTACCGACGTAGAGCAGTTCGGTGTCGCCGGCCTGCACGCTCGCCGGCACAACGACCGACGGAGTGGCCGTCGACGTCCCGTTGCGCCCGGCCGTGGCGACGAAACTCACCGGCTTGGTGGGTGCGGTCGCGGTGACCTGACCGGTCCAGGCCGGGCTCGTCCCACCGCGGTTGTCGGTCACCGTGAGGCTCACCGAATACGTGCCCGCCGCGGCGTAGCCGTGCGTCGGGTGGGCGCCCGTGCCCGTGGTGCCGTCGCCGAACGACCACGCGTAGGACGCGACGCTGCCGTCCGAGTCCGTGGACGTGGTGCCATCGAACGAGCAGTTGAGCTGGGTGCACGACCCGCTGCCCTTGGCCGTCGGCAGCGTGTTCGGGAAGGACGGCGGGCCGTACGGGAACAGGCTCTGGGCCCGCCAGTTCTTGCCGTCGATCGCCGGGCCACCGACGATCGTGTCGGTGCCGGGGACTGCGGCGGTGCCGGTCAGCTGAACCTTGTGCAGCGTCCCGTCGGCCGAGCTGGCCCAATAGATGTAACCGCCCGAGGCGAACATGCCGGCCACCCGGCTGAAGTCGAACGCGGTGGTGCTGAACTGCATGCCGCCGATGGCGCCGCTGTCGGGGCTGAACCAGCGCCAGTAGAGCTGCGTGGAGCCCGCGACCGTGTAGAAGAGCCGGCCGCCGGAGTAGAACGCGCCGGTGACGGTGGACAGGCTGCTGTAGTACATCGGCTTGACGCCCACGTAGGTCTGACCGGAACCGGTGTCGACCGAGCTCCACTTCGGGTCGTTGTACGGGTCGACCAGGGTCGGTGTGCCGACCGTGGTGCCGTCGAACGACGCGCGGTAGAAATTGCCGGCCGAAGTGCCGTAGAAGATCGACGAACCGACGACGAAGGCGCCCCGGGTGTCAGCCCAGTTGATGCCGGTGTTCGGCACGCCGGCGCTCGGGCCGACGTGGGTGGAGTCGACCGGGCGGTAGTAGAGGTCGCTGGTCGTGAAGCCGGCCTCCGGACTAGCCGGGCCGGCCACGTAGACGTTGGCGGGCAGGGCTGCGGTGGCCGTGGAGGCCGGGGCCGCACCGCCGGTGAGCGGGAAGTACGCGATCTTGCGCCGGGTGGCACCACCGACGTAATCGGTGTCGCTGCCGACGTAGATGCCGCTCGCGCTTGCGAACACCGCGTAGGCGCCGGCACCGCGAGGGTTGCGGCCCGGGTTCCACGTCAACGGCAGGCCGCTGACCGGGTCGAGGGCGGCCACGCCCGGGCGCGGGATCGCGCCGGCGCCGGCGTAGTCGGAGCCGTTGGGGTTGTTCAACCAACGCTGATGCCCGCCGACGTAGATGGCGCTGCCGGTGACGGCGACCGACCAGAGCGTGTCGTTACCGGTGTAGTCGACCCAGGTCGGCAGGGCGTTGGTCGCCGAGCTCGCGGCGTCCCAGCGGGACGCCGTGTCGCACAGCGAGCGGCTGCCGTCGCTGTTCGCGCTGGTCGTGCCACCGCCGGTAGCGGCGATGACGAAGTACGAGCCGTCCGGTGCGTACTGGACGTCGCTGACGTAGCTGTCGAACGCATTGCTGGCGCAACGGGCCGAATACTGCGTCGTGTTCCACGGATCGACGGTGGCACTCGCCGCGCCGAGATCTAGCTGCACGGCTTGGTCGTGCACCACGCCGTCGGCGTTCTTGAAGTTGCCGAGCACCACGGCACGGGTGCCGGCCGGGTTCACCGACATCGCGCGGGCGCCGAGCGCGCCCATGGCGCCCGTCCCGTTGTAGTTGTGGTGACCGGTGAGCGCGACGGTCAGGTAGTTGTCGAGCGCACCGGTGTTCGGGTTGAGCGAGGCCAGACCCGGCCGCGACGAGCTGGGGCTGGCGGTCGTGAACGAACCACCGATCAGCACGTGGCCGGCCGCGGTCGCGATTGTGTAGACGGCACCGTTGAGGGCCGTCGGCTTCCAGCCCGACACCAGCGCGCCCGTGGTGGTGTCGAGCAGGGCGATGCCCTTGGACTTGGTCCCGTTCACGGTGTCGAAGAAGCCGCCGATGTAGACGGTGTTCGCAACCGGCCCTGGGTAGATGGCCTCGACGGTGCCGTCGAGCGTTGGCGCGAAGGTCGTCGAGACGGTGCCGGTGGCGGCGTCGAAGGCCAACACCTCGGTGCGGTTCAACGTCGTGGTCGAGCCCTGGTCCTGGACGGTCGTGAAGCTGCCACCGAGAAACATCTGGGTGCCGACCTGCCCGATGGCGTAAACGACGCCGTCCATGACGTTCGGCGTGGCCTTGGACGGCGTGGCCGTGACCACGGTGCTCTGGGCGACGGGCAGGTCGACCGCGTCCGCCGAGTCGACGACGGCGCCGGTGCCGACGAGCGCGATGACCGCAGCCACCGCGACCAGTGCCCGGCGGCGCAGGCCGGCAGTCTTCGGCGCGTCCTCGAGCTCGAGGTCGCCGGACGGTGTGCCCGAGTTGTCGCGGTCCTCGATCGCTGCGATCGCGGCCAATTCGCTGGGTTCGACGACCGCACGGGTCGAGGCGACGATGTGCTCCCACGACAGGTCGAGCGGAGTAGCAGCGATCGCGAGATCGCGGCTGACGAGCTCCTCGACCAACTGCACCTGGTGGTCGTCGACGTGCTCGTTGCGGTAAGCGCGGCGCGCCACCATGACCGGCTTGTGACCGGCGCGCAGCGCCGTCAGGGCCGAACCCACGCCACCGTGCGCGATGACCGCGTCAGCGGAGGCCACCCACTTGCGCAGCGTCTCGGCCGGCACGAGGTCATAGGCGCCCGGGGGCCGGCTGGCCTCCGGAAAGTTGGTACCGATCTGCCAGAGCACCTCGACGTCGGCGGGGATGATGTCACGGACCCGCTCGACCAGGCTGACGAACGGGTAACGGGGCTGGGTGCCGAGAGTGACGACGATCCGGCGAACCGGGCGCGGCCCGGTGCCCCGGTTGAAGGACTGCATGCCGTCGAAGACCGCACCCTCGAACTGCCAGCGCCGGTCGGCCCAGGACTGGTACTGAGTCCGCAGTCGGACCCAGGGCAGCAACCGCAGCAGCCGCCCGGTCTGCGACGGCCCGTCGATGCGGGCCGCGCTTTCGATGTAGGCGGCCCGCGCCCGGATCAAGAAGGCGAAGGGCAGGAACGCGAGCGCGATGGCTGCGCCAGTGCTGTAGACGGCCTGCGGCCGAAGACGGAACAGGATGCGCAGTGCAGGAATCAAGGACTTCAACAGCCCGAGATATCCTCGCGGTCCGACGTGGTTGATGAACACGACGTGCGGTTCACCGGTCAACAGGGACCGGCTGTGTGCACAATCAAAGGTCACCCAAGTGACCTCGGTCTGTGAATCGACGAGAGTAGGGCGCAACTGAACCAGTTCGTCTAAATGCCCACCACTCGACGCGGCAAAAATTGCACGCGACGCCATACGACTCCCCCAGCCGTACAAAGCCGGACTAGACGGCCCACCTCCGCCGCCGGCTTGGACCCGAAGCATATGAGCAACCGAAACGCAAAGCAAACCGAGACCTCACATGGGGCCGATGAGTGCCTATCCCAAACCCTGCTAAATGCCGCAATAGCCGCTTGCCGTCTACATCACACCGACCAGATGTGCCCCTGCCCAGGCACGGAAACCGACGCACTGCGCCCGTTAATGTGACACCTGCGTAAAGTCATGACATCAACGAGTGTTGGGCGCGGCCCGCGCCCAGGACGGCCGACAGGGACGGGAGCTGCGATGGCAGGGGGCCGGATCGGCGCCACCGCAGTCCGGCGTCCGCCGTCGCTGACCACCCGCCTCGCGACCCCCGGCGCGGTCCGGCTGCTCGACGCCACGCGGCCGACGCGACCGCAGGTGGCCGCTGGGCGAACCGGTCCCGCAGCGCGGCCCCGGTCCGTGGGTCGGTGGCCGGCGCTCGCCCGGGCGGTGTTCACCCCGGGTTGGCCGTTGAAGTACCTGCTCGTGGCCTTTCCGCTGTGGTGGCTGCTCGGCCTCAGCGTGTTGATCTTCCCGCTCATGGCGATACCCATGGTGTTCGAGCTGCGTCGGATGCGGCCGATCGCGCTGCCCCCGGGCTTCTTCCTGTGGGGTTTGTTCCTGGCCTGGCAGGTCATCGGGCTGCTCCTGCTCGACGTCAGCCCGCCGGGCACGCACCCGGGCTCGGTGTCGGGTCGGATCATCGCGATCGGCTTCAGTGCCGTCGAGTACGCCGGCGTCACCGTCACGCTGCTCTACGTCAGCAACCTGCCCCGCACACCCGCACCCCGTGGCGTGTCGCAGACGGCCATCGCCCGGTGGATGGGGTGGTTCTTCCTGACCGTGTGCGCGGGCGGCTATCTCGGCGGATTCGCGCCGAAGTTCGAGTTCCGCTCGCTCACCGAGATCCTGTTGCCCCACTCGATCACCGCCGACGCATTCGTCAAGTCGTTGGTCCACCCTGTGGCGGCGCAGGTCCAGGACGTCATCGGGGTTGACGACGCCCGACCCGCTGCGCCGTTCGGCTACACCAACTCCTGGGGCAACGCACTGTCGATCCTGCTCGTCTGGTTCGTCGCCGGTTGGGTCCTGCGCGCCACCGGTCGCATGCGGCTGCTCTACGCCACCATCGCGACGGCGGCCATCGTGCCGGTGATCATCTCGCTCAACCGCGGGCTGTGGATCGGTGTCGGGGTCACCGTGGTCTGGGTGTTGCTGCGGCAGCTGATTCAGGGCCGGGTGGGCATGGCCCTGTCGGCGGTCATCGGCGCGGCGGTTGCGGCGGCCGTCATCGCGCTCTCTCCGCTCGCTGATGTGATCAGCAACCGCCTGCAGCACGGCGTGAGCGACAACATCCGCTCTTTCGTCGCCCATCTGTCGCTGGTCGCGGCCAAACACTCGCCGATCGTCGGGTACGGCGGGAACCGCCACGCCAACGGCAGCTCGAGTTCGATCGCGGTCGGACCGACGCCGACGTGCTCCAGCTGCGGCGACGTCGCCACAGGCAGCACCGGGCAGCTGTGGGCGGTGCTGTTCAACCAGGGTGTCGTCGGTGCCGTGCTCTACTTCGGATTCTTCCTGACGATCATCTGCGTGTACTGGCGGCGAACCGGCGCGATCAACGAAGCGGCGCTGGTGACCGTTGCCCTCGTTTTCGTCTACATGCTCTTCTACAGCGCTCTACCCGTCGCCCCGACGCTCACCATGATTGCGGTCGGCGTCCTTGGGCGCGGGTCGAACCGTCGGGCCGATCCGCCGGCCGAGAGCGCGGTCGAACGTGGGAGCTGACGCGGCGGCGCGGCTGGACTACCTGGCCGACACCGTCGATCTGCTCTGGCCGGCTACCGGTCCGAGCCGGGCCGCGATGATCGTGTTGCCCAGCGAGCGGACTCCGCGGCTGCTCGCGCCGGTGCGTCCGCGCCGGGCCGGGGCCGCAGCCCTGATCCGCTACACGGCCCAGCAGAGCGGGCGTGATCGCGCGGCCGCACTGGCTCTGGCCGGTGCCGTCGGTCTCGGCCTCGGCCGGTTCCGGCCCCCGGTGTCGGCCTCGGCCTCGGCAACCGACAGCGAATCGATCGACGAACTGCTCGCCGGGACGTTGGGCGAACCGGTCGTGACCAGCCTCGCGCTGACCCGGCCACGACCGAACCGCAAGCCGGTACTGCAGGTGTTCGACCGCCGCGGCCGGACCATCGCCTTCGCCAAGATCGGGGTCACGACACTGGCGCGCCGCCTCGTCGACGCCGAAGCCGCGGCGCTACGGGTACTCACCGACGCCGATCTGCACCAGCTGCGTACCCCGCGCGTACTGCATCACCAGCAGTGGCGGGAGATGTCGGTCTTGGTGACGACGGCGTTGCCCCTGGGGCGGCGCGCTGCGCACCCGGTCGCCGGGGAATCCGACGAGTTGACCATGGCGATGCGTGAGGTCAGTGAGCTCGGGAGCGCCGCGGACGGGACGGCGTACGTGACCGAGCTTCGTGACCGGGCCGGGGCGCTCCCCCAGGGGGCCGAGCGGTGGACCGAGTTGCTGGAGCGGACGCTCGCCACGCACGACACCGCCGACCTGCGATCCGGTTCGTGGCACGGGGACTGGACGGAATGGAACTGCGCCCGGCACGGCGGCGGACTCGTGGTGTGGGACTGGGAGCGGTTCGTCACGCCAGCGCCACAGGGGCTGGACCTGCTGCACTACGTCCTGAACACTGCACTGGGTCCGCAGCGAGCGAACTTCCCGGCCCTCGTCCGGACGCTGATCGACGACGCGCCCGGCGTGCTCCGTCCATGGGGTATCGACGCCGCCGATGCGCGCACGGTCGCGATCCTCTACGCCACCGACCTCGCCCTGCGCTACCTCGCCGACAGTGCCGACAGTGCCGATGCGCTCCACCACATCGAGCAGTGGGCGATCCCGGCCATCACCGGTGCCCTGCGCACCAACCCTCGAGGAGCTGCGTCCTGGTGATCAACAAGAAAGCGGCCCGCGCGGCTCTGCTGCCGACCGTGCAACGAGCCGCCTATCTCGCCGGACGGGTCACGGCCAGTCAGCGGATGACGCCGGGCCTGCTCATCTGCGGGGCCCAGCGCTGCGGTACGACATCGATGTACCAGGCGCTGCGCCAACACCCAGCGGTGTTGCGGGCGGTGAGCCGCAAGGGCGTGCACTACTTCGACGACGTTGCCTACCTGAACGGCCCGCTCTGGTACCGCGCGCACTTCCCGCTCATGGCCTCCGGACGTCGACGGGCCCGGCGCGCCGGCGAGCCGGCCCTCGTCTTCGAATCGAGCCCGTACTACCTGTTCCACCCGGCCGGCGCACGGCGGATCGCGCAGAGCCTGCCCGGCGTCCGGGTGCTGGTCCTCGTGCGCGACCCGGTCGAGCGGGCCTACTCGGCCTACACCCACGAACGCGCGCGCGGCTTCGAGCAAGAGCCGTTCGAGCGGGCGCTCGAGCTCGAGGCCTCGCGACTGGCCGGCGAGGAGGACCGCCTACTGGCCGACGAGTCCTACGTGAGCCGGGCGCACCGGCACCAGGGTTACGTCGCCCGCGGGCACTACATCGGTCAGCTCGAGCGGATGATCAGCGAGCTGGGTCGCGAGCGCGTGCACGTCGTCGATGCCGACGATTTCTTCGCCGACCCGCGCCCGGTCTGGGACGAGGTCCGGCAGTTCGCCGGTCTCTCCGCGGCCGATCCGGTGTTCGAGCAGCACAATGCCCGCCCCCGCTCGTCGATGTCGCCGACCCTCAGCGCGCAACTGCGCGAGCAGTTCGCCGAGAGCGACGAACGGCTCGCGCAGTGGTGGGGACGGACCCCGTCCTGGCGACGTTGAGCACGCCGCCAGGACCCATGAATTTCCGTCAGAGCTTGTAGTGCCAGGCCGGTGCCACGACATTGGCGCGGTGCGCCAGGGCGCGGTACGCGTTCAGTGAGCTCGAGTTCTCCGCGGCCAGGTAGGTCCGCGGCTCACCGGCCGGTGGTGTCGGCATATCGAAGTAGACGAGGGCCTTCAGCATCGGGAAGTGGTTGAGCTCCTGACCCACGTTGTTGAAGAAGCGGGCCATGCCGCCGTAGTTCTTCGGGTCGGTGCCGACACCCCACTCGGCCAGCATCATCGGCTTGCCCGGGTGGTACTTCGTCACCCAGGTGTAAAAGCCGGGGAAGGTGTTGGCGACCTTGCGGTTGACCAGGGTCTGGAAGTTGCGCGCGGTGTAGGAACTCTTGGCCGCACCGGTGCCGTAGGGGTCGGTGGCCACCCAGTTGACGTACTTGTCGCCGGGCCATAGCTGCGCGAACCAAGACCGTTTGGTCCAGTTGACGAAGCCCATGTAGTTCATGACGGTGACGGCCCAGGTGACCTTGTCGACCGTGCGCAGCCGATAGACCACGTGGCGGAACATTGCCGCGTAGTCCGCCGCGGTGTAGCCCGAGTTGGCAGCCGGCTTGACGTCGTTTTCCGGCTCGTGCCAGATGTCGAGGAAGAAGTGGTGCCGGAAGGTCGACTTGATGTAGGTCGCCAGCCGGTCGATGCGGGCATCGGCGTAGCCCTGGGCGACCTGGTGCCACGAGAGATCGGTGGCCGGCTTCCAGTTCAGCAGCAGGAGGCGGTTCGCGCCCGGCTGCAGGGCGACGCGGCGCTCCGCGGCGGTCGGAAAGAGCTCGCCGTTGCGGTGGTAGGTGTGCACGATGTCCATCCGGCGACCGGCGAGCTCCTCTTCCTTCGGCAGCGCGGTCGACAACGATTCACCGGTGTGCGCCATCGGCGCGACACCGAGCCAGCGTCCGCACTTGGGCACCAGGTGCGCGGCGAGGCCGCAGGTAGGGCGCTTGGGCTCCTTCGTCAGCGCCGCCGTGTTGACCGTCGAAGCGTTCGCCGGGGCGACCACGGCGAGCAGGCCCAGGACCAGACCCATGATCGTCGTTACTGCGAGTGAAGCTCCAGCAACCGGACGGACCCGGTGCCGGGTACGCGTCGGGCGAGCCAATTCTAGGTTCGGGGGGGCCGGCGTGGGCACGGGGAAATCACCTCAGTGGATAGGGATGGCACTCGGTCGTCCCCTTGCGACCGACGCGCTCTATGTGGCGTCCACCCCCGGACCGGACACTTCGATTATGCCCCTGCCCTCCTGGATCAAACAGTTACTCTCCGTATTCATTTATCAACTTCGCGGCATTTGCCCTTGTATCGTGGGATTTCTCCTGGCAACCCGCGCGCTGTCAACAGGACCGGGCCCGGCAAATCTGGCAAACTCGTCCTGTTAGCCATTGCACCGACGCGCGCCACCCCCGCTGTGCGCCAGCCGTGCGCTGAGAGTCAAGGTGAGGCAATTGACCGCGACCGCGAACACCGGCGCGCGCTCGAGCACCCTGCGGTTGCTCGTCCGCGGGCTCGTGCCAATCGTGATCGGTCTGGTCCTCGGTGGCCTTGCCGGGCTGTTGGTCACCGCGGTCCAGCACAAGAGCTACACGGCCACCAGCCGCGTACTGGTGACCGCCACCGGTGTCGACAGCAGCGCGCAGGCCAACGTCCGCACCACCAGCGCCATCAATCTCGACACCGAGGCCCAACTGGTCAAGTCCGCTGCCGTGATCCAGCGTGCGACCGAGACCTACCCGACCCTCACCAAATACACGTTCGAGGACCTGGTGGCCGACATCGCCGTGACGGTGCCGCCGAACACGACCGTGCTCGCGATTGCCTTCACCGCCGATACGGCCGCGATAGCCCGCTCCGGCGCGGACGCCCTGTCGACGGCCTATCTGGACGACCGGCAGAGCAACGCTCAAGGGCTGCTCGACCGGCAGAAGCGCAACGGCCAAGAGACGGTCACGGCGCTGACCACGCAACTGCAGAAAGCCTCGCACCAGGTGGGTGACCTGCCCAAGGACTCGCCCAGCCGGCCGTACTTGCAGAACCGCATCGGCATCCTCAAGAACCAGATCAACGGCGAGAACCAGCAGATCGTGACGCTGGGCTCGGTGCAGATCACCCCCGGCCGGGTCGTCACTGCCGCATCGCTGCCCACCAGCCCGTCGAGCCCCTCCCGAACGATCAATGTCGCGTCCGGGCTCGGTGTCGGGCTGATCCTCGGCCTGCTGGCGGCATGGCTGCTGCTGCGCTTTCGGCGCAGCGTGCGCCGGCCCGACGATGTCACCCACGTGGTGGACGTGCCCTGCCTCGGGGTGCTGCCGCGACCGGGTGCCGGCACCGCGGGTGCCGAGCCCTACCGCCGGCTGGCGCTGGTGACGTCCTCGGCCGTGCCCGGCGCCCAGCGGCTGGTGTTCGCGACCCCCCTCGTGTCGCCCTCGGGCAGCCAGGTCGCGGTCGGGGTCGCCGCCGCCATGACCCGGGCCGGCCGGTCGACCGTGGTCCTGCGCGTCAACGCTCCCGACATCAACGGCCGCCGCCCACGCGGGGTCGACATCTTCAGCGTGCCGAATGCCGACGCCGTCTCGCCCGGTGAATCGCTGGCCGCCGGCCTCGATCGCGTGCGCGGCACGAACGGCCTGCTCATCGTCGCCGCGGGTGACACCACCCGCAGCGCTGATGCCCAAGCCGTCTCCACGCTCGCCGACGCGGTCGTCCTGGTCGTCGACGTCGGCACCCGCACGCGCGACGTCCGGGCCGCGGTCCGCGCGCTGGACGAAGTCGGCGCCCCGATCCTCGGCATCGTGCTCACGCGCACGTCCCGGGTGACCGATCGCTCCGCGGCCACCGAGTCCGACGACGCGTCCGACGAACTGCCCATCGAGGCGATCGCTCCGGGCGGCCGGGACACGACGGTGGCTCCGCCGCCGAAGGCGACCGAGCCCGAACCGGTCGCGCCCCCCGAGCCCGAGCCGGAGCCGGCGGCGGCCGCTGAACCTGCGAGCGACGGCGAATCGGCGGCTGAGGGCGAGCCCGCTAGCCGGCCCGAACCCGCGACCCCGACCACGGCCCGATCCGCTCGCCGCCAGGCGGCCAAGAAGACAGGGTTCGGGCGCGGCGCCACCCGCGACCGGCAGAGCCCGGCCACGCGGGCACGCTGACCGTCAGACCCCGCGGCCGCGCTTGTGCAGGGTCGCGAGGATGAACGAAGGGGGCACGCCGGCCGCGACGAGCACAGCCAGGTAGCCGCGGGGTTCGCGCCAGCGCACGCGGATGGCCTGGGCCGCGACCCGGACCGCTCTCGTCCGCTCACCGAGGGCGGCATGGGCGAACGCGATCTGGCCGAGCACGCGCGCGTGCCCGATGGGACTGGTCGTGATGTCCGGGTGCCGCTGCAGGATCCAGTAGGCACCGGCCAGCTTCGAGCGCCACGCCTGCGCAAACAGCGATGTCGCGCCCCAGCAGATCGCCACCAGCGGTTCGTCGAGGTGCGCGATCGGCGCCAGCGCGCTGTAGCGCAGCAGGATCTCGTAGTCCTCGTTCTGACCCTCGGGCGCGGCCTCGTCGACCAGACCACCGGCACCGAGCAGCG
>CAXTHY010000106.1:8830-12715 GCA_964244175.1 uncultured Jatrophihabitans sp. | reverse complement strand
GATCATCCGGAACAGGCCGTCATAGATGCCCAGGTCGATCATCTGCCCCTTGCCGGAGCTCTCGCGTTCGAACAGGGCGAGCATGACCCCGAAGGCCGCGTACTGACCGGTGATCAAATCGGCAAGCGAATATCCGGGGTGCACGGGCGGCGAGTCCGGGTAGCCGGTGATGTTGGTGGCGCCGCTGAACGCTTCGGCGATCTTTCCGAATCCCGGCCGGTCGCTGTAGGGGCCGCCCCGCCCGAAACCTGAGATGCGCACCATGACCAGACGCGGATTGAGTTTCTCGACGTCGTCCCAGCCCAGCCCATATCTCTCAAGCGTGCCGGGGCGGTAGTTCTCCACTATCACGTCGCTGGAGGCGACAAGTTGCAGGACGTAGGCGTTGTCCTCGGGATCGTCGAGGTTCACTTCGACGCTGTGCTTGTTGCGGCTGGTCACGGTGAACCACAGGCTTTCCGCCCCTGCCGGCCCCATTCGTCGCAGACTGTCACCGGACCCGGCGCGTTCCACCTTGATGACTTCGGCACCGAAGTCGCCGAGCAGCCCGCCGCAGAACGGCCCTGCCATCGCGTGCGCGAACTCGAGAACTCGAATACCGTCCAAAGGCATTGCGTCGGACACAGCCTGGTCCCTTCAGGATGCCGGCACGGCCGAGCCGCGCACGGATGCGGCCGCACGTATGCAGTCGATGAGCAAACTATACTGCAGTCCAAGTATGGACAGGACTCTAGATTGGGTTGCGTCGTCGGTCAAGGCTCTGGCTGCCGCCAGCAAGCCGGTCGACTGGCCGCTTCGCCGGCGACATCGCTATCAATCGCCAAAGGTGATGACGAGTCGTCCTCGGGTACCTCCGGCGGCCAGGCGGCGGTGCGCTTCTGCCGCTCGCGCGGCCGGGTACGTCTGCGCCACGCGCAGGCGCAGTGCGCCGCTTTCGACCAGCCGTCGTAGTTCATTGAGTTGCGAGGTGTCGCGCAGGTGGTAGCGGACCTTGACGGCGTGGAACGTCACTCCGTTCAACGTCGGGCCCTCGTAATGGCGCACGGTCGCGATGCGCCCCCCCGGTCTTACCGCGGCCACGATCTTCTCGTTCAGGACGGCGGCGTCGACGAGCCCGTCGACCCCCCCGGGAACGGCGTCGCGGAACCGGTCGGCAACGCCGTCACCGCGTTCCACGAGCACATCGGCTCCCAGCGATTCGACCAGCGCGCTGTCGGCGGGCGAGGTGTCGGCGACGACGCGCAAGCCGCGGGCTTTGGCCAGCTGGACGGTGTAGCCGCCCAGTGTGCCGGCGGCGCCGGTCACGCCGACTGTCTGGCCGGCTTCGAGCCCGAGTACGTCCAGGCACGCGAGAGCGGTGAGTCCGTTCATCGGCAGGGTCGACGCGGTAGCGTCGTCGACGCCGGCGGGAGCGAGGACGACCGATTCGATCGGGACCGCGATCTGCTCGGAATATGCTCCGTGAGTCCCCTTGGGGAATACGACGCCAATGACGTGGTCGCCGACCTGTAGGTCGGTCTGGGTGTCCGGGCCGAGCTCTTCCAGTACGCCGGCGAACTCCATGCCCGGCACGAGCGGGCGGTCCTGGGTTCGCAGCTCGTCCGCGGGCTTGCCGTCCAGCGCGCGGATGCCGGCGCGCCGCAAAGTGTCGGTCGGGCTGACGGCGGCGGCAGTCACGCGGACCCGCACTTCTCCGACCCCCGGGACAGGGTCGGGTAGTTCGACAAGGTGGAGCACTTCCGGCCCACCGAACTCGACGTGTCCGACCGCTCTCATTACGCGTTCCACGTCACGTCAGTAGCTTCGTGGCAGCTTCAGGCTGCGTTCGGCGACGTAGTTCAGGACCATTTGGTTGTTGATCGGGGCGATGCGCTGGATGCGGGTCTCGGCCCAGATACGGCCGATGTGGTACTCGCGGGCGTAGGAGTAGCCACCGAAGACCTGCATGGCGTCGTCGGCGGCTTGGAAGGCCGCTTCGGAGGCAAGATATTTGGCTGCATTGGCCAGGGTTCCGGCGGCTGCGCCGCCCTTGGTCTCGAACTCCTCGACCGCTCGGTACACGACTTGGGCGGCGGCGAGCAGGTTGAGATACCCGCGGGCGAGGGGGTGTTGCACGGACTGGTTCATGCCGATTTTGCGGTCGAAGACCACCCGCTCGTCGGCATAGTTCGCTGCGCTTTCGATCGCCCATCGTCCCATGCCGAGTACCTCGGCAGCGATGTAGAGACGCTCGCCGTTCAGGCTGTGCATCAGGTGGTAGAAACCCTGCCCCACTTCACCGATCACCTCGGCCTCGGTGCTCGGGTGGTCGCGGAAAACGACCTCGCACGATGCAACGGCGTTGCGTCCGATCTTGGGGATCGCGCTGATGTCGATGGTGTCGGCCTTGAGGTCGGTGAGGAACAGAGTCAGGCCCTCGCCCTTGCGCTGGCCGGGGCCGGGCGTGCTGGTTCGCGCCAGCAGCAGGATCTTGTCACCTTGCAGGGCGCCGCTGTTCCAGACCTTGGTGCCGTTGATGACCCAACCATCGCCGCGGGGGGTGGCGCGAGTGGAGATCTTGGTGGTGTCGGTGCCGGCGTCCGGCTCCGTGATGCCGAAGGTGACGAACAGTTCACCCGAGGCGATCCTCGGCAGCAGTTCGCTGCGCTGCTGCTCGGAGCCGAAGGCGAGCAGGGATGGGATGCACAGCTGCGGTAGATGGAGGGTGCTAGCGGCATTGAGGCCGCCACCGGCAGCCGCGACCTCCTCGAGGATCACCACCATGTCGCTTATGGTGCCGCCACCGCCGCCGTACTGCTCGGGGATGACCACACCGGAGAAGCCGGCATCGGCGAACTCGCGGCGGAAGTCCTCCGGGAAGATGTGCTCGCGGTCGTGTTCCTCCCAGTAGTCCAGGCTGTACTTGGAGCACAGAGCCTGTACTGCATCGCGCAGGTCGCGCTTGAACTCCAGGTGGGGAAGTCGCTCGATTGGCATGGTGGCCAGTTCCTCTCGCTTTGGTCGGCGGTTTAGCGGCCGGTCCACACGGGCGCGCGCTTTTCGGCGAACGCTCGTGGGCCTTCCGCGGCGTCCTGGCTGGTGTAGACGCGGTAGAAGATTTGGTGGGCTGCGTGCAGCGCAGCCGACCGGCCTACCTCGGTGCCGACCTCGACAATCTGTTTCGAAGCCCAGACGCTCAGTGGGGCGTTGTTGGCAATGGTCTCGGCCATCGCCACCGCGGCGTCGAGAAGCTGGTCGGCCGGAACGACGCGGTTGACGAGACCGATCTCGTAGGCCCGCTGAGCAGTGATCGGCTCGCCGGTGAGGAGCAGCTCCATCATGATGCGCTTGGGCAGCATGGAGATCAGCGGGACCGCCCAGGGGGCTCCGCGGCCACGCTTGACTTCGGTGATGGCGAAGGTTGCGTGCTCGGCGGCGACGGCCAGGTCGCAGTCTTGGGCGAGCAGGAAGCCGCCCGCCATCGCATAGCCGTTGACGGCAGCGATCACGGGCTTGCTCACCCGGCCCGTGCTGCCCAGCATCACGAACGAATTCTCCGGTGGCACCGTCATGCCGGTGTCGGCCATCTCTTTGAGGTCGCCCCCGGCGCAGAACGCTGTGCCGTTCCCGGTGAGTACGGCGCACCGCAGGGCGTCGTCTTCGTCAAACCGGTCGAAGGTGTCGCGTAGTGCCGTGCGTAGTTCGAGGTTGAGCGCATTGCGCTGGTCGGGCCGGTTCATCGTGGCGATCAGGACGTGTCCCCGCCGTTCGAGCCGCAGCACGTCGGTGTCCGGGTAGCCGTCCAACATGGGCGCGAGCCTCTCGGGTGCCGTCAGCTGGCCAGTTCGAGGATGGTGGCGTTCGAGATGCCGCCGCCTTCGCACATAGCCTGCAGCCCGTATCGGG
>CAXTHY010000106.1:0-8820 GCA_964244175.1 uncultured Jatrophihabitans sp. | reverse complement strand
GGGCTCCGGTGGCTTCCATCGTGTTGAGCAGGGTCGTCATCAGCCGCCCGCCGCTCGCGCCGACAGGGTGACCGAGGGCGATGGCGCCACCTCGCTGGTTGACCTTGGCCGGGTCAGCGCCGGTCTCGGCCTGCCAGGCCAGCGGCACCGAGGCGAACGCCTCACTGATCTCGAACGCCCCGATGTCATCGATCGACAGGCCCGCCTTGGCCAGCACCTTCTTCGTGGCGGGGATCAGGGCGGTCAGCCGCATCACCGGGTCGTCGCCGGCGACTGCCGCGGAATGGACGCGAGCCCTGATCGGCAGGCCGAGTTCCTTGGCCTTGTCACTCGTCGTCAACAGCAGCGCGCAGCTGGCGTCGCTGATCTGGCTGCTCGAGGCGACGGTGAGCAGCCACTTGATCTGCGGGTAGAGGCGCGACGCCTCCTCATCCACGAACGGCGACTGCAAGGCCGCCATCGATTCCAGCGTCCCACCCGCTCGGATGCCCTCGTCCGAGCTGAGCTCGCTCATCTTCACGAACTCGTTCTCGAAAGCGCCATCAAGGGTCGCTCGGTGCGCCTTGTCGTGGCTGGACAGCGCGAACTCATCGAGCTGTTGGCGGGTCAACCCCCACTTCGCGGCGATCAGTTCCGCACCGACGAACTGGTTGGGAATGCCGCTGGTGTAGCGGGCGTCGAACATCGGGCCGTAGACGTCGGTGCCCTCTGGGGTGTCGGAGCCCATTGGCACCCGGCTCATCGACTCGACCCCGCACGCGATCGCCACGTCGTAACCGCCGGCGATGATGGTGTGCGCGGCGAAGTGCACCGCCTGCTGGCTGCTTCCGCACTGCCGGTCCACGGTCGTGGCGGGCACGCTCTCCGGGAAGCCGGCCGCGAGCAGCGCCGTCCGGCCGATGTTCAGGGCCTGCTCCCCCAGCTGGGTGACGCAGCCAGCGATCACGTCATCGACGATGCCGGGGTCGATGCCGGTGCGTTCGATCAGGGCCGCGAGGGAGCGTGCGAGCAAGTCCGCGGGGTGCACGTCGTGCAGTGCACCCGAGCGACGACCTTTGGCGATAGGGGTGCGCAGGGCGTCAACGATGACGGCGTCTCGCATGCGAGTCAACTCCTCAAAAGTCTGCTCGGGACACAATGCCCACAGCTGCCTGGACAGACATCCAAACTTGGATGGGAGTCTAATAACGTGCTGTGGTGGGGGTCAAGCCTGTGACGACGGCGAACGATGCGGGGATTTGTCCCGGGGCTGTACGGGACGCTCGTAGGTGGGGTCCTGTCGGTCGCGGGAACCCGCGAAGTTCAGGGCCAACCGTTGTTGCATCTGCGAAGCATCGGCGGTCGCCTGCCAGTCAAAGATCAGCACGCGGGTCTTGATGCGCCACTCGAGGCCGCGTTTCTCGAAGTGGTCCGCGTAGCGACCCGCGAGAAGCTCGACCGTGTCACTCGCGAGGTTCTTGATCGAGGCGAAGAAGTAGGTCTCCGCGTGCGCCTGGTCGGCTCCCTCGAACTCCACCCAATGATTGGTGACGGCATGCTGTCCGGTTTCGCGTCCCTGTTGCAGCGGCAGCCACCAGTCCAGAAAGTCATCGACGCTGCCATTGACCGTGCCGTGGCAGGTGCGGGCATCTGGCCAGTAGGCGGATCGGAACAACTCGATGTCTAGGCGGTCGAGGCCGCGGGTGTAGCGCAGCACGCACTCCCAGATCGCGTCCTTGTCGGCCAGTCGCTGCAGGACGGTGTCCTCGGTCATGACGAACCGTCACCTCCATTTTCATTCCTTGTGGGTGGTCGCGCCGTGAGCGAGTGCGCTACTCGAAGTAGGGGCTGTCGGCGACGGTGAGGTCGTGGCTGGGGATGACCTCGCAGTCGAAACCCTCGATCTTGTCGAAGGTGCTGAAGTAGTCCTCGAGGCTGGTGAACGATCCCGAGGGGATATGCGCGACGCTGGCGTCGCCGTGCCAGTTCGCGTAGCAACTGATGCAGTCGCCGGCGATCAGATAGCGCTTCGAGGCGGCCTGCACCAGCACGCCCTGCGAGCCGGGGGTGTGCCCGGGCAGGGTGACCACTCGAATGCCGGGCATGAGCTCGTAGTCGCCGTCGCGTACGACGGTGCGGCCGAAGGCCTTGGTCCAGACCGGCGTCATACCTGGCTTGCGTTCGTAGGAGGCCCGCCCGGTCGGAAGTGGGTTCGCCGCGTAGTTCAGTTCGCGGCCCTGGACCAGGATCTCGGCATTGGTGAACAGCTCGTTGTTGGAACAGTGATCCCAGTGCAGGTGGGTGTTGACGACCACGTCGATGTCCTCGGGTCTGACTCCCGCCTCGGCGAGCGCGGCCCTCGGCTCCTCGCCGGGATGCTGGGTCATGTCGAAGCCGTGGCGT
Source organism: uncultured Jatrophihabitans sp. (assembly GCA_964244175.1). Classification (GTDB taxonomy): domain Bacteria; phylum Actinomycetota; class Actinomycetes; order Mycobacteriales; family Jatrophihabitantaceae; genus Jatrophihabitans. The sequence continues at coordinate 6,438 of CAXTHY010000106.1, read as the reverse complement.
TCCTTGACTTCGGCCGGTGTGCCCGGGCCGGTGTCGACGAGCAGCAGCTTGTCCCCGCCGCGGATGAGGAACATGTAGATCGCGAAGTCCACCTTCGTGAAGTGGCCGCGGGAGAACGTGAGCGCGGCTTGGGAAAAGCCGTGGACCGTGCCGACCTTGAGGGCCTGAATCGTGAGCGTCACCCGCTGATCACGCTCCCCGGTTGGCGATCGGCGGGTGCCAGTCGAGCTGGTTCGCCAGGGCTACTCCGTAGAGCAGGTCGAGCTGCTCGTGGCTCAGACCGGGGACTTCGGTGAGGTAGTAGCGCCCGTCGTGATAGCTGTGCAACGCCGCGGTGCGGCTGTAGTCGCTGCCCCAATAGACCCGCTCGGCGCCGAACGCGTCGATCAGCCGGGTGACGGGCTGCCAGATGTCCTCGAACGGGTAGTCCTGCACCGACAGCGACGGCGCACCGGTCAGCTTGAGCCCGATGTTCGAGAACCGGGCGAGCCCGGTGACGGCGTCGAGGTGCTCGAACGGCTTGTCGGGGCGGTAACCGAGGATCGGCGGGGCGAACCCGGTGCCCAAATGGTCGATCACGAAGAAGGTGCCGGCGTGCCGCTCGAAGAGCTCGACGAGGCGCGGGTCCAGCGGGTGCCGCAGCGACAGTGTGACGGCAAGGCCGAGGTCGGCGCACAGGTGCAGGACCGTGTCGAACTCGCCACGCGCGACCCGCTCGGGCTCGCGCAGTTCGAGGATCCGCACGCCGAGAAGGCCACGGCCCTTGGACGCCTCGAGGTGCTCGCCGATGTCGGGATCGAGGTGGTCGATCAGGCCCATAACTCGGAACTGGTCGGGGTACTTCTGCGACGCGTCGAGTTCGAGCTCGAGGCTGCTGCCGTACATGCCCACCGGCACCAACAGCGCCGCGTCGACCTGGACGTCGATCATTTCGGCCAGGACCATGTCCGGGCTGTTCGTCTGGCCGGCGTGCTGAAGGTAGCTCGGCCGGTCGGGGATGTACTGGTCCCGGAACCCGGGCACCCACGGCCGGCTCGGCCGATCCGAATAGAAGGTGTGGATCTGGGCATCGATGACGATCATGGTTGTCTCCTTGTCCTGCGCCGCTCAGAACACGAACGCGCCCTTGCCGGCGGTCTGCTTGTCGAAGTCCGCGTAGGCCTGCGCGGCCTGCGACAGGCTCCACCGGTGGGTGAACAGGTCGTCGATCGGTAGCTGGTTGTCGGCGATGAAGCGGGCGCATGCGTCGAGATCCATCAGCGACATGGTCCACGAGGTCATTACGGTCAGCTGCCGAAACAGGTAGTCGATCACGTTGAGCTGGATGGTCGCGCCCATTCCCACGTAGCAGCCGCGGCCCCATCGCGCCAGCGAGTCCAGCATCGACGTACCGGCGGCGTCGGAGCCTGAGGTCTCCAGGCCCAGTAGTGCGCCTCTGCCATGCGTGAGGTCCTTGACGGCCGCTGCGACGTCGGGGCGCCGTCCGTCGATCACCTCCGCTGCCCCGAAGGCTTGAGACCGCTTCAGGCGGGCCGGTTCGATGTCGATCGCGATCACCCGGGCGCCGCGTGCCGAAGCCAGCATCGTTGCCGAGAGCCCCACCGGCCCTTGCCCGAAGACGACGAGGGTTGCGCCGCCGAGGTCGCCGAGCCGGTTGAGGGCGCCCCAGGCCGTGCCGGTCCCGCATCCGATCGCGGCACCGGCCTCAAAGCTGAGCCGGTCATCGAGCTTGACGAGGCTGGCGGCGGGCACCCGCATGAATGGTGCGTGCGCACCGTGGTCGGTGGTGCCATAGAGGGTGATCGTCGTGCCCTCGCACATCTGCGGCCAGCCGGAGCGGCAGTACTCACAGGCCGTGCAGCCTTTGTAGTGATGCACCATGACGCGGTCACCGACCTTGGCCATGAGCGGGGAGACCCCGGTTCCGACTGAGTGGACGACTCCGGCCGGTTCGTGGCCGCCGATGATCGATGCCGCCTCCGGCGCCACGTGGTCGGCGCCGCGGTAGTGGTGCAGGTCGCTGCCGCACATACCGGATGCCTTAATCGCGACGACGACCTCACCCTCGCCGGGCTCCGGGTCGGGTATTTCCTTGAGCTCGATGTGGCGGTCGCCGAGGAACACTACTCCCTGCATGTAGGGCCTTCCTTCTGGTTCTCAGCTCGCGACGGAGGTTTGGGCATCGCCCGCGGCCGGTCCGCGCGGGGCAACGTTCGGTTCGGGGTCGGGGATGAGTCCCGGCACCAGGTCTGCGAGCTCGGCGACGGTCCACCGAGCCCGTTTGTCTAGCAGTCGCCCGGGCCGCCACCGTTCGTAGCGCTGGACCGTCCCGCCGCGCGCGAACAGGATCTCGCCTGTCAGTGGGCAGTCCTTGGTGGCGAGGTAGGCGATGAGCGGCGCCGCGTTCGCCGGGTCCCATTCGTCGAACTCCTCCGCGTCGACCGGTGCGGTCATGGCGCCGGCAAGCTCGGCGATGCCGAGTGTCATGCCGGTCCTTCCAGCCGGGGCCACGCAGTTCACGCGCACCCCGTAGGGCGCCAGTTCTTCGGCCGCAACGTGGGTGAGGGCGATGATGCCGCCCTTCGCGGCCGCGTAGGTGGAGTGACCAACGATGGAGTTCAGTGCTGAGCGTGAGGTTGTGTTGATGACGCTGGCGGCGACCGGAGTTCCCTGGCGGTGCAGCTGCGTCCAGTGCCGGGCCGCCGCGCGCAGGGTGAGGAAGTGACCGCGCAGGTGGACATGCATGATCGAGTCCCACGCCTGCGCCGGCGTCTGCTCGAGGGGGCCGTCGTACCAGTTCCCGGCGTTGTTGACGACCACGTCCAGAGCGCCGAATTGCTCCAGGGCTAGTGCGATCAGCGCATCCGCCGACTCCTCATCACCGACGTCCCCGCGGTGCGCCGTGGCCTCGACGCCGGCTCCGGTGAGCTCGTCGACCAGCGCGGCGAGGGCGTCGTGCGCAGCTTCGGTGTGCCCCGGCCCTCGGTCGGCGAGCACGAGTCGCGCGCCTTCGGCTGCGAACAGGCGGGCGTACTGCTCGCCGAGACCGCCCGCCGCGCCGGTGATGACGGCGACTCGACCAGCGAGGGCGTCACTCATGACTGGTGCCTGCGCTCGCAACGCCGAGGTCCACACATCCGTCGGCGACCGGGGCGAAGCGGGCCATCACCTCGGGGTCGTGTCCTGCCACGACGGTCGTACCGGGGCGGGCGTCGAGATCGCGCAGCACCGCGTAGGTGCCCAGCATCTCGCTGACGTCGGTGAAGACTTTGTAGAGGCGGTTTTCGCGCATCTCCTCGTAGTAGTGGATGGCGTCGCCGGCCAGTATCAGCTGGGAGCCCGCGACGTCGACCGACGTGATGGTCTGGCCGGGCGTGTGACCGCCGACCCGGGTGGTGCGGATCCCGGGCAAGATCTCGTGCTGCTCGTCGATCAGGACGAGGCGCTCATCGCGTTGCAGGTCGAGAACCTGGCGGACCTCGCGGGATTCGACGGGAGCGGCCAGGGCTGGCTGCGAGCCGTACGGGCCCGTCCAGAAGTCGAGTTCGGCTCTGCTCAGGCTGAAGGTGGCGTTGGGGAAGAGGTCGATGTTTCCGGTGTGGTCAAAATGCAGGTGGGATAGGACCACGTGGTCCACGTCGCCGGGTCGCACGTCGAGTCGGGCGAGCAGCTCGGTGACGTCGCGGTCGATCGGCAGGCCGCGTGCGGAGGCGCTCTGTGGGCTCGGTCCGGTGTCGACGAGGACGGTCTTGGTGTCGTTCTGCAGCAGCCAGACGTAGCACGACATCGGTCTGGGGGGATCTCCGACGCCGTACACGTCGTAGCGGTAGAACCAGTCGCTGGCCGTGAAGTTCGGCCAGCGTGACAGTTCGAGCCCGTACGCACGATAGGCATCGCTCACCGGGGCTGCTCCTGGCCGCGTTGCCTGGAGGCGTACCAGTCACCCTCGATCGTCAGACCGCCGTCGACGCGAAGAGTCTGCCCCGTGATGAAGGACGCCTGGGGAGAGAGCAGGAACATGATGGCATGCGCGATTTCGACCGGGTCGGCGAACCGCGCTAAGGGTGTTCGGGCGATCACGGGTGTCGTGTCGAGCGTGCCGTCGCGCACGAGCCGGTCAATCATCGGCGTGTTCACGTAACCCGGAGCGATGCAGTTGACCCTGATGGTGGGACACCATTCCACGGCCAGGCCGCGGGTCAGGCCTTCGATGCCCGACTTCGCGGCGCTGTAGTTGGTGCGACCTGGTAGGCCGACTGAGCCGGCGATGGAGGAAATGTTGACCACGGCGGCGCGGTCGCTGTTCAGCAGGTAGCGGTGGGCAGCTCGATTGACGCGCATGTGGCCGTTGAGATGGATGTCGATCATGCGGACCCAGTCTTCGTCGGCGCCCTCGGCGGCGACGATGGGCTGCGCGATGCCGGCGCAGTTGACGACGGCGTCTAACCGTCCTCCGAATCTCTCGGCGGCCGACCGTACGGCCTGCTCGACGGCCGCGTCGTTGCGTACGTCGGCCACGGCCGCAACGGCGACGTCGGCGCCCAGCTCGTCGACCTTCGCGGCGACCGCGTCGGGACTCAGATCCATGATCGCGACCCGACCCCCGGCCGCGACCCACTGGTCAGCCGTGCTGCCTCCGATGCCGCCGGCGCCTCCGGTCACGAGCAGCGCGGGCGTGCGGTCGTCGTCTAACAATGCGGTTCCTTCCAGTCCGTTCGTCTACTCCCCCGGCGTGGTGCCTTATCCCCGGCGCGCTGCTCAGTTGATCGTCACGCCGCTGTCGACGGAGTAGATCTGCCCGGTGATGTGTCGTGATTCGTCGCTGGCCAGAAACAGCGCCATGTTCGCGACGTCGACTGGGTCCAAGACGCCGAGCAGGTGCCGTTCGGCGAGTTTGCGGGCTCGCTCGGTCTGGGCGCGGGCGGCGACGCGTGGGCTCAACGTTGTGCCGGGCGCGATCGCGTTCACGCGGATGTTGTCAGGCGCGTAGCTCAGTGCCATCGCACGCGTCATCGACGCGACGCCGCCCTTGGCGGCGGAGTAGAAGTCGCGCTGCGGGATGGCCATGAGGGCGGTCATCGAGGTGAGGTTGATGACCGATCCCCCACCGGCCGCGATGATTTCGGGAAGCGCGAACCGGCAGGCCAGGACGGTGCCGAATAGGTCGACGCCGATCACCCGCCAGAACTCCTCGAGCGAGGCTTCGGATACCCGGCCGTCTTGGGGGGACGAGCCTCCGGCGGCGTTGCAGAGCGTGGTCAGAGGACCGAACTCGTCGACGGCCCGAGCGACGGCCTGCTTCACCTGCGCTTCGTCGGTGATGTCGCAGGTGAGCGCGAGCAGCCGGCTCGGGTCTTGGTCTCCCCCCACCCGGGTGATCGCGTTCGCGTCGAGATCGACGCCGGTCACGTGGGCGCCCTCGTCCAGGAACCGTCGCACCACGGCGCTGCCGATGCCGCCCGCTGCTCCCGTAACGAACGCAGTCTTGCCCTCTAGACGTGGCATGCTCACCGATTCACCTTCTGCAGCAACTCACCCAAGAGGTCCTCGAGCCGGGACTCTCCCTCGACCGTTTCGCCACCGATCTCCAGGAACGTGCGGATGGCCTCGACCGCCTGCGGCTTGGCCGACAACTGCTGTAAAACGAAGTTCTCGTCGCGCAGGCCCTCGGGAAGCGGCGTGGTCTCGGCTGCGGCAATCAGCGCCTTCGTCCGCTTGACCACCTCGGGAACGCACTGGGCGATGCGGGCCGCGATGTGCTCCACGTAGCCCTCGATCTGCGCCGCCGGCAACGCGCGAGTGAGGTAGCCCCATCGCTCGGCGTTCTCGGCGTCGAGGTCGAGGGCACCCAGGATGAGCTCGGTGGCACGGGATCGGCCGATCAGCCGGGGCAGGACCTGCGTCGCTCCCCCGCCCAGGCCGGTAGCCATCGGGATCCCGAAACTGTTGAACACGGCCGTTTCGAGGGCGCCATAGCGCAGGTCGCAGGCCATCGCGATTGCGGCTCCGCCGCCGGTGGCCCGGCCCTCGACCTGCGCGATCGTCACCGCGTCCATACGGCGGAACCGTTCGGTGATGCGATGCATGACATTCAGCGACACCTCCTCACGCGTGCTCGGCACCGTCGGCGTCTTCAGCGCGTCAAAGTCGTCGTAGCTCGCGTGGCAGATGAAGAAACCCGGCGTGCGGCTGCGGATCACGACCACGACGATTTCTGGGTCGGCCTGCAGGTCGCTCGTCACTTGGTCGAGTTCGGCGAGCACCGCGCCGGTGATTAGATTCATCGGAGGGTTTGAGACCTCGACGGTGACGACGCGCCCGGCACGTGTGAGCTGAAGCAACTCTGACCCGTCCACGCTCACTCGGTAGCTCCGTTCTCGCATTCGGCTGGCACCGGTGCGTAGCGCGCCCCGAATGGACGCTGAGTCAAACTTGGAC
>CAXTHY010000105.1:0-12929 GCA_964244175.1 uncultured Jatrophihabitans sp. | reverse complement strand
CGCCATCTTGTCTTCGGGCTTGGCCTCGGCCAGGAAGTCGTCGACGCCGGCTTCGTCGGCGATCGCCTTCGCTGTCAACTGATTGTCGCCGGTGATCATGATGGTCTTGATGCCCATCCGGCGAAGCTCGGCGAAACGCTCGGACATGCCCTGCTTGACGATGTCCTTGAGCTGGATCACGCCGAGCACGCGGGGCGTGGTGCCTTCGACTTGCTCGGCCACGACCAGCGGGGTGCCGCCCGAGGCGCTGATGCCGTCCACGATCTCGCCTGTGCGGGCGGGGATCGTGGCGCCGCCGTCGCGGGCCCAGGCAATGACCGCCGCCGCTGCACCCTTGCGGATTTGGCGGGCCGGGTGCCCGTCCACCGCGGTGAGGTCGACTCCGCTCATCCGGGTCTGTGCGGTGAACGCCACGAAACTCGCGTGGGTCAGCTCACCGGGCGCCCGCTCGCGCAGTCCGTACTCCGTCTTGGCCAGCACGACGATCGACCGGCCTTCTGGGGTCTCGTCGGCCAACGACGACAGCTGGGCCGAATCGGCCAGCTCGGCGATGTCCACGTCGCCGACCGGAGTGAAGTCCGTCGCCTGACGATTGCCCAGTGTGATCGTCCCGGTCTTGTCGAGCAGCAGGGTGTTGACGTCGCCGGCTGCCTCGACCGCGCGCCCGCTCATCGCGAGCACATTGCGTTGCACGAGTCGGTCCATTCCGGCGATGCCGATTGCCGACAACAGCGCACCGATGGTCGTCGGGATCAGGCAGACCAGCAGCGAGACCATCACGATGCCGGTGATGCCGTTCGCATTCAGCGCCGAGGAATCAGGGATACCGGGCTGTTGAGCCTTGGAGAAGATGGCCAGCGGCTGCAGGGTCACCGTCGCCAGCAGGAAGATGATCGTCAGCGAGGCGAGCAGGATGTTGAGCGCAATCTCGTTCGGTGTCTTCTGCCGGCTCGCGCCCTCGACGAGCGCGATCATGCGGTCGATGAAGCTCTCGCCTGGCTTCTGGGTGATCTCAACGACGATGCGGTCGGACAACACCCGGGTGCCACCAGTGACCGAGTTCCGGTCGCCGCCGCTCTCGCGGATCACTGGTGCGCTCTCGCCGGTGATCGCCGATTCGTCGACGCTGGCGATTCCGTCGATAACGTCGCCGTCACCGGGGATGGTGTCGCCGGCCTCGCAGACCACTCGGTCGCCCTGCCGCAGGATCGGAGCGGCGACCTGTTCCTCTGCGCCGTTGAGGTCGTCGCGGCTGACCAACCGGCGGGCCATGGTGTCGGTCTTGGCCCGGCGCAGCGCATCGGCTTGGGCCTTGCCGCGACCCTCGGCCACCGCTTCGGCCAGGTTGGCGAAGACCACGGTCAGCCAGAGCCAGATCACCGCCAGCCACGCGAACACGCTGGGGTCAGCGATCGCGATGACGGTGGTGAAGACCGCTCCCACCTCGACGATGAACATGACCGGGTTGCGCCAGAGGGTGCGCGGATCCAGTTTGCGCATCGCGTCGGGCAGCGAGCGCCAGAGCTGCTTCGGGTCGAGCAGGCCGCCGCCGACGCGATGTGGCGTACCGGGTTGCGGTGACCGCTCGATAGTGGTTGCGGACATCGGAGCGGACTTGGTCGGTGTGGTGGCAGACATCAGTGCAGTCCTTCTGCGAGTGGGCCAAGAGCCAGTGCCGGGAAGTAGGTAAGGGCGACGACGATGACCGTCACGCCGATCAACATCCCGACAAACAGCGTTCGGTGCGTGGGCAGAGTGCCGTCCGACGCCGGTGTCGGTTTCTGTCTAGCCAGCGATCCGGCGAGGCCGATGACGAAGATCATCGGTAGGAACCGACCCAGCAACATGACGATCCCGAGCGCGTAGTTGTACCAGGGCGTGTTGACCGAGATTCCCGCGAACGCGCTGCCATTGTTGTTGCCGGCCGAGGTGAACGCGTACAGCACCTCGGACAGCCCGTGCGAGCCGCTGTTGAGCATGCTCGCCCGCTCACCTGGCAGCGCCATGGCTATCGCCGTCCCGGTGAGCACAAGTGTTGGGGTGGTCAGCAGGTAGAGCGACGCGAACTTGACCTCGCGGCCACCCAGCTTCTTGCCGAGATATTCAGGGGTACGGCCGACCATCAAGCCGGCCACGAAAACCGTGATCACAGCCAGGATCAACATTCCGTACAACCCCGAACCGGTACCGCCGGGAGCAACCTCGCCCAACATCATGTTCAACAGCGTCATGACGCCGCCGAGACTGGTGTAGGAGTCGTGGAAGCTGTTCACGGCGCCGGTAGACGTCAGAGTCGTCCCGGTCGCAAACGTCGCCGAGTTCAGGACCCCGAATCTGGATTCGGTGCCCTCCGTGGCCGAGCCGACCGACGTGGGCACGGTGCCGTGATGCATGCTCTGGAAGACGACCATCAGGATCAAGCTGAGCACGGCAAGTGAAGCCATCACCGTGACGATCGCGCGGCCCTGACGCAGGTCACCGACGAGCACGCCGAAGGTCCGCGGCAACGAGAAGCCGATGCACAGCAGCAGGAAGATCTGGATCCAGTTCGTCCATGCGGTCGGGTTCTCGAACGGATGTGCCGAGTTGGCATTGAAGGGGCCGCCGCCGTTGGTGCCGAGTTCCTTGATCGACTCCTGACTGGCGAAGGGGCCACCTGGGAGTGTCTGGGTGCTGCCGGCGATGGTGTGGATGTCGGCGTAGTGGTGGAAGTTCTCGATCACCCCGCCGGCGACGAACACGATCGCGAACAAGATCGAGATCGGCAGCAGGATACGGAACGCGATCCGCGTGAGATCGACCCAGAAGTTGCCGAGCTGCTCGCTGCGACTGCGCGCGAAACCGCGGACGAGCGCGATCGCGACCGCGATACCGACTGCCGCGGACAGGAAGTTCTGCACCGTGAGCCCGACCATCTGCACGACGTAACCCAGAGCGTTCTCACCCGAGTACGACTGCCAGTTGGTGTTGGTCACGAAGCTGGCCGCGGTGTTGAAGGACTGGTCCGCGGTCATCTTCGGCACGGCGTACGGGGGCCAGAAGTGTTCCTGCACCCGCAGGAACACATACAGGAAGGCGACCGAGATAACGCTGAAGGCGAGCACCGAGCGCATGTAGCGCCAGGTCGTCTGTTCGGTCTCGGCGTCCACGCCGCCGGCCTTGTAGACCGCCTTCTCGACCGCCCAGTGCTTCTTGGTGGTCAGCACGTGGGCCATGTAGTCGCCGAACGGGCGGTAGATCACGACGAACGCCGCGATCAGCGTGACGACGAAGAGGATTCCGGCTAGGGAGTCAGGCATCAGAATTTCTCCGGGAAGACGAGCGCGTACACGAGAAAGCCCGTGAGTACGACCGCGAGAATCAGGCCGATGATGTTGACCGCGTTCATAACTTCTCGGCCCCCTTCACGATCAGGGCCAGCAACGCGAACACCGCGACCGTGACGACGATCGCCCAGAAGTCACCCACAACTCGCTCCATCCCATGAGCGGGACCCGCACGTCGTCCCATCCGACCCGGCACTTCAGCACCCGGCTATGGAAGTGAACGCCCTCCGAACCGTCGATGTCGCGCTCGCGAGCCCATCCTCACGCAACGCTCGCACCCCGTTCACGAACGCCAAACGCCACCCGGCGCGGGGGGCCGGTTCAGACGATTTGCGCTGGAAACGTGCGCGCCATTCGCGCCATCGCCACCCGCTGAACCGTGATAAGCAACGTGATCTGTAACAGCGGCAGGTGCAGAAACAGCACTCCGGCAGGCCCGGCGAACGGCGCGATCATCCACAGCGCGAGAGCCACGCACACCAACCGTCGACGCTGCAACACAGCATCCGGCCGGCGCCGGTGCGGGCGTAGGCCGACGCCGAGCAGTACGGAGAGGATCACGGCCCACGCCACCCAGAAGTAGGGGAGGCGGCTGGTCCACGCGACCGGCAGCAGGCCCGCGGCGAGGGCGAAACCGATCACCAGGCGCGTCCAAGACCGCCGCGAGGAGCCGTTGAGCCGCTCCGATTCGTAGTCATCGAGCAACGTCGGCGCGTGCGCCGCCAACATGGCGTCACGCTCGGCGTACACAGTGGACTCGGAGTAACGCTCGCCGACCTGTCGAGCGAGATCGGCCGGGACGCTGTCCGACAGCCAGATCGCCTCGATCCGCGCGTACTGGGCCCGCACCCCCTTGGTCGCGACGATCACCCGCCCCCAGCAGCTGACCACGGCGAGCACGTGGCGCGCGTAGGGATATTCACCGGCCGCCGGCAAATCGGCGTAGGCATAGAACCCGCACGTGCAATCCGGATCTGGCGGCACATGCGTGCCCGGCCGACCGGGTGCGGGCGCAGCACTGCACGCTGCCTCGTTCCCGCCGGCTACCCACGGTCGTCGGCTGAATAGGGGGAACAGCAACCCGCCGGGCCCAACCCGGAACGTGCGGACCGCCCGGATCTCACCGACCTGTGGTTCGAAGTCCCCCACCGTAGGCATGGTTCACCGCGACGGCACTGGCGAAGGTGGAGCCTGGGGCGCAGGCGGTTGCGCCGGAGCGGGTTGTTCGGTCGGCAGGGTGCGTTCGCGGCCGGGCAGGACTTCGATCCGCCGCCGCTCCTCGCCGATATCGCCCATATCTCCACAGTAGAACGCAACGGGCCGATTCCCACGCCCGTTCGGTGACGATCGTGTGAGAGTTCCGTGCACGCCTCGACGGTCGGCGCCGTGAGGGTCTGGTGAGCGACGCGTGAGGAAACCCGCTTGAGGTCGGCCGGCGGCGTTTGCTTGTGATCATGGAGTTCGTCAACGTCGTCATCGTCGCAATCCTCTTCGCGGCCGCCTGGGTTCTCACGATCGACCTGCTCAAGCGGGGCGATGCGCCGTAGCCAAGTGATCTGGCCACGCGCAAAACGCCAATGGAAAGGGCTGCGAATGGACGTGTATACGATATCCAGCCACGGGATCAGCTCGCACCCGGCCGACGAACTCAGACAGCTCCTGCAACAGCCCGAGATTCTGGTCTGGGTCGACATGTCCCTGTGCACCGCAGAAGGCGCCGCGGTGTTTTCCGATGTCTTCGGGTTCCACGACCTCGCGATCCGCGATTGCGTCGAGCGCAATCACGTATCGAAGATCCATTTTTATCCGGACAGCGTGTTCACCGTCGTGCACGCGCCCGAACTGGGAACGGGTGGTCACGTCCATTACGTCGAGCTCGACCAATTCGTCGGCTCCAACTACCTGGTGACGGTGCACGGTCCGCTCAACCCCGTCGTCAGCCCCGATGTGGCGCTGCTGGACACCCGATCGGTGCTGCGCCGGATCGAGGACGGCGACCTGCGGCCACGGTCGCCGATGGCGCTGTCGGTCGCGATCGTGGCCGCGCTTGTGCGCCGCGAGATCGATCTGGTAGCAGAGCTGGCAGAAGAATCGGGTCGGCTCGAACGACAGGTTACCGACGACGATCACGGTGATGATCCCGAAGCATTGCTCGAGGAGCTGTTCGAGGTGTGGCAGCAGCTGCTCGCCGTCCGCACGATGGCAGCGCACGCCGGCGCGACCTACGGACGGATGGCCAAACTCATTCGCACGCTGCCCGAAGCCGATAGGCCGCTGGTGACCGATCTCGCCGACCGCTTCGAGCTCGTGCGCAGCCTCGCCGAAGATCAACGAATCTTTGTCCACGGCGTTATCGAGTTCTTTCAAACCAGGACGAGCACCCACATGACAATCGCCACCGAACAACTCGCCGCGACGGCCGTGCGTCAAAACGACGACATGCGCAAGATCACGGCCTGGGTAGCGATCATCGCCGTGCCAACCGCCGTCACCGGCTTCTTCGGCCAGAATGTTCCTTACCCCGGGTTCGCTTCGACGGCGGGATTCGTCGCTTCCACCGCGATAATCGTCGCCGTAGCGGCGATTCTCTACATCGTCTTCAGACTCAAGAAATGGCTCTGAGACGTCGCGTTCGCACTCGGATCCGCTGTCCACCTGACTCGATTCCCACGACACTTTTTCGGCGGTCAGCCGTGAGAGTTGCGTGAGGCCTCTTGCCGCTCGCGCCTGGTGGGCGTCACATGAAGGCAGGACGCGGAAAGGTGCGCACATGCAGGGTCAAGAGCAAGGTCGGGGGCTACGACGAGGGCGAGTTGTCGTCGGTGTCAGCGGCTCGCTGCGAAACATGGCGGCCGTGCATGCCGCGGCCGCGGCCGCCGCGCAGTCAGGCAAAGCACTTGTGGCGATTGCGATCTGGCAACCACCGGGGGGTGAGCAGGCCGCGCGCCGCTCACCGTGCCCGCCCTTGGACAAGGCGTGCCGCGATCAGGCTCGCCTCACCCTTGTCGACGCGATAGCGGTCCTTCCCGGTGGGCTCGACATCGAACCTCGCATCCTGCGCGGGCAACCAGGTCCGACGCTCGTCGCCGCCGCCGACCATGCCGACGACCTACTGGTCATTGGCAACGGCCGTCACCGCCGATTCGGCCGAGTCATCCACGGCGCCGTGAGCCGCTACTGCCTGGCCCAAGCCCATTGCCCGGTTCTCACCGTGCCCGACCCGCCGCTGAGCCACGACCTCAAGAATGTTCGCCGCCGGCGCCACATCGCCATCCCGAACGATCTCATCCTCCCGACCCAATCGCCCAACATCGATAATCACCGTCGATCCGCCACAAATGAGTAGCCGAAGCTTGGTCTCGCGCCACCCGATTCGCCCTGGAGTGTCAACTGTGCCGCTCGTGGCCGTCCGGTCCCATTGGCGGCGATGACATTCCGATGCCGAGCATTGCGTCCTTGAACGGCACTCGCCGGTTCCGACCCCGCGCCAACTGCACCATGCGCGACGACACCGATCGCCTCATCACCGAGATGCTCGTCGAGGACGGCCGAAGCACCCTCAAGTCGCTGGCGGATGCGACCGGACTGTCGCTGTCGGCCGTCAGCGCCCGCGTGCATCGTCTCGAGACCGACGGTGTCATCCAGCGTTACACGGCAATGATCGATCCCGCAGCGGTTGGGCTCCCGCTGGCCGCCCTTGTCGCAGTCACCCCACTAGATCCGTGCGAGCAGGATGACATCCCGGCGCGAATAGCCGGCCTCAGCATGGTGGAGTCATGCTATGCCGTGGCCGGGGACGGGGCGTTCGTACTCTTCGTGCGCGTGTCGTCGCCCCTAGCGCTGGAGGAGCTACTCCAGGAGATACGCCGGCGAGCCAACGTGTCGGCGCACACCACGGTGGTGCTCCGCACCTTCTTCGAGCGCCGCGCTCATCCGCCGCTGTAACGGCCGCGTGCTGACGGCGTTGCCTTGCCCCCGCGTCACGGCGATGCCGTGCTTGGCGTGAGCGTTGTGTGGGAATCGCGTGGTGATGTCGGCAGTTCCCTTTCACTGTCGCTTGCGAGGTTGGAGGCTGGATTTCGGGCGGCGTTGGCCGCCGGTTCGATCTGAAAGGCCACCGGTGACACTCGCCGACTTGATTCCGTCCCTTCGAAGTTCGTTGCCTCGGCGACTGGAGCCACAGCTGTGGCCAGCGTCGGCGCGCCACCGAAGCGGTGGCGACGTGTCGCTGTGCGGCGTGAGCTTGAGCGGGCTCGCGGCTAGTTTCGGCACTCCGTCGACCGTCGTCGAGGTAGGGGAATTCCGGCAACGCTGCGGCATGTACCGCCACGCATTTCGCAACATCGACGTAGCATTTACGGGCGGATCGCTCCTCGCTCACACCACCGCATCGGTGCTGGTAGAGGAGGGATTGAGCTTGGGCGTCTACTGCGACGCGCAGTTGGCCACGGCGCTCGCGGCACAGTTTCCAGTCGACCAGCTCGTCGTGTACGGCGATGCCGGCCGCGGATCACTACTGGGCCGAGCCGTCTCGCTCGGTGTCGGCCTCGTCGTGGTGGACAGTCTCGCCGACATCGACCGTCTGGGACGGGTCAGCCGGCCCGACTGCCCGCAGCGTGTGTCGATGTCAATGGCCACCGGCGGCGCTGGCGGTGTCAGCGACCTGGCCGCGCACCCGCGTCGCTCGCGCGGGTTCTCGATCGGTTCGGACGCTGCGCAGGCAGTGCGTCGGATCCTGACCTACCCGGGGCTGAAGCTAGTCGGGGTGCAGTGCCGCATTGACTCCCCGATCGGCTCCGTTCCCCGCTACGTGCAGGCCGCCCGAGAAGGGCTGGAATTCGCAGGCTCGGTTCGGACGGAATTCGGCATCGAGTTCTCGGAGCTTCGTCTAGGCGGCGGTCACGACGCGGTCGACGAAGCGGGCGATCAACAGGTTTCCTGCGAGTATGGCGCCGCATTAGCTCGCCGTGTCGCGCAAACCTGCCTTGAGTTGCATTTGTCCGCGCCGCACCTAGCCGTAGAGCCGGGACGCCCGCTCATTGGTCCAGCGGCGTTGACCCTGTGTCGGGTTGTCCGCGTGCACCGATACGACGGGAGGACTGTGGTTGAGGTGGACGATCGCACGATGGGTTTCGCGCCGCCGGCGCACCGGGACCCGTCCGGATCGGTCCATGTGCTCAGCCGGCTTTCTGCCGCAGCGGATGTGCACGTAGAGATAGTGGCCGCCGGTTCGTTCCGCCACGAAGGCCTGGAAAATGTCACGATCCACGACACACTGCTACCCGCCGACATCGCCGAAGGCGACCTGCTCGCCGTCCCCAGCACGGGCAATGCGCTCCATACCGCGCGCGCACATCGATCGTCGCGGCATGCGCTTGTGGCCGTTTCGAACGGCCGCGTCTACTCGATGGTGCCACGCCGCCGAGTTGAGCCTGTGCAGCCTCGCCGGGCAGCCGGATGAAAGGCGGAACCTGAGTGAGTCACTTCACCCCGGACCGTGCGGCCACGTTGGGGCTACGTCCGCTCGAAGCGGCATTGTGGCCGGCCTCGACTCGGCGCCTGCCTGCGGCTGATCTGGCGATCAGCGGGGTCAGCCTAACTGGAATCGCCGCTGAGTACGGGACGCCGTCATACGTCCTGGATATCGCCGAGTTTCGCGCCCGATGCGATACCTATCGCCGCGCTTTTGGCGACGCTGAGGTCGCGTACGCCGGCAAGGCCCTCCTGACGCGGGCCGTTGTTCACCTGGTCGACGACCACGGTCTCGCCTTGGACGTCTGCTCCGAGGGGGAACTCGCCCTGGCGGTCTCGGCCGGCTTTCCCGCCGACCGAATTATCTTGCACGGCAACGCGAAATCTGGTGCCTTGCTCTGGCGGGCGGTATCAGCCGGCGTGGGTCGCATCGTTGTCGATAGCATCGACGAGATCGAGAGACTCGCTCGAATCAGTAGAGGCATAACCATACAAAGGGTTCTGGTACGTGTAACTCCTGACGTAGACGCTGGCACCCATGCCGCGATAAACACGGGCATCGAAGATCAGAAGTTCGGCGTGTCGATCCGCACCGGCGCGGCCGCGGACGCAGTCCGGACGATTTTAGGAACGCCCTCGTTACAATTGGTCGGCATACATTGTCACATCGGATCGCAGGTCACCACGACCGGCCCGTACGCCGAGGCAGCGCGCCGCACAATGGCTTTCCGCTCTGCACTCCGGGACGAATACGGCGTTGTGCTGCGCGAACTGAACCTTGGCGGCGGACATGCGATTGCCTATCGCCCCGGCGACATCTCGCTCCCACCTGCCCAGCTCGCGGCGACACTGCGACAAGTCCTTGACTCGGCTTGCCGCGAGCACCGCATCAGCCGGCCGCGCCTCACTGTCGAGCCCGGACGAGCCATCGCCGGCCCTAGCGGCGTCACGATCTATCAGGTCGTCAATGTGAAACGCACAGGCACCCGCACCTGGATAGCGGTCGACGGAGGAATGAGCGACAATCCACGTCCCGCTCTCTACGACGCCCTGTACGTGACGCGACTCTTTGGGCGCGAGTCACGGGCTCGGCCCGAGCACATGACCGTCGTGGGAAGGCATTGCGAGTCAGGTGACATTCTGATCCACGACACAATGCTGGCATCGGACATTCGGGCGGGCGACCTACTGGCAGTGCCGGCGACTGGCGCCTACCACCACGCGATGTCGTCCAACTACAACTTGACGACTCGGCCCCCGCTGATCGGCGTGGAGGCCGGATGCAGCCGGCCGTTGGTCCGCCGAGAGACGCTCGAAGACCTTCTGGTCCGGGACCTCGGTTAGCGTCAGAACATCAACATCTTCTGGTTCCTGACCCAAGATCAGCGACCAGCCCTGCCGATCAGGCGGCGCGGACAGAGAGCACTTGCACGTCGCCGTGCTGGATCGCCAGTCGAACCTCGCACAGGTGGCCACGCAGTTCAGGTGTGTGCGCGAACGGCGAGAACATCACGGCAACAGAGCCTAGCTCGTCCCACGTTGCCGGACCGATCTTGAGCGCTCCCACGACGCAGGATCCATTTACCGACACCCGGTAAGCACTGCGGAAGTCGCCGTGCACGTGGTGCAGTCCATCAATCGCGACGCCTGCGTCCTCGCCTTCGTGAGTCTCGCAGTCTCCGGCAAGCTGGCCCGGCCGCGGGAGGACGCGATAGCCGAGGCACAGATACGCGTCGAACAAGTCGACGCCGCTTATCGTGACGGTCATAGGGTCGGCGTTAGTCACCTACTACCTCCGTACATCGTTTCGACGGCGGGGAATGTCGCGTAGATGTCCAGCCTCGCCCAAGAACTGGGCTACCAGCGCCTCCCTGACGTGATCGTCACGCGACCCCCACAGGTTGCTCACGCCGACAGGAAGTTGCGGGTCGGCGCAGTGTCGGACTACGTACTACGAGACGGTGCTGCGGCACGCTGATGTGGCCATGTCCGAGGCGCAGGCTCAACACGTCCCGTCCGCGGTTTACGAGCTGACTCGCGACGCCAACTCCGTCGCAACGATCGCATCAGACCGCGATTGCCACGATGCCCGACGCGACAATGACGGCGGCCAGCACGCGCACCGCCCCCAGCCGCTCGCGGAAGATCAAACGTCCCAGCAACGCAGCGAGCACAACACTCGTTTCCCGCAACGTCGCCACAGCTCCCAGCGGGGCTCGACTCTGCGCCCAAACGATGGCCGCATACGACAACAGAGATAGCACTCCACCGACAGTCCCTAGTCGCCAATGCCGACGTAGATCGCTGACGAAGCCCCTCCCCCGGACCAAGAACGCGCCAATCGGAATAACTGGTCCCTGCAGGGCGAACAACCAAGCCGTGTAACTGATCGCGTCGCCCGATCGCCGAACTCCTATCCCGTCAATGAGGGTGTAGGCGGCGATGAACACTCCGGTGAGCATCGCCAAGCCATAACCGCTGCCACGCCGCGGCATGCCGTGCACGAACACCAAACCGGCGAGCCCTGCGCACACGAGCGTGATCCCGCCGATCTGCCTCAGGGAGACCCGTTCGCCGAGGAGCCAGAACGAAACCACGGTCACCACGACCGGGGACAAGCCGCGGGTGATCGGATAGATCTCGCCGAGCTCGCCGGATCGATAAGCGCCCATCAGCATTAGCAGGTAGGCCGATTGAACCAGTGACGATAACGCGATGAACGGCCAGGCGCCGCCATGTGGCAGCGGCAGGAACGACACCGCGCTCGCGCCGACGATCGCATACACCAAGCCGATCAGGCCGGCCGAGACAACGCGATCCGGGATAATCTTGGCGAGTGCGTTCCACGTGGCGTGAGCCGCCGCAGCGATCAGCACGACCACGAGTGTGACCGCGGTCAGCTGCTCGGGCGCGGCCACGATGCGAAGACCTTCCGTCTGTGGTGGGGTGATCCCTCGAGTCTTGACGCTCAGCTCTGATAGGTCCAGTCGATTCTTTCGATAGACTCAATGGTTATGCCGATAAATCATCTTCATCTTCGAGCGTTTCACGAAGTTGCCTCGGCCGGCAGCTTCACCCAGGCCGCACGGCGCATCCACGTCAGCCAACCGACACTCTCCGAACAGGTCAAGACACTCGAACGTACCTACGGCGCAAGCCTGTTCTCCCGACGAGGCCGCAGCGTCGCGCTCACCCCGTTGGGCGAGGACCTGCTCGAGATCACCCGCCGGATGGTCGAGCTCGATCATCAAGCAGAAGAGTGTCTGCGCTCCGCACGCGAGCTCACAAGCGGACGACTCCGACTCGGTACCGACGCGCCGATTCACGCGATGCCGGTGCTGGCGCAGTTCACGCGTCGCTATCCCGCTATCGAACTGTCCCTAACTTCCGGCAACGCCGACGGCGTGCTGGCTGCGGTGCTCGAGCACCGGGTCGACGCAGCGCTGCTCTCCGATGTCGAACCTGACGCGCGGCTCGCCGCCCTGTCGCTGCTCGAAGACCGATTTGTGGCCTACGTCCATTGCGATCATCCGCTCGCCTCACGCAGGAGAGTTCGACTGGCTGACCTCGTGGCGCAACGTCTCGTCATGCGGGAAGTCGGCTCGCAGACCAGACGGATGGTCGATCGCATCCTCGCCGCCGCCAGCTTGGTCCCGGAAGAAGTGCTGGAGGTCGACAGCCGCGAGTCAGCGCACGCGGCGGTCGCGATGCGCCTCGGCGTCGGTATCGGGGCGGAATCAGAGCTCGCACGCGAGCGTCGACTGACCGCGCTACCAATCTCCGGCCCGCCCCTGCGGACCCGCGAGTCGATCGTCTGCCTGACAACCCGACGCAACTCGCGCCTGATCTGCGCAGTCTTCGACGCCGCCGCAGCCACCTTCGCGCATCGACGTTCTCGAACCAACTGAACCGCGCGCCGGCCCGGTAGTCATGCGCCAGCGGCGCTGGGGGCGGGCTGGTCGTTGGTTGGTCGCAGTCGCAGCAGCGCCACCGCGATTGGTACTGCTAACGCGATGATGATGGCGCCGGCGAGGAAGGCGTGGGTGTAGCCGGCGGTCAGGGCTTGGGCTGAGGCGGGGTTGGCGCGGTGGGCGGTGGTGGAGGCGGCGATGCTGGCCAGCACGGCCAGCC
>CAXTHY010000104.1:0-12965 GCA_964244175.1 uncultured Jatrophihabitans sp. | reverse complement strand
CGCATCGAGGAGATCCTGGCCGCCGAGGTCGCCCGATAGCCGCGATCGTCGTCGACGCCGGACCGTTGTACGCCTACGTCGACGCCGACGACGCCCATCACGCTGCTGCACTCGAACTTCTCGAAGCACACCCCGGCCCACTCATCGTCCCGACCTTGGTCGTCACCGAGGTCGCCTATCTGCTTGCGACTCGCCTCGGGACAGAGCCGGAAGTCCGGTTCCTGGGTGACCTCGCCGGCGGCGCCTTCACGATCGAGCCTGTAGCAGCTGCAGACTGGTTACGCATTGCCGAGCTCGTCGCGCGATACCGCGACCTGCCCCTGGGCACGGTAGATGCATCGGTGATCACCACCGCCGAACGCCTGCGCATCACCGACATTGCGACCGTCGACCAACGCCACTTCACCGTTGTCCGCCCAAACCACGTGGCCGCTTTCACGTTACTGCCGTGAGCTCGAAGACTCGACGCTCTACTGCCGCGTTGAGGGGGTAATGGAACGCCTGCAGACAGGCGGCCGGGCCGTACACACACGTCGTGACCTCGGACCTCGCGGCGGTGAACCCGGGAATGCCCAACGCGTCGCTCAGCAGCCAGGCCGGCCAGAACGCCATCTGGCGGCCGGTTTGTGGCGACCGATCTGATCAACACCTGAACGACACTCGATCGCGGTCACGAGATCGGTCTCTATGCCCGCGCACAACTCGTGCCGCTCCTCGGGCGGGCTGCGGAGGTCTGCTCCTCGTCGCACGGGCCCGGCAGTTGCACGCCTGGCGCGGCGGTTTAGGGCGGGGGCGCCCCTGGCTCGACAACGTATACTCGAATAGTCATACTTATGACTATGTCTGAGTTCGCATCGGTCGCGGACGCCAAGGCCCATCTGTCCGAACTCGTCTCTCGCGTCGGGTCGCAACATGACCGTGTCACGGTCACTGTGCACGGTCGCCCGACCGCGGTCCTGCTCGCAGTAGATGATCTCGACGCACTCGAGGAGACCATCGCGGTGCTGTCGGACGCTGCCGCGTTGCGGGCGCTGGGCGAGGCAGAGTTTGAAATTGCCCGCGGTGACGGCGAAAGCGAGCACCACCTGCGCGACGCGATGCGGGCGCGGCGGGCCTCTGCGTGAGCGCGGGGCGATACGAACTGATCGTCGCTCCGACCGCACGAAGGCAACTGGCTGAGCAACTACCCGCATCCGTGGCGTTCGCTGCCTACGAGTTCATTATTGGCCCCCTTCTCGCGAATCCGAGACGCGTCGGCAAGCAGCTGCGACCTCCGCTCGATGACCGCCACAGCGCCCGACGAGGTACCTACCGCGTGATTTTTCGGATCGACGAGCAACAGCGCACCGTCACCGTCCTGGGAGTCTTCCCACGATCAGATGCATACCGCGGAACCTGACCTCGAGCAGGAACCACCCGTGGATCAGCCCCACGATTCGCACATGATCAAACGACCGCATCTGCCGCGTTGAGCGCCCCGCACCCGTGGGTCCGCGCCACCGAGCGCGTCTGCATGTAATATGCATGCATGGTTGCGTTGCAGATCCGCGACGTCCCCGATCACGTCCGGCAGACGCTCGCCGTACAAGCGTCGCGCCGGGGTCAATCCCTTCAATCATTCCTGCTGAAACTCGTGACCGATGAGGCCAACCGGTCGGCGAACGTGGCGATCCTGACCCGCTTCGCTGACCGCAACGACGGGTCCTCACTGTCAGCCGCGGACCTGTCCCACCTCATCGACGAAGCGCGGGCCGAGCGCGATCCTGACGGTGAGACCACCCAGACGTGATCGTGGTCGATGCGTCCGTGCTGACCAACGCCCTGACCGACGACGGGCAGGTCGGCGCACGAGCACGAGCCGAGCTCAGCAACGACCCGCATTGGGCCGCGCCAGAGCACCTCGTCGTTGAGGTCTACTCAGCAATCCGTGGCCGCTGGCTGGGCCACACGATCAGCGACCAGCGCGCCGAAGGAGCCCTTGCTGCCGTCGCTGCAGCAACAATCGATCTCATTCAGACAACCGCGCTACTCCCGCGAATGTGGGAATTGCGCTCCAACATCACCGGCTACGACGCGGCCTATATCGCGGCCGCCGAAGCACATGACTGCCCGCTGGTCACAGCTGATCGAAGACTCGCCGGCGCCCCCGGCATCGGCTGCACGGTCACCCTGGCCATCGAATGACCCTGAGCCCAGGCCACACGGACCAGCCCTGCAAATGCGCTACCGCGAGTGCCGAGGCGTTGCGCCGCTGGCCGGCCGAACTCGCCGTCCCGGCCGTTGCGTTTATCGTCTGCCGACTGTTGCTTACCGACATCCCTGACGCAGATTCCGACCCGACCGCTCAGGATGCGCTTGCGGACACGGTGCAATTGACCGCCGCCGCCGCTGCCGTGCCGTCCCGTCGTGGTGGTGCTCCGCGTACCGGTCGGCCAGTCGCACCACGACTTATTCATCGTCGAGTGCCAGGTGGGTGAAGTCCCGCGACGCGCTGTGTCAGCTCGTCGCTTCACACCGTTGCCGGTACGCGTCAATGTCGTGCATGTGCGTCTCAGCCCACTCCCGCACACTCGCCAGCGGCTGGGTCAATGAGAGGCCGAGCGGGCTCAGGCGGTAGTGGACCGACGGCGGCACCGTGGCCTCGACGCGGCGCTCGACCAGTCCGTCGCGCACCAGGCCAGACAGGGTCTGGGACAGCATCTTCTGCGAGATGCCCGGGATGCGCCGGCGCAGTTCGGCGAAGCGCACCTCTGCGGACGCAGCGTCCAGCGTGATGACGATCATCGACACCCACTTGGTGCCGATGCGATCGAGTAGGCGGCGGGTGGGGCATCCCGGATTGAACCGGTCACCCCTCGGTGGCGTGGTCACTCGTACGTGACCACCGGAGGCGGAAGTGCGTCTCCCGACTTGCCCGCCGGCGACATAGCGTCATGGTAACCATCGGTTACCGGGGAGGTCGTATGCGTGAAAGTGTCGAGCGCGTCCCGACGGAGAGCGCCGAGATCGAGTTCGCGATCAGCGGTAGCGGTCCGGCGGTGCTGCTCGTGCACGGGTTCCCGCACACGCGCGCGGTCTGGTCGTCCGTCGCACCACAGCTCCAGGGCGCGCGCCGCGTCATCGCCGTCGACCTGCGAGGTTGCGGTGGGAGCACTCGCGCGACTGGTGGGTACGACGCGCAGACACTGTCGGAGGATCTGCTCGCCGTGCTGGACGCAATTCATGAGCCGACGGTGGATGTGGTCGCGATCGACGCCGGCGTGCCGCCGGCGTTCGTACTCGGGCTAACCCCGACCCAATCGCGTCGGGCGACTTGTGCTCATGGAGTCCACGCTCGGCGCTTTACCCGGCGCCGAGGAGTTCTTCGAGGGCGGGCCGCCGTGGTGGTTCGGCTTCCACTCCGTCCCTGGCCTGGCCGAGACGGTGCTCGAGGGATACGAGGCCGGCTATCTCGATTTCTTCTACCGCACCGGAACGCATGCCGGGCGGGGAATCGACCCGGCCGTACGCCGCAACTTCGTTGACGCCTATTCAGGACGCGAGTCCTTGCGGTGCGGCTTCGAGTATTACCGCGCTATGGCGCGGACATCCCGGCAACTCCTCGACCTGACGTTCAAACTCATCGAACGAGACGATGAAGATCAACAACCTGTCACGCCGTCCATCGAGACTGCGGCGTGAAAACGCCCGATCCACAGGTATTGACAATTGCCCCGGCCCACTGACTTCTACCTCATAGCAGCTACCCCTTAGCTTCGATATGGGCACGAGCCGACAGCGCGATCTTGCGCAGAGGACGTCGCTGAGTATGCCGAGACAGATCATCTGCGCTAGAGGGTTGGCTGCCTCCTTCGGCTCTACCGGCGGCCCGCGTCAACCTGCAAGGGCGTTGGAGGCGTCTTACAGGTGACCGCCGGAGCGGCTTGAGCCGAGGGGAGCCTGGATCGTGAGCAGCGATGAGGAGGAGTTTCGCGCCTTCGTCGTCGACCAGGGTGCCGGGTTGCAGCGGTTCGCGTGGCGTCTCACCTCTGATTGGGGGCTGGCCGAGGACGTAGTGCAGATTGCTCTCGTCAAGGTGTGGCGGAAGTGGGGTTCGATCGTGCCCGAGAGCCGCGCGGCGTATGTCAGGAAGGCGATCCTTTCGTCCTACCTCTCGTGGCGGCGGCTTCGCGCGAACAGCGAACTCGCCCACGGCTTCTCCGAAATCGAGCGGCCTGCCGGTGACGATACGGGGCTCGTAGATGACCGCATCGACGTAGCGCGTCGGCTGCAACACCTTTCGCGCAGACAGCATGCGGTCTTGGTTTTGCGGTACCTAGAAGATCTCAGCGAAGCGGACACCGCGCAGATCATGAACTGCTCGGTCGGCTCAGTGAAACGACAGACGTCCCGTGCGATCGCCAAGCTCAGAGACACCGAACGAGTTGCGGAGAACAGCCATGAATCATGAATACGAATACGAACACGACGATGCGCGCCAAGTGGCACGTGCGTACCTCGACGTCCTACCTGCCGAGCCACCGACAGCCATTGACGTGGAGTCGGTCCTCGCCTCGGCACGGACCCAGCGCCGGCACCGCGTGACTGTGCTGGCCTCGTCAGTGGTGCTGGTCGTGGCGGTCGCGGCCCTCGCCACGGCCCTTGCGGTCACCGCGTCGAGATCGTCCACCGGCGTGACGGCCGAGCCGGGCAACTCAAACGGCATTCGGTCGCCATCTGCTCCGGCAGGCATCACCAGTGACTACCTCACCAGATCGAGGTGGCGCATCACCGACCTGAAAGTCGGATCAAGACAACCCGAGACGGCCAGTGCGCCGGTGGTGTTTCGGTTCGGTCCGCCCGTGCGACCCCGTGACGACTCGTACCTGATCCTCCACGAAGGATCATGCGTCACGATGGCCGTGCAAGTCTCCAATACCGCCGTCCAATTCCAGTCGAAGATGACCGACAACCTGTTGCTGAGCTGCGGGCCTGCCCTCTCCACGGCGCAACAACGACGACTGGTCCAGTTCTTTACCGGCAGCGTCCAATGGACCCTGGCCGGGGACACCCTCACCCTGTCGAACGGTTACGGCGACGCTGCCACCTTCATCCGCACGACCTAGCAGCCTGATCACAGGGGCACTTCGGGTGACCCGTCGAACCAGTACGACGTATCGATCTCGGTGATTGAATCGACGGCCACTCGTTCGACTGTTAGCTCGCGGCTGATGATTCGCCCCGTAACCGGGTCAGCTTGTTGCCCGGCACCCGGGCGACCAACCCGCTCGCCACGCCACCAGTTCAAACGCGCGCTCACGCCGGCGAGCCTGCGTACGGTATCGACCGCAACGGGTGACGTAGACGCGTGGGGGTAATAGCTTCCCGGCCATGGCGCGGTCTTGCTGGGGGCCGCTTGCACTCGGCGTACTGGCGTTCGTGACCGCGTGCTCATCGGGAGCCGGCACCCCAATGACGACGCCGACCATGAAACCAGTCCCGCTGGCGGTTCGATCTTCGGTTAGTACGCCCGTTTCCTCGACCCATTCCGCCTCGCAGCCCGCACCCGCGGCGTCCACACTGACGGGCGCGACGCAACAGCCGGTGCTCCCGACCTGCGAGGACGGCAGTCTCGTCGTGAGCTACGACCCTGCGGTCGACTTTCAGGCCACTGGTGATCGCGGCGACGCGTTCCGAATAAGCAATCACGGCTCACCATGTCGTATCACCGGCTACCCAACGATCACGCTGGCCGACGGGCACGGAACGCCCCTGGCCTTCACCTACACCGACGGGCGCAGCCAATACGTCACTCAACGGCATCCCGAACCGGTCACCCTGCCGCAGGGACAGTCCGCTTACGTGGGCGTCGCCAAATATCGCTGCGACCTCGCCGGTTCGACGCTGGCGACCACCCTCACAATGAGACTGCCCGGGCAGCACACCCCAAAGCGTGTGGTCTTGACCGGGCGAGCCCAGAACCTGGCTTACTGCCGAGGGCGGTCGCACGACCCCGGCAACAACGTAGCCATCTCGCCCGTCGAACCAACAGCAAACGACACTCTCGACTAGACCCGACGTCCGGGGCAGCGCCGCGCGAACGCTCATAGCCCCGCGCGGCACAGCGCCGACCAACGTGCGAGTCAGCGGATGGTCGGGTTGGTGTCTCACGGGTTGAGGCATGGCACGCCGAGTGGTTCGAAATGCTTCGTGTTCCGCGTGGCGACAGTCATCTCTGCGGACTGAGCGATGGCTGCGATAAGGGCGTCGCCGATCGGCGCGTGCTCGGGAACTCGGTAGGCCGAGAGGATCCGCGCGGCCGCTAGGTCAAATGGCAACACTCGATCGGCCAACGTCGGTAGGACGTGGTCGTCGAACCACCGACGCAAGATCATTCCTTGCTGAGCATCGGATGGCTGCTGCTCGCCGCATTCGCGCGCCAGCTGCCCGCAACCGGAGGAGGCGCCATTGCACTCACCAGCGACCACACCGTCGACAACCTGCCCGACGGCGCCACCAAGGCTCGCGATCAAGATCAACCGTACGCTTCGGCCTAACGAGCGGGTCGTTGGGCAGGGGTCGACGCCGCATGTAGTGCCACAATCCGTGCTGTGCCGCTTGAGGGCCTTCACGGTGACCGAGATCGTGCGCGGCTCTTCGGGTCGGTTGCGCAGCTGTACGACGAATTTCGGCCGAGCTACCCGGCGTCCGTCGTTGACATGTTGACTGCTAGCGGCGCGCTCCAGGCACTGGACATCGGGTGTGGCACAGGGAAGGTCGCCGTGCTGCTAGCGGCTCGCGGTCTGCGCGTCATTGCGGTTGAGCCTGATCTAGATATGGCGAGAATCGCCCGGGGCCATGGCGTTGCTGTCGAGATCGCTCGTTTCGAGGACTGGAATAATCGTGGCCGCCGATTCGGACTGGTCACGTGCGGTCAGTCCTGGCAGTGGCTTGATCCGAGCATCTGCATTCCGAAAATTGCCGGACTCCTCAGGCCGGGCGGCACGCTGGCTCGGGTCTGGAACTACCACGTCTTCGACGACTCAATCCTCGTCGAGCTGGATGCCATCTACGACCGCCTCGCGCCCGAGTTGGCTGTGCCTGGCCACGACCCCAGACTCGCTGGTGAGCCCGGCGATCCGCTTGCGAACGACGCGCGCTTTGCCGACGTGCGTTCGGAAACAAAACGGTGGAAAGCGACTTACAGTACTGAACATTGGGTGGGGTTCCTGAGCAGCCTCACTGACCATCAGCGTCTGGGTCGGCTCCGGTTAGCCGGTCTCCTCACCGCCGTAGGGGCCGTCATTGACAGCGGTGGGGGCAGGTTGGTCTCACAGTCAGCGACGTACGTGCGGCTGGCTACAAGATCGGACAGTTGATAGGTCACGTCCGCTGCCCCGTGGCGTGCTCGCTGGAGCGCATGCAATTGCCGCGCAGAGCGCGTGTTCCATGCCCGGTGACGGATCGTCAATCGGCACGGGTCGTCCGACCAGTGCGAGTCGGATAGTTTCCGGTGGTTGGTGCGACGCGTAAGTGGTGTGCTCGTCACGTGGCCATCGAGTTGCACACTCCGCACGTTCGCGAGCTCGACGATGTCGTGTCCGCGCTTCGCCGCTGGCAGCGCGACGACGCACCGATTCAACTGCATCCAGGCGACCTGGGTTGGCACTGGCGGTTCGGCGCAGCGGTGTTGGCGGCGGCCGTGCGGACCTGGAGCCGGGACGGCAAGATCCTCGCCGTCGGGTTCCTCGACAGCCCCGACGTGCTGCGGATGACGGTCGCACCCGACGTGTGGTGCCAGGAGGAACTCGCCCGCGACGTGGTTGCCGATCTGTCCGAGTCGGAGCGTGGCGTCCTCCCAGCCGGAAAGGTGTCGGTCGAGGTGCCCGACAGCACCCGCATCCAAGAACTGTTATCCGATGGCGTCTGGCGCAGCGGCGATCTGTGGACCCCGTTGCGTTTGGATCTAGCTGCGCCGGTGGACCAGACGGATCTTCCGACGGAGGTGGTCGCCTCGGCCGAGCAGGTGTCCGAGTGCACGGCCGTCCATCGGTCGGCGTGGGGATCTGCACGGTTCACCGACGAGAAGTGGCACACGATGGCGGCCGGCTCGCCGTTCGCCGACGCCCGCTGCCTGCTCGCCCGTGACGAGCACGGTGTTGCGGTGGCAACGGTGACGGCCTGGTCGGCCGGCCCGGGCAAGCCGGCCCTGCTTGAGCCGCTCGGCGTCCACGCCGACCATCGTCGGCGCGGTTACGGCGCTGCGATCTGTGTGGCCGCGGCCGCCCACCTCCGAAGGCTGGGCTCGTCCAGTGTGCTCGTCTGCACTCCGAGCTCCCTTCTGAGCGCTGTCACCACTTACGAGGCGGCCGGCTTCGAGCGACTTCCCGAACGCCTCGACCGGTCCCGAGACACCTGATGTCGCGGTCAACTCTGCGCGTGGCTGCTGGTGGTGAGAACGCGTGGACCGGATTCGGTGACGGCGATTGTGTGTTCGAAGTGGGCGCCGCGGGAACCGTCCGTGCTCCGCAGCGTCCAGCCGTCGTCATCGAAGCGGTAGGCGTCGAGGCCGCCGGCGAGGAACCACGGTTCGATGGCGACGGTGAGGCCGGGCTGCAGCCGCATTCCGTGGCCGGCGCGCCCTTCGTTGGGTACGTGCGGGCTTTCGTGCATGGTCCGGCCGATGCCGTGGCCGCCGAAGTCGGTGTGCAACCCGAGGCCGGCGGCGCGGGCGACGCGTCCGATGGCGGCGGAGATGTCGCCGAGACGGTTCCCCGGTTCGGCGGCGGCGATTCCTGCGGCCAAGGCGTTGCGCGTGTGTTCGAGCAGGAGGGCATCGGCGGCACTGGTGTGCCCGACGCAGAAGGAGGTCGCGGCGTCACCGGTCCAGCCGTCGAGGGTCGCGCCGCAGTCGACGCTGAGCAGGTCTGCGTCGCGCAGCCGGTAGGCGGTGGGCAAGCCGTGCAGCACCGCGTCATTAACGGACAAACAGACAACTCCCGGGAAGGGACTGGCACCGAAGGACGGGTGGTAGCCGAGGAACGGCGAACTCGCGCCGGCATCGTGCAGGACCTGACGGGCGACCTGGTCGAGCGCGTCGAGACGCGTCCCCACCTGCGCCGCCCGTTCGACCGCAGTCAACGCGCGGGCGACGACTGCCCCGGCCGCCGCCATCGCGTCGATCTCGCCGGGCGTCTTCAATTCGACCATGGGTACTCCGTCACTTCTCGTGCTACGCGACTGAACACTAGTTGCGGGCGAGTGGAGCGGTGCCGACTGGCCGAGCCTTCGGGACGCGGCGTGGGCGGCACAGGCCGAGCGGAGATCGGTGAGATCGGTGAGATCGGCCGCGGTTTCGCTTTCGTCGGCCGATGCACTTCGACATGAACGCGAGACGTCCGCCGAAGGACGGGATTCCCGGCACGTTGTTTACGGGCGATCTGAGTGTTTGTCGATTGCTTCGATGAGGGCTCGGAGCCGCTCGAGCGCGTCGCGGGCCGAACGCACGTCGCGTTCGAGCGCGTCGAGTCGCTCCTCGACGGCCCGGATCACTCCGGTGGGCGTCGGGGCCACGGCGGTCAGCCTGGTTAGGCCGGGCATCGGTACGGTCGTTTGTCCGGTCATCGCGGTCATCTGCTACGGGTGGTGGCTCCCAGACGGGCTCACCACACGAAGGTGACGACAACGGCCCGCGCGGACATGCGAGGCCGATCGAGTTTATCCAACGCTGGCCACCAAACTGGCTACCAGGGATGACGTCATGGGCAACGCTCCTGTTGTTGCTGACGGCTACGAGCCAGCAATCACGCCGTTGTGTTGGCGGTGGCGGTGGGATTCGAACCCACGGTGGTTTTACCCACACACGCTTTCGAGGCGTGCTCCTTTGGCCGCTCGGACACGCCACCGCACATGAGATTACCGGACACGGGCCGGCCCGATCCCCGTCCGTCTTCCCGGCTCCCTACTCCGTTGAGTGGCGACATCCGAGCTTGAGTGGCGGGGAACAGGTCGCCACTCAGCCCCCGGAGTCGCCACTCAACAGCTGGGGCGGCGCGGGGCGCGGGGCGGGGCGGCGCGGGCGGGGGCGAGCCCTAAGCGGGCGGGCGGCGGACGCGGAAGAACTGCTCCAGCAAGGCGGCGCATTCGGGCTCGCGGACCCCGCCGACCACTTCGGGACGGTGGTTGAGCCGTCGGTCGCGGACCACGTCCCACAGCGATCCGGCGGCCCCCGCCTTCGGGTCCCACGCGCCGAACACCACCCGCGCGACGCGGGCCAGCACGGCGGCACCCGCGCACATGGTGCAGGGTTCGAGCGTCACCACCAGCGTGCACCCGGTCAGCTGCCACGAGCCCGAGGTG
This sequence comes from uncultured Jatrophihabitans sp., assembly GCA_964244175.1. Classification (GTDB taxonomy): domain Bacteria; phylum Actinomycetota; class Actinomycetes; order Mycobacteriales; family Jatrophihabitantaceae; genus Jatrophihabitans. The sequence goes on along the minus strand of CAXTHY010000104.1, from coordinate 2,627 downwards.
GCACCGGCGTGGCGCAGCGCGACGATCTCGGCGTGCGCAGTCGGGTCATGCTCGCTCTCGCGCTGGTTGTGTCCGCTCCCGAGCAGCGCGCCGTCGGGCCCGAGCACCACGGCACCGACCGGGATCTCCCCCGCCGCGGCCGCCGCCCGCGCGCCCTCGAGGGCGAGCCCGACCGCGTCGTGGTCAGTGCCGATCGGTCCGGACGTCACCCGCGCAGATCTTCGAAGACGCCGCCGCAGCCGGCCTTCTCACAAACTGCGAGCAGCAGGTCGACCGGCAACGTCCCCTCGTGCGCGCACATCGCCAGCAGGTCGGCGGCGGACGTGCCGAGATCCTCGACAACCTCCGCATCACCAAACGGGGCACTGTCGTGGACGACCGGCACCTCGCTGTCGAGCAGCAGTTCGTCGTCGACCTCCTCGGCGCCGATCTCCTCGAGTTCCTCGGCCACGAGCGCCGCCATCGAATAGCCGTCGGCGGAATGCCCGTCGGACAGGAACGCGCGCGGATCGTCCGCGTCGTCGTCGAGGCGGACGAGCGCGGCGTACTCGTCGTCCTGCTCGATGAGCAGCAGGCGCACGTCCCCGTGCGCGTCGCGCAGCACGTCACCGAGGTCGGCCAGGGACTCGCAGTCATCCAGCACGACCTCCGTCCCGCGCCAGCGATCGTCGGCCCGGATGAGTACAGCGGCGAAGTACGACATCAGGTCGTCGCCTGCGCTGACCAGGCCGAGCCCCGCGCATGCCGGTACTGCTCGCCGATGTCGAGGCGCTCGATGATCGATTCGAGCATCTCGTCGGGCAGGGCGTCGAGATCGTCGAGGATGTCCTCCATCTCGTCCTCCGACAGGTCCAGATCGCTGAACAACTCGAGATCGCCTACGGGCCAGACCTCATCGAGCTCGTCGTCGGCCGGCGGATCCTCACCCAGACGATTCATCGCCTGTTCGGCCAACGGAAACTCGACCGCCGCCGTCAGGTCGGAGAGCAGCAAGGAGATGCGTCGCCCGTCCAGCCGCGCGATCACGAAGAACTCGTCCTCGACGCTGGCGATGACGAACGGCCCACCCTCAGGTGACTGCGAACGCAGCGCCGAGAGCAACACCCCCAGATCGTCGAGCACGGCCGGCGGCAGCGGCTCGACGCGCCATTGCGGGCCGTCGCGGAAGGCCGCCACGGCAAATCCCCGCTGTGCCACTGCTGCACCACCTCTCTCGAGGACCGTGCCACCCCTCTCGCGAGGACCCCCATGTGACGAGTGTCGATCCTGACACGGAAAACCCGGCCACGGGAACCCGAGGACGCGCTGACGCTAGCGTCAATGTCGTGAGCTCACCGGGAATCGACGCCGTGCGGCCGCTGGCCTTGTTCCACCGGGTCGCGGTGCTCGGCCTCGGACAGATCGGCGGGTCGTTGCTGCATGCGATCCACCATGCCGGTTTGCCGGTCGTCGGTTACGACATCGACAACGGGACGGCCGCCGCGGCCAGCTCGGCCGGCTTCCCGATCGCGCCCACCGATGCCGCGGCGGTACACGGCGCCGATCTTGTCGTCCTGGCGATGTCGCTGCCCGAGGTCGACGCGGCGCTGGCCTCGCTGGCACCGCACCTTGCGCCGGGCGCGGTGCTCACCGACGTCGGCACGCTGAAAACGCCGGTGCTGGCGGCGATCCGCGAACATGCGCCGCACGCGTCCTTCGTCGGCGGCCACCCCCTCGCCGGCGTCGAAGAGACGGGCTGGCCGGCGGCTGACCCGCTGCTGTTCCGCGACGCGCCCTGGGCCCTGACCCTCGAAGCCGACACCGACGTCCAGGCCTGGTTGCGGCTGGCCGGGCTGGTCTGCGACCTCGGCGCCCGCCCGGTGCCGACCACGGCGGCGGAACAGGACGCCGCGGTCGCCCGGGTGATCGGCCTGCCCCACGTGCTGGCCGAGGCCCTGGCCCTCACCGGCCTGGCCGGTGGCGAGCTGGGGCTATCCCTCGCCGCCGGCTCCTACATGTCGGGCTCGCGGGTGGCCCGTACCCGCCCCGAGCTGGTCGCAACCTGGTGTGACGGCAACCGCGGGCTCGTCGACGCGCTGGACGACGCCATCCGCCACCTCACCGAAGCCCAGGACGCGCTGGCCACCGAGGCGTCGGTCCTGCCGCTGGCCCAGGCCGGGCACCGTGCGCGGATGAACTGGGAGCACCGGCAGTTCGAGCCGGTCGAGGTCACCGCCGACGCCGAAGAGCTGCGCCGACACGGGCGCCGCGGCGGCTGGGTCACCGCCGTGCTGCGCGACGACGACGGCGTGCGCCTGCTCGGCATGCGCCCGGTCGCCTGAGCGCCGGCTTCCCGATGCCTCACGTCAAGATGCCCGCTTGGGTTGGGTCGTTGCCTCATCAGAGATTGCCCGCTTGGGGATGGGTTGCCCGGCCGCGTTTTTGATCTTGTTTCCGGAGATGTAGGCGCGGTTGGTTTTGGCGCGTCGGGTGACGGTTTTGCGGCGGACGCGTTCGAGCAGGGTGGCTTGCAGTTGCCCGATCTCGCGGCGGACAGCGCGCGCGCCAACGCCGCGCTGGCGGGCTTCCTGCGCCAAATCACCGCCAGCGCCAACGAGGAGGAGCTCGGCCAGGCGATCTGCGCGGAG
>CAXTHY010000103.1:3949-12971 GCA_964244175.1 uncultured Jatrophihabitans sp. | reverse complement strand
CGTGTTCGTCTGGCTGCGCGGCACGCTGCCCCGCCTGCGCTACGACCAGTTCATGGCCCTCGGCTGGAAGGTGCTCATCCCGATCAACCTGGTCTGGATCCTGGCCGTCACGTCGATCCACGTGCTGCAGGACCGCGGCTGGCCCAAGTGGCAGGCCGTGGCCGTGCCGCTGGCGATCGTGCTGCTGGTAATCGTGGTGCCGGCGCTGATGGTGTTCGAAGGGGCCGCGGCCCGACGCGCGGCCGCCCGCGCCGACGAGGACGAGGCGGCGCTGCCGTCGACGTTCCCGATCCCGCCGATGGATCTCGTCGTCCCCAAGCCGCCGCGCCAACTGGCCACGTCCGGCGCCCGCCGGCGGCGTTCCGAACTGCCGGATGGAGAACCCGATGAGTGACAACCTGCCGGTCAGCCCGGGAGCGAAGTCGGGGCCGCCGACCGTCTCGACCCCTGAGCCGTCGGGCACGGCGGTCGGATTCGCGAAGGGCTTCGGGCTGACCTTCGCGACGATGTTCAAGAAGGTCTACACGCAGCAGTACCCGTTCGACTACTACGGCACCAAGCCGCGCTACCACGGCCGGCACGTGCTCAACCGGCACCCGGACGGGCTGGAGAAGTGCGTCGGCTGCGAGCTGTGCGCGTGGGCCTGCCCGGCCGACGCGATCTACGTCGAGGGCGGCGACAACACCGACGAGAAGCGCTTCTCGCCGGGCGAGCGCTACGGCGCGGTCTATCAGATCAACTACCTGCGCTGCATCTTCTGCGGGCTGTGCATCGAGGCCTGCCCGACGCGGTCGCTGACCATGTCGAACGAGTACGAGCTCGCCCTCGACAACCGCCAGGAACTGATCTACACCAAGGAGCAGCTGATGGCTCCGCTGCTGCCGGGCATGGAGTCGCCGCCGCACCCGATGCGCCTCGGCGATGACGAGAAGGACTACTACACCGTCAAGTCGCAGGCGCCGATGCAGACCGGCGAGCCGCAGAGCCAGGCCAACGTCGCCGGCAAGCCGATCACCGGCCACGCGATCGAGGTCGGCCGTCACGGAGGCCGCGGATGAGCACCCCCGCCACCCCCACCCCCACCCCCGCCACCCCCACCCCCACACAGTTGTCCGCGCGTCGCCGGGCTAGGGCAGCGGCAAGCGCGGACAACTCGGCGGGCTCCGCACAGTTGTCCGCGCGTCCCCGGGCTAGGGCAGCGGCAAGCGCGGACAACTTCGATGGGGGGGACGGGCAGTGAGCGCCGCGCTCCTTGCCTCCGGGGCCCTGCACAACGGCCAGGTGCCGCTGGGCGAGGCCATCGCGTTCTGGATCCTCGGCCCGCTGTCGCTGGCTGGCGGCATCGGCATGGTGCTGTTCCGCAACGCCATCCACTCGGCGCTCTCGCTCGTGGCCACCATGATGTCGCTGGGCGCGTTCTACGTCATCCAGCAGGGCCCGTTCCTCGGCCTGGTGCAGATCATCGTCTACACCGGCGCGATCATGATCCTCTTCCTGTTCGTGCTGATGCTCGTGGGCCGTGACTCCTCGGACTCCATCGTCGAGACGCTGCGCGGTCAGCGCTGGGCCGCCGCCCTGTTCGGCGTCGGCTTCGCGCTGCTCGTCGCACTCTCGGTCGGCCGCGCGTTCAAGGGCATCAAGCCGGTCAACCTCGATAAGGCCAACGCCAATGGCGCCAACGTCAACTCGGTCGCCGAGCTGCTGTTCACCAAGTACCTGTTCGCCTTCGAGTTGACGTCGGCGCTGCTGATCGTCGCCGCGGTGGGCGCGATGGTCCTCGCCCACATCGAGCGCGAGGGCCCGAAGCGCAGCCAGAAGTCGATGGCCCGCGAGCGCATCCGCAGCGGCCGCCCGCAGCCGCTGCCCGGGCCCGGCGTGCTCTCCACCGGCAACTCGATCGGCACCCCGGCCCTGCTGCCCGACGGCACGATCTCGCGCGAGTCGGTCATGTTCAGTGAGGAGTTCGAGCCGTGGACGGGGCTGCCCCGCGCCCTCGATCCCGCCGAGTACGACGACAGCGAGATCCGGTCATGACGCCAACTTATTATTTGGTGTTGAGCGCGGCGCTGTTCACCATCGGCGCGGTCGGTGTGCTCGTGCGCCGCAACGCCATCGTCGTCTTCATGTCCGTCGAGCTGATGCTCAACGCCGTCAACCTCACGTTGGTGACGTTCTCGCGGATCAACGGTGACCTCGAGGGGCAGGTCATGGCGTTCTTCGTCATGGTCGTGGCCGCCGCCGAGGTCGTCGTCGGGCTCGCGATCATCATGGCCATCTTCCGAACCCGCAGGTCTGCGTCGGTCGACGACGTCAACCTGCTGAAGTACTAAGGGGGCCCCACCCGTGATAGAAGCTGTGCCCCCCGCGACCCGCCATCGCTCCGCTCCTCGCTCGCTGGGGCTCGCTGCGATGCTCACGCTGGCAGGCCGCTCGTGATAAATGCACACGGCGTCCAGACCGGTGTCTGGTTGCTCGTCGCGCTGCCCGCGCTGTCGGCCGCCGTCCTGCTCATCACCGGCAAGCGGGCCGACAAGTGGGGCCAGTGGCTCGGCGCGTTGGTGCCCGTCGCCCTGTTCGGGTATGCCGTCGTGCTGTTCTTCTCGGTCAAGGGTCAGCACCAGCGTGAGGTCGACCGGCACCTGTTCAGCTGGGTCCCGGTGGCCGGCTTCCACGTCGACGCCGGCATGCTCCTCGACCCGCTCGCGCTCGTCTTCGTCCTGCTCATCACCGGCGTCGGTTCGCTGATCCACATCTACGCCGTCGGGTATATGGCCGACGACCCCGGCCGCCGGCGCTTCTTCGGCTACTTCAACCTGTTCATCTCGGCCATGCTGCTGCTGGTGCTGGCCGACAGCTACCTGCTGCTCTACGTCGGCTGGGAAGGCGTCGGTCTCGCCTCGTACCTGCTGATCTCGTACTACTTCAACCGCAACAAGGCGGCGACGGCCGGCAACAAGGCGTTCTTCGCCAACCGCGTCGGTGACGTCGGCCTGTCCATCGCCATCATGTTGATGTTCGCGAACTTCGGCAGCACGTCGTTCGCCGGCGTCCTGCCCCAGTTCGGCAACCACCACGTCTCCAGTGGGGTCGCCGCGGCCATTGCGTTGATGCTGCTGCTCGGCGCCTGCGGCAAGTCGGGACAGTTCCCGTTGCAGACCTGGTTGCCCGACGCCATGGAGGGCCCGACCCCGGTCTCGGCCCTCATCCACGCGGCGACGATGGTCACCGCCGGCGTGTACCTGATTGCCCGCTCGGCCCCGATCTTCAACGCCTCCGACGCCGCCCGCACCGTGGTTACGATCATCGGTGCGATCACGCTGCTCTACGGCTGCATCGCCGGTTGCGGCCAGGACGACCTCAAGCGGGTGCTGGCCAACTCGACGGTCAGCCAGATCGGCTACATGTTTCTGGCCGTCGGACTCGGCCCCGGCGTGTACGCGATCGGCATCATCCACCTGCTCGGTCACGGCTTCTTCAAGGCCGCGCTGTTCCTGTCGGCCGGCTCGGTCATGCACGCCATGAACGACACCATCGACATGCGGCGCTTCGGCGGCCTCTGGCGGGTCATGCCGATCACCTTCGCCGCGTTCCTGTGCGGCTACCTCGCGATCCTCGGCATCCCGCCGTTCACCGGCTTCTTCACCAAAGACAAGATCATCGAAGCCGCGTTCGACAAGGGTGGCACCTCCGGCTACGTCCTCGGTATCTGCGCGCTGCTCGGCGCCGGCATCACCGCGTTCTACATGACCCGCGCGTTCGTCATGACGTTCCTGGGCAAGCGGCGGTGGGAAGCCGACGTCCACCCGCACGAGGCCAAGCCGGTCATGACGATCCCGATGATGACGCTGGGTGTCCTGGCGCTCGTCGGCGGCTACCTACTGATCTTCGGTGGGGGAGTGCAGAAGTGGCTCGAGCCGTCGGTGGGCCACAGTGTCGAGGTCGGCGTGCACACCATCTCGCCGGTGGTGCTCTCGCTCATCACCTTGCTCGTCGTCGTCCTCGGCATCGCCGGCGCCTACGTCGCGTTCGGGACGAAGCCGGTGCCGGTCAGCCCGCCGATGGGCGTCTCGCCGGTGACGACGCTGGCCCGGCGCAACCTGTTCGCCGACGCGTTCAACGAGAACGTGCTGATGAAGCCGGGGCAGTGGCTCACCCGGGCGCTGGTCTACTTCGACAACCGCGGTGTCGACGGGGCGGTGACGGGCCTCGCGGCCGGCTTGGGCGGCGGATCGGCCCGGGTGCGCAGATCGCAGACCGGCTTCGTCCGCAGCTATGCGCTGTCGATGCTCGGCGGCACGATCGCGATCGTCGCCGTGCTCCTTGCGATCAGGTTCCAGTGATGAGGGACTACACGCTGGTAATTCTGGTGCTGATCCCCCTGGTGGGGTCGCTGGTCGTCTTCGCGCTGAAAGAGGCGCAGGCCCGGCTGGCCAAGCAGATCAGCCTCGGCGTCTCGCTCGTGGTCGTCGTCTACGCGCTCACCGTCCTGTTCACCTTCGACACCGGCAAGGGTGCGAAGCGGTTCCAATTCGAGGGCAGCTGGACGTGGATCAAGGCGTTCGGCGTGCACATCGCGTTCGGGGTCGACGGCATCGCCCTCGTCCTCGTCGCGATGTCGGTGCTGCTCGTCCCGGCGGTGATCCTGGCCAGCTGGAACTCACTCGACAGCAAGTCCGGCGCCGAGGAGATCGCCCCGGCCGGCGCCAAGCGGCGCAGCGTCAAGAACTACTTCGCGTTGTTGCTGCTGCTCGAGTTCTTCATGGTCGGCGTCTTCACCGCCACGGACGTCTTCCTGTTCTACGTGTTCTTCGAAGCGATGCTCGTGCCGATGTACTTCATCATCGGCAGCTTCGGCGGCCCGCGCCGGCAATACGCGGCGATGAAGTTCTTCCTGTACTCGCTCATCGGCGGCCTGCTGATGCTGGCGAGCGTCATCGGGCTCTACCTCACCAACCCGGCGAAGTCGTTCTCCATCACGAGTCTGATCGACAACCCGCTGCCCAACGACGCGACGCAGAAGTGGCTGTTCCTCGGCTTCTTCATCGCCTTCGCGATCAAGGCGCCGCTGGTGCCGTTCCACACCTGGCTGCCCGACGCCGGCGCCGAGGCGCCGGCTGGCGGCGCCGCGCTGCTGGTCGGGGTGCTCGACAAGGTCGGCACGTTCGGGTTCCTGCGCTACTGCCTGCCGCTATTCCCGGGGGCGTCGCGCTACTTCGCGCCGACCATCCTCGTGCTGTCGGTGATCGGCATCCTCTACGCCGCGTTCCTGGCGATCGGCCAGCGCGACATGAAGCGTCTCGTCGCCTACACCTCGGTCGCGCACTTCGGCTTCATCGGCCTGGGCATCTTTGCGTTCACCACGCAGGGCGGCACCGGCGCCGTGCTCTACATGGTCAACCACGGCTTCTCGACCGGCGCGCTGTTCATCGTCGTCGGCCTGCTGATCGCGCGGGGCAAGAGCCGCAACGTCGACGACTACGGCGGCGTGGCCAAGGTGGCGCCCATTCTGGCCGGCCTGTTCCTGCTCACCGGTCTGTCGGCGCTCGCATTGCCGGGCATGAGCACGTTCATCAGTGAGTTCCTCGTCCTGGTGGGCACGTTCACCCGCTACAAGGGTTTCGCGATCGTCGCCACCACCGGCATCGTGCTGGCCGCGATCTACGTGCTCTACCTGTACCAGCGGACGTTCCAGGGCAAGGTCAGCGAGAGGGTCACCAAATTCCGTGACCTCAACGCGCGCGAGATCTTCGCCGTCGCGCCGTTGCTCGCGATCATCGTGTTCCTCGGCGTGTATCCGAAGCCGGTGCTCGACGTCATCAATCCGGCGGTGCGGGCGACGCTCAGCGACGTCCACAAGACCGACCCGGCACCGCAGTACGGCCCTGTTGCAGGAGGACGAAAGTGAGCGCCACGCTGCTGCTGGCCGCCCCGAAGACCATCGACGCCCCGTCGGTGGCCTACGGCGCGCTCATGCCGATCTTCATCGTCCTCGGGGCGGCGCTGCTCGGCGTGCTCGTCGAGGCCGTCATCCCGCGCCGGGAGCGCTTCAGCGTGCAGGTGGCGGTGTCGCTGCTCGGGTTGATCGGCTCGATCATCGCGATCGCCGTGCTGCACAACACCAACCTGACCACGCCGTCACCGGCGGGCAACAACATGCCCTTCGCCGGCTCGCTGGCCGTCGACAAGACCGGCCTGTTCATCCAGGGCACGATCGTGGTGCTGGCGATCATGGCGACGTTGCTGATGGCCGAGCGCAGCGTCGATGTCGGCAGCCCGATCGTCGCGGCCTCGGCGGTCGTCGTGGGCTCGCCCGAGGACCGCCGGCTGGCGCTGACCGATCGCGTGCAGACCGAGGTCTTCCCGCTGATGATGTTCGCGGTCGCCGGCATGCTGATCTTCCCGATCTCGAACAACCTGCTGCTCATGTTCGTCGCCCTCGAGGTGCTGTCGCTGCCGCTGTACCTGATGGCCGGTCTGGCCCGCCGACGCCGGCTGCTGTCGCAGGAAGCGGCGGTCAAGTACTTCCTGCTGGGTGCGTTCGCGTCGGCGTTCTTCCTCTACGGGCTGGCGCTGCTCTACGGCTACGCCGATTCCGTCGACCTGCCGACCATCTTGTCGGCGTCGCAGAACTCCACCAAGTCCGACGTCCTGCTCTACGTCGGCCTGGCGCTGCTGCTCGTCGGCCTGCTGTTCAAGGCCGGCATCGCGCCGTTTCACAGTTGGACGCCGGACGTCTATCAGGGCGCGCCGACCCCGGTCACCGCGTTCATGGCGGCGTGCACGAAGGTTGCCGCGTTCGGCGCCATCCTGCGCGTGCTCTATGTCGGCTTCAGCACCACGGCCAGCGATTGGCGCCCGATCGTCTGGGGCGTCGCGATCGCCTCGATGGCCGTCGGCGCCGTCTTCGGCCTGACCCAGACCGACGTGAAGCGGATCATCGCCTATTCGTCGATCGCGCACGCCGGCTTCATCCTCGTCGGCGTCGTCTCGCTGACGGCCGATGGCATCTCGAGCGTGCTGTTCTACCTGCTGACCTACGGCTTCACCACGCTGGCCGCGTTCGGGTTACTGATGATGGTGCGCGACTCCGACGGCGAGGCCGCCTCGTTGTCGCAGTGGGCCGGGCTCGCGCGCAAGAGCCCGCTCGTCGCCATCGTCATGACGATTCTGCTCATGTCCATGGCCGGAATCCCTTTGACGTCAGGCTTTACGGGCAAGTTCTATGTGTTTCGAGCCGCCTATCACGTCGCCGGCCCGCTCGTCGTCATCGCCCTGATCGCGTCCGCGATCGCCGCGTTCTTCTACCTGCGCATCGTCGTGTTGATGTTCTTCGCCGAGCCGCCGGAGCACGGGCCGACGATCGCGATCCCCGGCTGGTCGACCACCGTCGCGCTCACCTTCGGGGTCGTCGTGACGGTTGTCCTAGGTCTCTTTCCCCAGCCGATCATCGATCTTGCCAGCCGGGCTGCCAAACTGACCGGGTGACGACTCGCACGGGGGCGGTTTCTTCATGAGCCCCGCGCCGCTCGGGGTGACGTTCGACGATCCTGCCCTCGAGCTCTCGGTCCGCGACGGCCTGGACGCGATCGAGGCGCTGTTGCACGACGCCGTGCGCTCCGATGACGAGTTCGTGTCCGGCGCGGCGAGCTATCTGATCGACGCCGGCGGCAAGCGGTTCCGCCCGCTGCTCACCGTGCTGGCCGCGCATTTCGGCGACCCGGGTCGTCCGGAGATCACGGCCGCCGGCGCCGTCTGCGAGATCACCCATCTCGCCACGCTCTACCACGACGACGTGATGGACGAGGCGCCCGTGCGCCGCGGCAGCGAGTCGGCGAATGCCCGGTGGGACAACACCGTCGCCATCCTCACCGGCGATTTCCTGTTCTCGCGCGCGTCGAACATCCTGGCCGATCTCGGGCCCTACGCCGTGCGGTTGCAGGCCCAGACGTTCGAGCGGCTGGTCATCGGCCAGATTCGCGAGACGGTCGGCCCGCGCGAGGGCGACGACCCGATCGAGCACTACCTGGCCGTGCTCGCCGACAAGACCGGTTCGCTAATCGCCACCGCCGCCGAATTCGGGGCGCACTTCGCCGGCGTCGATGCCGCCGTCGTCGACGGGCTGCGCATCTTCGGTCAGCGGATCGGCGTGGCCTTCCAACTCAGCGACGACATCCTCGACATCGCCTCCGAGTCGGCCGAGTCGGGCAAGACCCCGGGCACCGATCTGCGCGAGGGGGTGGCCACGCTGCCGGTGCTCTACGCGTTGCGCTCGGAGTCGGCCGACACCGAGCGGCTGCGCAAGCTGGTGTCGAACCCGCTGGTCGACGACGCCGACGTCGCCGAGGCGCTGACGTTGCTGCGAGGGTCGTCGGCCCTGGACGAAGCGCAGCAGACCTTGCGCGGATACGCCGACAGTGCCCGTGAGGTGCTCGCCGGGCTGCCCGACGTCCCGGCGCGCGCCGCGCTGGTGGCGCTGACCGACATCGTCACAGCCCGCACCGGCTGATCGGCTCTGAGGGGATTCCCTGAGCGCGGCGTCTCAGCGCCGTTTCACCGGTGGCCCTGGGCGCTTCTCCCGCACGATTCAGCGCCCAGGACTCCACCGGGAGAAACGGCGCGGGCCAGCTTGGGGAAGCCGTCCGACTGCCGTCCCGCGTGCAGCGTATGCATCGTGAGCAGGCAAATGCGACCCAGCGTGACCGGACGCATAGTGGGCCGCGGTGTCTCAGTGCGGGCCCGGCTCCGGCAGGGCTTCGGCGTGGATGTCGACATCGACCTCGGCCGACGCCCCGGGCAGCATCGGCGGGTGGTCGGCCACCCACTGTCCGACGAGGACGTTCAACGCGGCCGGCCCCTGGTCGTCGGCGATGTGCAGGACGATCTCGGAGTCCCCGATGTGCGCCCGGCCGGTCGTCTGCGCGCCGTCGCCCACGTGCCGCACGTCCTGGAACGCGGCGTCGGTGAGGGCGAACTTGTCGTGGACGTTGAAGTCGAGCGTGATCGTCACCCGGTATGTCGCCAT
>CAXTHY010000103.1:0-3939 GCA_964244175.1 uncultured Jatrophihabitans sp. | reverse complement strand
TGGCATGAGGCAACCACGCCCACTGGCCCGGGGCTACCCGCGACGCGCAGTTCCACACTTCGTTGCGGGGCCTGGTCGCCCGTTGGGGCCGAGTTGGGTGGCGGCCCAGGTGCAAGCCGCCAGCAGGAATTAGGGTCCGCCAATGGCCAGCGAGATCGTGAAATGGGCCGCGCCGATCGAGATGCTCGACGGCGCAACCGCGAGCAACGTCGGCCTCGGCAACTGGTACCGCAACACTAGCAGCGAGGTCCTCGAACGCGGTCGCGCCCAGGGTTGGCTCGACATCGTCGACCTGGGCAACACGCACGTCTTCGGCGCCCGGACCGATCCCACCAACGAGCGGCTCGAACCGGCGGGGGCGAGCTGGACCGCGGCGACCGCGGCGCTGCAGCCGGGCACGTACGGCGTCAAGCTCGCGTTGCACGTCGATGGTGCCGAGGCCGAAGAGGCGGTCGGCACCCTCATCGTCGCCGAGAACAGCGTCGCGAACTCGGTCAGCCTGCGCACCGGCACGCTGCCCGACTTCCGGACGCCGATGCACCTCGACGTCGACCCCGCAGCGATCGCCATGTACTGGTCGGGCGAGGTCGACATCTCCATCGTCGACGGTGACCAGCTATCGATCGCTGTGCCGTTCAGCAACGTCGGCGAGCAGGAGGTCGAGATCAGCTGGATCCAGGCCACCATCTCGCCGTTGAACGAGGCCAACGGTGCCTACATGGGCCAGCACTGAATGGAGTGCCTGCTCCCGACGCTCGCGCCGCACGAGGCCGCGCCGATGCACTACGTCTTCCACCTGCCCTGCGGGCAGTACGAGGTCACCTTCACTCTGCAGACGTCCGGACGCGTGCTCGATATCCGCACCGGCCACCTCACCGTCGAAGAGCGTAACGGCGTCTACGGCACGACCTGGCACGAGGGCTGACGGTGTGCGTGCTGCTGCTCTGGGGCGTGGCGCGCTGCACAAGATCGCGGACGCCGGTCCGGCTCGGTGAGGAACTGGCGACCGGGTTGTGCATATCCGGCTGCGTGGCCGCCGGATGCGGTTGAATCGGGTCGTGGCCGAGCCGAACATCCTTGGCGGTTACCTGGCGACTCTCGACGAGGCGCAGTTGGCGGCCCTGCTCGCCCGCCGGCCGGACGTGCTGCTGGGCGCGCCCCCGCGTGATCTCGCCGAGCTCGCCCACCGGCTCTGGCACGGCTACTCGCTGCTCGACGCGGTGCGCGCGGTGGCCCTGCCCCACATGCAGGTGCTCGAGGCGGCCGTGAGCCTGGGCGACGGCTGCACCCGCTCCGCGCTCGCCGACCTGCTCGCCGGCGACGGCCTCGACCACCGCGCCGAGGTCGATCGCGTCCTGGACGACCTGAGCGCAGCCGCGATCCTGACTGGGCCCCGCGCCGACACCGGCGCGCTGGCCCTGCCGGCCGCGTTCGACGAACTGCTGCCCGACCCGCTGCACCTCGGTCGCCCGCTCGCGAAGTTGCTGCCGAGCCTGTCCGTCGACCAGCTGCGCCACATCATGGCTACGCTCGGCTTGCCGAAGCAGGCCAAGCGGGCTGCCGTCGTCGCCGCCCTGGAGACCTTCTACGCCGATGCCGAGAACGTCTTCGCCCTGCTAGCGTCGGCGTCGCCGGCGGTGCTGAGCTACCTCAACGACCAGGTCGGGACGCCGCCCGAAGACCAGTACGACGATGATCCGTACGACGATGATCGGTACGACGGGCCCAGCTATCGCGCCGACTTCCGCGCTGTCTCCTACCTGGCCTACGAGCCGGCCGCCTACCGCGCGCGGCTCGAGGCCGAGGAGTGGGCGGCCGAACGGGGGCTGGTGATCTCCGTCGGCTATGGCTTCGGCGGCGGCCCGTGGGTGCCGGCCGAGGTCGCGCGAGCACTGCGCGGGCGTGACTACCGCGCACCCTTCGACCCGCAGCCCCCCGAGCTGGTCACCCGCCCGGCCGAACCCCCGCACGTCCAGCAGGCCTCGGCCGCGGCCGCGAGCAGTTTCCTGGCGCACCTGTTGGGCGTGCTCGATCAGCTGACCAACCATCCCGTCACCAGCCTCAAGTCGGGCGGCGTCGGAACGCGCGAACTGGCCAAGCTGGCCAAGACCTGCTCGGTCGACGACGCCACGTTGCGCCTGGCGCTGGAATGCGCCGACGAACTCGGGCTGCTCGAGCGGCGTGCGAGCACGATCGCAGTGTCGCCGCAACTGGCCGACTGGCGCGCCGGCGAGCCGGGCGCCCAGCTCGCTTCGGTCATCCGAGCGTGGTGGACGTTGGGTTTGAACCCGACCGAGAGCCGCGCCGCCGACGGCAAGCCGCTGCCGGCCCTTGGCGCGGTTGCGCCGTGTGGCGGGTGTCGCGACGCGCGCACCGGCCTGCTGCGTGTGCTGGCCGAGCAGCCCGACGGCGTCGCCGTGCATCGGTCGGACCTCGCGCGTCGCGTGCTGTGGCACCACCCGTTCGTGCACGTCGCGCCGAGCGACGCCGACGACCCGTTCGTCACGCCGTGGCGCGAGTCCGAGCTGTTCGGTCTGCTCGCCTTCGACGCGCTCACCTCACTCGGCCGGGCGCTACTGGACGCCGAGACCGAGCATGACTCGGCCGCGGATCCGCTCGCCGCCGCCGCCCGGACAGCCCTGCCCCCGGTCGCCGACCGTGCGACATTCGGCTCGGATCTGACGGCCTACGCGGTCGGGGCGCCGTCGGCCCGAGTCACCGCCGCGCTCGACGCGGTGGCCGACCGCGAGAGCAGCGGCGGCGCAGTCACCTGGCGGTTCTCGCCCGCGAGCGTGCGTCGCGCGTTCGACGGTGGCGCGTCCGGCGAGGCTGTGCTCGCCGGGTTGACCGAGATCGCCGGGGGCGAGCTGCCGCAGCCGTTGCGCTACCTGATCGGTGACGTCGCGCGGCGCCACGGTCATCTGCGGCTGAGCGCGGCCACGACCTGCGTGCGCAGTGATGATGTCGCCTTGCTGGCCGAGGTGGCGGCCGACCGCAAGTTGGCCAAGTTCGATGTGCGCCTGCTCGCGCCCACCGTGCTGACGGCCGAGGCCCCGCTCGACACGCTGCTCGCCGCGCTGCGCACGGCCGGCTACCTGCCGGTGCTCGATGAGCCCGCCACCGCGCCGGCCGCGCCCGAGCCGGCCGCTAGCTCACCGCGCGCGGCGCTGCGCGCGGTGACCGGAGGGGCCACGCCGCAGGGCGGCCGCGCCCCGCTGCGCGCAGTGCCCGATCCCGCCGCGGTCGCGGCAGCGTTGCTGCGGCGCGGTCGCCCGAGCCGCATGAACGCTGCGGCCCACGCCGGCTCGCCGACCGAGATCGCGCTGCGCGAGCTGCATACGTCGCTGTCGCCGGCCGAGTTGCGTCAGCTCGCCGACGCCATCGACACTCGCGGTCGGGTGCTCATCGACTACCGCTCGAAATCGGGCGGCCGGACCACGCGGGTGATCTCGGACGTCGAGTTGACGGGCCAGGCGATCTACGCCTGGTGCGAATTACGCTCCGACGACCGGTTCTTCGCCGTCTCCCGCATCCTGTCCGTCGCCGCTGTCTAGCCGTGGATCCGGCAGTCCGTCGCCGGGCCGGTGCCGCAGCACCCGCGGCCGGCCACCAGAGCCGCGACTGCCGCATCGCTGTCCATGAAAGGCTCCTCGTTGTCCACAGGTGACGGCTGGCGTTTGCAATTTCCCCACGCTGCCTTCACACTGACTTCAGGTGGCTTCGGGGGGAAGCGCCGCTTACGGGCCGGATACCGGCCGTGTCGGGGGACACCATGGCTGCACGTGTATCTGTTCGTACGAGCGCGCTCTGCGTCGCCGCGATCACCGCAATCGGACTGGCCGCCGGCATCGTCGCGCCGCAATCTGCCGGTGCGGTGGGTGCCCCCCAGCCGACGTTGGTGAGCGTGACGCCGTCGGCGTTGACGCCGAATGTGCTCAA
>CAXTHY010000102.1:0-13146 GCA_964244175.1 uncultured Jatrophihabitans sp. | reverse complement strand
CCCGCTGCCCGCGCTCACCGACGACGTCGCGGTCGGAGCCCTGGTCGCGGACCGGCTGGGCGCCCAGGTCGTCGACCGGCTGGTCGAGCCGTTGCTGGCCGGGGTCTACGCGGGGCGCCCGTCGCAACTGTCGCTGCGCTCGGCCGTCCCACAGCTGTGGCACCACCTGCGCGACGGCGGCTCACTCGTCGAGGCGGCCCGGCGATCGTTGCCCGCTGCACCGGTCGGGAGTGCAGCGCCGTCGCCGGTGTTCGGGTCGTTGCGGGGCGGGCTCGGCCGACTGCCCGAGGCGCTCGTCGAACAGGGCCGCTTCGAGGTCCGGACGAACGTGACGGTGCGCGAGCTGCGGCGGGTCGGCCACGGGTTCGAACTCGTCGTAGGACCGGTGCCGTCTGCAACGGTCCTGCCGTTCGACGCCGTCGTGGTCGCGGTCCCGCCCCCGGCGGCCGCGCGGCTGCTCGCGTCGGTCGCCCCGGACGCGTCGGCGGCACTCGACGGCATCGAACTCGCCAGCGTCGCGATCGTCTCGGCGGCGCTGCGTGACGTCGACCTCCCGGCCGGCAGCGGCATGCTCGTCGCGCCCGACGAGGGGCTCGCGGTCAAGGGCGTCACCATCAGCACCCAGAAGTGGGGTGGCGCACCGGGCGGCCCGACGCTGCTGCGCGCGTCCCTCGGCCGGGCCGGCGACACCCGCACCCTGCAACGGTCCGACGACGACCTCGTCGCACTCGCCCTCGCCGACCTGCGGACCCTCTACAGCCGGGAGTTCATCCCCGTCGAGACCCGGGTCACGCGGTGGGGCGGCGGGCTGCCGCAGTACGACGTCGGCCACGCCGACCGGGTCGCCGCCGTCCGGGCCGCGGTGGCGGAGGTCCCGAGTCTGGCGGTGGCCGGAGCGGCCTACGACGGCGTCGGCGTGCCGGCTGTGATCGGGTCGGCGCGTGCCGCCGCTCGCACCCTGGTGAACGCCACAGCCTGACCGGCCACAATGGCTACATGGTCGACGGCAAGAAGGCGCGCGAGCTCAACGATGTGATCCGGTACACGGCGTGGTCGGTGTTCGCCTCCGCCACCCCGCTGCCGGACGACCGCACCGCGATCGCGGACGAGGTCACCGAGCTGTTCGAGCAGCTGGCGGCCAAGGACGTCGTGGTGCGCGGGACGTACGACGTCAGCGCCCTGCGCGCCGACGCCGACGTCATGGTCTGGTGGCACGCCGAGACCGCCGAGGAGCTGCAGGACGCCTACAGCCGCTTCCGCCACACCGCGCTCGGCAAGACCCTCACGCCGGTCTGGTCGAACATGGCGCTGCACCGCCCGGCCGAGTTCAACAAGAGCCACGTGCCGGCGTTCCTGGCCGACGAACAGGCGCGCGCGTACGTCTGCGTGTACCCGTTCGTGCGTTCCTACGAGTGGTACCTGCTTCCCGACACCGAGCGGCGCGCGCTGCTGGCCGAGCACGGACAGATGGCCCGCGACTACAAGGACGTGCGCGCCAACACCGTCGCGTCCTTCGCGCTCGGCGACTACGAGTGGTTGCTGGCCTTCGAGGCGGACGAGTTGCACCGCATCGTCGACCTGATGCGGCACCTGCGCGGGTCCGGGGCCCGCCGGCACGTCCGCGAAGAAGTGCCGTTCTACACCGGCCGCCGCCGGTCGGTCGCCGAGCTGGTCGAGGCGCTGCCGTAGCCGCGCTGCTGCGGGGTCAGTCGGCCGGGTCGTCCTCGAAGGTCAGCGAGATCGAGTTGATGCAGTAGCGCTGGTCGGTGGGGGTGCCGTAGCCCTCGCCGGCGAAGACGTGGCCGAGGTGGCTGTGACAGTTGGCGCACAGCACCTCGGTGCGAGCCATGCCCCACGCCCGGTCGGTGCGCTCGATGACGCTGTCACCGGCGAGGGGGGTGAAGAAGCTGGGCCACCCGCAGTGCGAGTCGAACTTGTGATCGCTGCGGAACAGCTCGGTGCCGCAGGCCCGGCACCGATAGATGCCGGTGCGGTGGTTGTCGGTGTACTCACCGGTGAAGGCCCGTTCGGTGCCGGCCTCGCGCAGCACGTCGTATTCCTCGGGCGTGAGTTCCGCGCGCCATTCCTCGTCGGTCTTGGTCACCTTGGCCGGGGGTAAATCCTTCGTGCGCCGCATACGTCTACGGTACTCAATCCGGCGAACCGATCGCCCTCACACCGCGTGGAAGATGCCGACCGCGCCGTAGATGATCGTGATCAACGTGCCCAGCAGGATCAGCCAGACGACGATCTTGGCGGCGGTGCGCCGCGGCCCGGACAGTCGCGACAACCCGTTCCCGAAGGCCGCGAGGTTCTGCAGCTCGCCGTCGGCGGTGTTCGGGTTGGCCGTGCGGCCCCAGGCGCCATCGACGTAGGGCGGCCGGCCGGGCGGCTCGTCCCACTCGTCGTTGCGCTCTTCGGTCCGCACCCGACCAGCCTAACCGCGCCGCCTTAGCTCGGAACCGGTCGTTGCACCTGCAGCACCGCCTGGTCGCCGCTGTCGTCCAGCGCCGCGAGCAGAGGCGAGTGGGACAGGATGGTGACGCCGATCCCGATCGCGATGCCGCCGAAGGTGGCCGGCACCAGCCACGCCCCGGTGCGCACGATCTCGTTGAAGACCAGCACGCCCCAGAGGATCGAGACGAGCGGGTCCATCAGGGTGAACCCGGGCTGGGCCGCGAGCAGCGGCCCGATGTGCAGAGCCCACTGCACGAGGACCAGACCGAAGATGCCGAACCCGACGGCGGTGTAGGTCTGCCAGGTCGTCAGGACTCCGGTGAGCCCGCGCTCCTCCCCCTGGGCGATCGTCTCCTTGATCATCGTCGCGGTCAGCCCGAAGCTCGTGCCCGCAGCCGCCCCGAGACAGGCCGTGCGCCACAGGATGCGGCCGCGTTGCCCGGCGACGAGCAGGACCGCGATCGTGGCCACCGTCCCGCCACCGGCAGCCGCATAGACGAAGTGCGACACATGGGTCTCGTCGCCCGGCCGGGGCGCGAGCGAAGCCACCAGCAGGGCCATGCCGGCCGTCATGACCAGGATGCCGGTCCACTCCGTGCGTCCCAGCCGGTTGCCGAACACCCGCGAGGCGACCAGCAGCGTGAGCGGCACCTCCAGCGTGATGATCGTCTCGACCGCCGCCAGCGAACCGAGTCCGAGTGCGACGGCCTGCAACAGGAACGACGACACCAGGCCGGTGAACCCGAGCAGCCAGGTGGGGCTGCGCACCAGGTCGAGCAGGAAGCGCAGGCCGAAGGGCTTCTCCTCACCCTCGGCCAGCCCGGCCTTGCGTTGCATGACGTTCGCGAGCGCCACACCCATTGCCGACAACGCAGCGAACGGGTAGCTGAGCAGCTCGTGGGCGTTCAACGCGAGCGCGCCTGCCGGGTAAGAGTGCGGCCGAAGGACCAGGTGAGTGAGTTGCCGCGGTGGGCGCGGTCGAGGACGTCGGTGAATGCGGTCACGAAACGGTCGACCTCGCGCGGACCGATGGTCAGGGGCGGGATGAGCTTGATCACCTCAAGGTGATCGCCGGACACCTGGGTCAGAATGCGGTGCCGGTGGAACAGGTCGAACACGACCGTCTGCGCGAACAAGCCCTTGCGGGCCAACTGCAGCGCTGTCCAGTTCGCCCGCAGCCGCCGCGATTGTGGGCGCTGGAACTCGATGCCGATCATCAGCCCGCGCCCGCGGACCTCGCCGAGCAGCTCGTAGCGCTCGACCAGCGCGGCCAAGCGGTCGCGCAGCTCGTCGCCCATCGCGCCGGCGTTCGCGACGATGTCGTCGCGTTCCATCACGTGCAGCGTCGCGAGGCCGGCCGCCATCGCCTGCGCGTTGGACCCGAAGGTCGAGTCGTGGACCAGGACGCGGTCCATTGACGAGTACACCTTGCCGAAGATCGCGTCGGTGCCGAGCGTCGCCCCGACCGGCACGTACCCGCCAGACAGCGCCTTGGCCACCGCGACGAGATCGGGCTGCGCGCCGTCGTGCTGGTAGGCGAAGAAGTCCCCGGTGCGGCCCAGGCCGCACTGGACCTCGTCGGCGATCAGCAACGCGCCGTGCTCGTGCAGCAGCTGCTGGGCGGCCAGCAGGTAGCCGGGCGGCGCGATCGCCACGCCCTTGCCCTGGATCGGCTCGACCAGCAGGCCGGCGACGCCGCCGCGGCGCAGCTCGCGCTCGAGCGCTTCGAGGTCGCCGAACGGGACCGCGGTGTCGGGCAGCAGCGGACCGAACCCCTGGCGGAACGACTTGGCGCCGTTGACCGACAGCGATCCGGCGGTCAGCCCGTGGAACGCGTTGGCGCAGTAGAGGATCCGTTTGCGTCTGGTGGCGTAGCGGGCGAACTTCAGCGCGGCTTCGACGGCCTCGGTGCCGCTGTTGCCGAAGTAGACGCGATCGAGATGCGGAGCGTGGGCGAGCAGCTTCTCGGCCAGCGGTCCGGCCAGCGGTGGGGCGTCGAACTGGGTGAGGTCGGCCAGCCCGGCGTCCAGGGCGTCGTGGACGGCCTGCCGTACCTCGGGGTGGTGGCGGCCGAGCGCGAACACACCGAACCCGGCGAGCATGTCGAGGTAGTCGCGCCCCTCATCGTCGTAGAGGTACGGACCGTCACCCCGCGTGTAGATCTTGTCGAAACCGATAGCGTGCAGCATCCGCGGCAACTGGGGGTTCAGGTAACGGCGGTGCAGGTCGTAGCGCTGCGGCCCGCGCTCGCGCAGGACGTCGGCCAGCTCGAACCGGTCTCCCACAGCCCAACTCCTCGCTCGTCTTGAGTGAACGCTAATCGATGTGATGAGCCCCGCACGACCGGGCGGATCTGATATACCGAGTTGGGCAGGTTCGTTAGTTTGGCTAACTTGTTACGGGTAACGCCGCAACACACGACCGGGGGACGGATGAGGCCGGACACCGCGGAACCGAACGACGCGAGCGCGGCTCTCGTCGTGGTGGCCTCGCGCGCGGCCGAGCAGGCGGCGGACGAGAACTTCCCGGTCGCGTTCCGGTTGTTGCCCGGACGGATCCGCGCGCAGCTGGCCAGGGTCTACGCGTTCGCCCGCTTCGTCGACGATGTGGGGGACGACGCGCCGGGGGATCGGGCGGTGCTGCTGGCCCAGATCGAGGCGCAGGTGCGGCGCCTCGGTGAACCGATTCCGACACTGGCGCCGACGCTCGCCCCGGTCGCCGGGCTGGTGCCGGTGGTCGGGGCGGGGGTGCCGGTGCAGCTCTTCCTCGATCTGGTCGCCGCGAACGTCCGCGACCAGCACACGACGCGCTACCCGACCTTCGACGACCTGCTCGACTACTGCCGGCTGTCGGCCGCGCCGGTCGGGCGCATCGTGCTGCATCTGGCCAACGCCGCTGACGCGGCGAACTGCGCCGACTCCGATGCCGTCTGCAACGCTCTGCAGGTCCTCGAGCACTGCCAGGACGTCGGCGAGGACGCCCGGGCCGGGCGCATCTACCTGCCGGCCGCCGAGCTGCGGGCGGCTGGCGTCGCCGACGCCGAGCTGACCAGGTCGGCCACGACCCCGGCGCTGCGCTCGGTCGTGGCCACGCAGGTCGAGCGGTCGGCGCAACTGCTGCGCGCCGGGCGCCCGTTGGTGCGACGGCAGCGGGGCTGGGCGCGGCTGGCTGTCGCCGGCTACGTCGCCGGTGGATTGGCGACCGCTGACGCCCTGCGCCGCAACGACTATGACGTCCTGACCCAGGACATCCGGCCCTCGAAGGCGCGTACCGCGTTCTACGCGTTGCGCCTGTTACTGGCCCGGCGTGGATGAACATCGACGCCGCCTACGTCGAGTGCGAGCGGATCACCCGCGAGCAGGCCCGGAACTTCGCGTGGGGCATCCGCCTGCTGCCCGACGTGAAACGCAAGGCGTTGTCGGCGGTCTACGCGATGGCGCGGCGCGTCGACGACATCGGCGACGGCACCCTGCCGGCGGCCGAGAAGCAACGCCGGCTCGCCCAGGCCCGCAAGGCCGCCACCGCGCCGGCCGACTTCCCGGACGATCCCGTGTGCGTCGCGCTCGCCGACGCCGCCACGCGCCTGCCTATCCCGCTCGCGGCCTTCGGCGAGCTCGTCGACGGCTGCGAGATGGACGTCGAGGGTCGCCGTTACGCGACGATGGACGACCTGGTCACGTACTGCCGCTGCGTCGCGGGCTCGATCGGCCGGCTGTCGCTCGGCGTGTTCGACCCGACCGCGGCCGGTGTCGACCGCGATGAGGCGGCCGCGCTCGCCGACGAGCTCGGCATCGCGCTGCAGCTGACGAACATCCTGCGTGACATCCGCGAGGACCTGGGCAACGGCCGGGTGTATCTGCCCGCGCAGGATCTCGCGCTGTTCGGGGCGGAGATCCGGACGCAGTCCGACGGCACTCTCGACCCACAGGACGGCGCGCTGGCCGAGGTCATCCGCTTCGAGGCCGCGCGGGCGTGGGGCCGCTACGAGCGCGGTCTGCACCTGCTCGCCCTGCTCGACCGGCGCAGCGCCGCCTGCTGCGCCGCGATGGCCGGCATCTACCGCGAGCTGCTCGACCGCATCGCCGCCGACCCGCACCAGGTCATGGTCGGGCGGCTGTCGCTGCCGACCCGCGACAAGCTGCGCGTGGCCGCGAAAGCCTTGGCGGGCCGGCATGGCTGAGCGACGAGTGGTGGTCGTCGGCGGGGGCCTGGCCGGCATCTCGGCCGCACTGCGGGCCGCCGACGGCGAAGCCGCGGTGACCCTGCTCGAGGGCCGGCCGCGGCTGGGTGGCGCAGCGTTCTCGTTCCGTCGCGGCGCGTTGTCGATCGACAACGGCCAGCACGTGTTCCTGCGCTGCTGCGCGGCCTACCGCTGGCTGCTCGAGCGGCTGGGCGTCACCGACCGCACGGTCCTGCAGACCCGCCTCGACATCCCGGTGCTGGCTGCGGGCGGACGCAGCGCCCACTTGCGCCGTACGCCCGGCGTGCCGGCGCCCGGCCACCTGAGCGCGGCGCTGGCGACCTACCGGTTGCTCAGCCCGCTCGACCGGTTGCGGGCCGTGCGCGGCGCGGCGGCCCTGCGCCTGCTCGACCCCAACGACCCGGCCCTCGACACCATGACCCTGGGCGGCTACCTGCGCCGGCACGGCCAGAACGACGCCGTCATCGAGGCGCTGTGGGGGATCGTCGCGACGGCCACGCTGAATCTGCCGCCGGACGAGGCATCGTTGGCGCTGGCCGCGAAGGTGTTCCGGACCGGGCTGCTCGACCACGCGCCGGCCGCTGACGTCGGGTACGCCGCGGCGCCACTGGGGGAGCTGCACTCGGTCGCGGCCCGGGCCGCGCTCGAGGCCGCGGGTGTCGACATCCTCGTCCAGCATCGGGTCGAGGGCGTCGGTCCGGGCCCGGTCGTGCGTGCCCGTGGCCGAACCGCGCCGCGCGAGTTTCGTCCTGACGCGGTGATTCTCGCCGTGCCGCCACGGGAGCTGTTCCGGATCGCGCCGCAGCTGGCCGACGGTCCGGCGGCCGTCGCGCAGGGGCTCGGCACCGCGCCCATCGTCAACGTCCACGTCGTCTACGACCGGCCGGTCACCGACCTGGCGTTCGCGGCCGCGATCGGCTCGCCGGTGCAGTGGTTCTTCGACCGCACCGACGCGTCCGGGCTGCAAATCACCCATCCGGGCGGGCAGTACCTGGCGGTGACGGTCTCGGCCGCCGACGCCATCCTCGACACGCCGAGCAAGGCCCTGGAGGCGCAGTTCGTCGACGCGCTCGCTACCCTGCTGCCGGGTGCCCGCCGGGCCACCGTCCTCGACGCATTCGTTACCCGCGAGCGGCACGCGACGTTCCGTCAGGCCGCCGGCACCGCCGCCCTTCGCCCGGGCAGCGCGTCCGGCGTCGATGGGATGTGGCTGGCCGGGTCATGGACGGACACCGGTTGGCCGGACACCATGGAAAGTGCAGTGCGCAGCGGGGTCGCTGCCACTGAGGCCGCGCTCGGCGTCGCCGGGCCCGACACAGTGAGGTTCGCAGCATGAACGTACTGGCCGCGCCGAACGTGATCAGCCGGGCCCGCGACCTCGTCGAGCCCGCACTGCGCGACGCCGTCGACCGCATCGACGACCCACGGATGCGGCTCATTGCCGGCTACCAGCTCGGCTGGTGGGACGCCGAGGGACAACCGGTCGAGGGCGGCGGCGGCAAGGCCATTCGCCCGGCGCTGACGGTGCTGGCGGCCGATGCGGTGGGCGACGCCGAGGCCGGTGTCCCGGCCGCCGTCGCGGTCGAACTCGTGCACAACTTCTCGCTGTTGCACGACGACATCATGGACCGCGACATCGAGCGCCGGCACCGCCCGACCGGCTGGGTCGTCTACGGCGACGGGCAGACCATCCTGGCCGGCAACGCCATGCTCAGCGCCGCCATCGAGGTCTTGCTGCGGGCCGGGCCGCGATCGCAGAGCGTCCTGCCGCAGCTGATGTCCACCGTCCAGCACCTGATCAGCGGGCAGTCGCAGGACCTCGCCCTGGAGGACAGCCGTGACGCCACGCTCGAGGACGTGCTGCGGATGGAAGTGGGCAAGACTGCGGCGCTCATCTCGTGCTCGACCGCGATCGGCGCCCGCGCCGCCGGCGCCGGCGACGAGGTCGCCGGCCCGCTGGCCGAGTACGGTCGCCTCGTCGGGCTGGCCTTCCAACTGGTCGACGACGTGCTGGGCATCGTCGGCGACCCGCAGGTCACCGGCAAGTCGGCCTCGTCCGATCTACGGGCGGGCAAGCGCAGCATCCCGGTCGTCGCCGCGCTGCAGTCCGGGCGGCCCGCCGCCCGGCAGCTGGCCGATCTGCTCGACGCCGGCCCGCTGGCCTCGGAGGATCAGATCGCACACGCGGCCCGGCTGGTCGAGGAGGCGGGCGGCATCGACTGGGCCAACACCGAGGCGCAACGGCTGGTCGACGCGGCCTCGACGGAGCTGGCGCGCGCTGGTCTACCGCAACACGCCGCAGACCAGTTCGAGGGGATGAGTGCCTATTTGGTCCGACGTGCTCGGTAGCGTTTGGTGAATTAAGATTGGGGGACGTGGGTGACGACAGCGAGCGAGACCGATCTGGCCGGAGCAGTTGCCGATGTGGTCGGCAAGGCCCAAGCGCATCTGCGCGGCCGGCAGGCGCCGTCCGGGTGGTGGAAGGGCGAGCTGCGCACGAACGTCACGATGGATGCCGAAGACCTGCTGCTGCGCCGGTTCCTCGGCATCCTGCAGCCAGACGAGCTCGACCAGGCCGCCCGCTGGATCCGGTCGCAGCAGCGCCCTGACGGCACCTGGGCGACTTTCGAGGGTGGCCCTGGCAACCTGTCGACGACCATCGAGGCCTACGCTGCGCTGCGCCTGGCCGGCGATGACCCGGCCGAGGAGCACATGCGCGCGGCCTGCGACTTCGTGCAGGCCGAGGGCGGCATCGAAGCGAGCCGGGTCTTCACCCGCATCTGGCTGGCGCTGTTCGGCGAGTGGTCCTGGGACGACCTGCCGTCCATGCCGCCCGAACTGGTGCTGCTTCCGTCGTGGGCGCCGCTCAACGTCTACGACTGGGCCTGCTGGGCCCGGCAGACCGTGGTGCCGATCACCGTCGTCGCCACCATGCGCCCGGTGCGTCCGCTGCCGTTCGACCTGTCCGAACTGCGCACCGGCAAGGGCGCGCCCCCGGCCGGCCGCGGTCTGCTGGCCACCGCCTTCAACGTCCTCGACAAGGCGCTCAAGGTCTATGACCGGTCGCCGATCAAGCCGGGCCGCTCGCTCGCGATGCGGCAGGCGGCCGAGTGGATCATCGCCCGGCAAGAGGACGACGGGGGATGGGGCGGCATCCAGCCACCGTGGGTCTACTCGATCCTCGCCCTGCACCTGCTCGGCTACCCGCTTGAGCACCCGGTCCTCGCGGCCGCCATCTCCGGCCTCGACCTGTTCCTGGTCCACGAACCCACCCCCGACGGCACCCTGCGTCGCCTTGAGGCCTGCCAGTCGCCGGTGTGGGACACCTGCCTGGCCGTCACCGCGTTGCTCGACTCCGGCGTCGCGGTCGACGACCCGGTCGTGCAGAACGCCGTCGAATGGATGCTGGGGGAAGAGATCCGCACCCGCGGCGATTGGTCGGTGCGCCGCCCCGAACTTGAACCGGCGGGATGGGCGTTCGAGTTCGCGAACGACGGCTACCCCGACATCGACGACACCGCCGAGGTCGTGCTCGCCATGCACCGCGTGCAGAACGGCATGCCGGGCGTGAAGGCGGCCATCGACCGCGGCATCGCCTGGACCGTCGGCATGCAGTCGCGCGACGGCGGCTGGGCCGCCTTCGACGCCGACAACACCCGACGGCTGGTCGAGAAGCTGCCCTTCTGCGACTTCGGCGCCGTCATCGACCCGCCGTCGGCCGACGTCACTGCGCACGTCGTCGAGATGCTCGGCCACTGCGACATGGCCGACGACGAGACGACCCGCCGCGGCGTCCAGTGGCTGCTCGACGCGCAAGAGGCCGACGGTTCGTGGTTCGGCCGCTGGGGCACCAACTACGTCTACGGGACGGGCGCGGTCGTGCCCGCGCTCGTCGTCGCCGGCGTCGACCCCGCGTCGCCGCCGATCCGCCACGCGCTCCGGTGGCTCGAGGAGCACCAGAACGACGACGGCGGCTGGGGCGAGGACCTGCGCTCCTACGTCGATGACGGGTGGCGGGGTCGCGGCGCGTCCACCGCGTCGCAGACAGCGTGGGCGCTGCTGGCGCTGCTGGCCGTCGACGCCGGCACCGAGGCCGTCGAGCGTGGCATCGCCTATCTCGTCGACACGCAGCGGGTCGACGGCGGCTGGGACGAGGACCTGTTCACCGGCACCGGCTTCCCCGGCGACTTCTACATCAACTACGAGATGTACCGCGTGGTGTTCCCGCTCAGCGCGCTGGGCCGCTACCTCGATCTCGTCCGGAACGAATCATGAGTACCCCGCGCCCCAGCACCGACCTGGTCGTCGTCACGGCGCTGCGCAGCGAGTACGAGGCGCTGCGCGGCCGCGTGCCCGGCGCCCGATTGGAGCGCTGCGGCATGGGGCCGGCTCGGGTGAGCAGCTGGCTGCCGCGGCTGGCCGCGCTCGACCCGGCCGCGGTGGTCGTGGCCGGGGTGGCCGGCGGTCTCGACCCGGCGCTGCGGCCCGGCGACATCGTCGTGGCCAGCGAGGTTCGCGACCACATGGGTCGCGCCATGCTGCGCGAAACCGCGCCGCTGGTGGCCGAGCTGCGTCGCATGGGCCTGCGGGTGCACACCGGCCCGGTCGTCAGCCGTGACCACGTGGTCGGCAGCCGGGCCGACCGTGAGCGGCTCTTCGCCACCGGTGCCCTCGCCGTCGACATGGAATCAGCCGCGATCGTGCGGGCGATGCACGGCGAGACCGGCAGCAATGTCATCGCCGCCGGCAACCCGCGCCCGGTAGCGGTGGTGCGCGTCGTCGTCGACACTGCGGCCTCACCGCTGATGCGCCCGGCGACGATCACCAACGGTGCCCAGGCGTTGTGGACGCTGCGCCGCACCGCGCCGGCCCTGCGCCGCTGGGCCGATCTGGCCCGCCCGCGGCGCGTGGTGCTGGCCGCGCCGCGCTCGTTCTGCGCCGGCGTCGAGCGGGCCATTGACATCGTCGAGGCTGCGTTGCAGCGCTATCCGCGGCCCATCTACGTCCGCCGCCAGATTGTCCACAACGCGCACGTGGTGCGCGATCTCGAGCGTCAGGGCGCGGTGTTCGTCGACGAGCTCGACGAAGTGCCCGACGGCACCACGTTGGTGTTCTCCGCGCATGGTGTCTCGCCGGCGGTGCGGGCTGAGGCCGCCCGCCGCGACCTCACGGTCATCGACGCCACCTGCCCGCTGGTGGCCAAGGTGCACGCCGAGGCCCGGCGCTTCGTCAACCGCGGCGACACCGTCGTGCTGATCGGCCACGACAACCACGACGAGACCGAGGGGACGCTGGGCGAGGCGCCCGGGCAGATCACGCTGGTCGAGACCCCCGAGGACGCCGAACGCGTTGTGGTCGCCGATCCCGAGCACGTGTCGTTCCTCATGCAGACCACGCTGGCCGTAGACGACGCCGCGGCCACCGTCGACGTGCTGCGCCGCCGCTTCCCGCTCATCGAGTCCTCGGCCACCGATGACATCTGTTACGCCACGACCAACCGGCAGCAGGCGGTCCGCGCGATCGCCGGCGACTCCGACGTCGTGATCGTGCTGGGTTCGGTCAACTCGTCGAACTCGCTGCGGCTGGCCGAGGTCGCCGGCCGCGCTGGCACGAGGGCTCACCTGGTCGACGACGCCAACGAGCTGTTGCCCGAGTGGCTGGCCGACGCCACGACGATCGGGCTCACCGCCGGCGCATCGGCGCCGCCGCATCTAGTGGACGAGGTGATCGGCACGCTGCGCGCACTTGGCCCGCTCGAGGTGATCGAACAGAAGGTCGCCGATGAGAAGATCACATTCACGCTCCCGAAAGAGGTGACCGGCTGATGGCCGTGCCAATCCGCCAGGCAGTCCGTATTGGCTGGTATGCGTTCTCGCAGCGCTACATCAAGCGCCGCGAGAAGTTCCCGCTGGTCGTCGAGCTCGAGCCGCTCTTCGCCTGCAACCTGGCCTGCGCCGGCTGCGGCAAGATTCAGCACCCGCACGACATCCTGCGTCAGCGGATGCCGGTCGAGCAGGCGGTGGCCGCGGTCGAGGAATGCGGCGCGCCCGTCGTCTCGATCGCCGGCGGCGAGCCGTTCATGCACCCGCAGATCGACGTCATGATCAACGAGCTGGTCAAGCGCAAGAAGTACGTCGTGCTGTGCACCAACGCCGAATTGGTCCGTAAGCGGTTCGACCGCTTCGACCTCAAGCCGTCGCAGTACCTCTCGTTCGCCATCCACATCGACGGCCTGCGTGAGCGGCACGACGAGTCGGTGTCGAAGGAAGGCGTCTTCGACGAGGCCATCGAGGCGATCAAGTTCTTGAAGGCCAAGGGTTTCCGGGTCACCACGAACTCGACGTTCTTCAACACCGACACGCCGCAGACGATCATCGACGTGCTGAACTACCTGAACGACGACGTCCAGGTCGACAGCATGATGCTCTCGCCCGCGTACGCGTACGAGAAGGCGCCCGACCAGGACCACTTCCTCGGCGTCACCGAGA
>CAXTHY010000101.1:0-13155 GCA_964244175.1 uncultured Jatrophihabitans sp. | reverse complement strand
GCGCCGACTCGTCCAGCCCGGCGGCGGTCAACGTCGCCCGCACACCGTCGACGTGCTGCTGTTCGCCGTTGTGACTGGCCGCGGCCAGCGCCAGCGATGGCCCGCGGCCAGGGAATCCGGCGTCGACCATGGCCGCGGCCTGCAAGGGTTTCAGCGTCGAGCGCGCGAACACCGCACCCGTCGTCGCGCCGACGTCGACCTGGATGCGGCCGCTCCCGTCGAGCAGTACGACGCTGCCGCGGTGCCGGGATTCGACGACGCCGTCGCGGGTGACGTCGATGAGCACGGGCGGCTCGCGACCCGCGACATCTTTGGCGTCGACCATGATCGGCTCCTCTCGCCGCAGCGGCGCGATCGAGGCTAGACGCTCGCCCGCAGCCATCGTTCGCACAGTTGTCACCCGGCTGCCTCGTAGCCGGAACCGGGGTGTGAACGGGCGGAGAAGCCCGGAGAGCAATCGGCGGAAAAATGTGCGACGCTAAGTCCCCGCAACGCGTTACCGGCCGGTATCTCTGGGCACGCTGGTCACGCCGTCAGTGTTGTGCTGTGTGCGGTTCGTAGTCCGGCCAGGTGAGGGGGGCTCCACGTGGGAGTGGAAGTCGCGGTTCACGAGTTGACGAAGTCGTTCGGCCGGCAACGGATCTGGGGCGACGTGACCCTGACGCTTCCGCCGGGCGAGGTGTCGGTTCTGCTCGGCCCGTCCGGCACCGGCAAGTCCGTGTTCCTCAAGTCGCTCATCGGCCTGCTCAAGCCGGACAAGGGCTCGATCGTCATCCGCGACGTCGACATCGCCCGGTGCAGCGAGTCGAAGCTGTACGAGACCCGCAAGCTGTTCGGCGTGCTGTTCCAGGACGGCGCGCTGTTCGGCTCGATGAACCTCTACGACAACATCGCTTTCCCCCTGCGCGAGCACACCAAGAAGAGCGAGAAGGACATCCGTGACATCGTCATGGAGAAGCTCGACATGGTCGGCCTCGGCGGTGCGGAAACCAAACTGCCGGGCGAGATCTCCGGTGGTATGCGTAAGCGCGCCGGCCTGGCCCGCGCGCTCGTCCTGAACCCCGAGATCATCCTGTTCGACGAGCCGGACTCCGGCCTCGACCCGGTTCGCGTGGCCTACCTGAACCAGCTGATCATCGACCTGAACGCGCAGACCGACGCGACGTTCCTGATCGTCACCCACGACATCGGCACCGCCCGGACGGTCCCCGACAACCTCGGCATGCTGTTCATGCGCGAGCTCGTCATGTTCGGCCCCCGCGAGGTCCTGCTGACCAGCGAGGAACCGGTCGTCAAGCAGTTCCTCAACGGCCGTCGCGAGGGCCCGATCGGCATGTCCGAGGAGAAGGACGCCAGCCAGGTCGCCGAGGAGCTTGCGAACCTCGACGAGAGCAAGCCCAATCCCGGCGGCGGTCCCAAGGGCGGCGGCGGTCAGGGCGTGCCGATGCAGATCCAGCCCAGCCCCGGAATGCCCGAGCGCAAGGCGGCCAACCGGCGCCGCCAGCGCGTGCTGGACATGATGCACACGCTGCCCGAGGCGGCGCAGAAAGCCATCAAGGAAGTGATGGACAAGGAGCAAGAGGAAGAGCGCGAGCGCACCGGCAACGACGGCGACGACCAGCAGAACCGCGACCAGAACCGCGACGACCAGAACCGCGACCAGAACCGCGACAACCAGGGCAACCAGTCGAACTCCGGCCAGATGTCGCCCGACGGCCAGTACCGCTGGGACGGCAGCAATTGGCAGTACGTGGGCCAGCAGGGCCGCGGCGACCAGGGGAACTGGGAGACGGCGAACGCCGGGCGTAATTGATGGTTTCCCTCTCTCCCGCCGCCGGAGTGCGGCAGGCCGGCAGCCTGTTCGCGCTGTTCCTGGACGTCATGCGGCTGATGTTCAAGCGGCCGTTCCAGGTCCGCGAGTTCATCCAGCAGGCCTGGTTCATCGCCAGTGTCACGATCTTCCCGACGATCATGGTCGCCATCCCGTTCGGTGCTGTCATCGCACTCGAGCTGGGCACCCTGGCTCGGCAGATCGGTGCGCAGTCGTTCACCGGATCGGCCAGCGTGCTGGCCATCATCCGTGAGGCCAGCCCGGTCGTCTGCGCCCTGCTGATCTCCGGTGCCGGCGGCTCGGCCATCTGCGCCGACCTCGGCAGCCGCAAGATCCGCGACGAGATCGACGCCATGGAGGTGCTGGGCATCTCCCCGGTGCAACGCCTGGTCGTTCCCCGCGTGCTGGCCTGCGTGCTGGTCTCGACGTTCCTCAACGGCATGGTCTGCGTGGTGGGCGTCGCCGGCGGCTACTTCTTCAACGTCGTCTTGCAAGGCGGCACGCCAGGGGCCTATCTAGCGAGCTTCTCCGCGCTGGCGCAACTACCCGACCTCTACACCGGCGAGCTGAAGGCGTTCATCTTCGGCCTGATTGCCGGCGTGGTGGCCGCCTACAAGGGCCTCAACGTCGGCGGCGGTCCGAAGGGCGTGGGTGATGCGGTGAACCAGTCCGTCGTCATCACTTTCATGCTCCTGTTCGCGACGAACTTCGTGATCACGGCCGTGTACTTCCAGGTCGTGCCGGCGAAGGGCTCATGAGCATGGCCACCGACTTCATCGCCACCGCCCGCAAGGCCGTCAACGCGCCCCTCGGCGTGCTGGACGGCTTCGGTGAGCAGATGTCGTTCTACTCGCGCGCCATCGCGTGGACCCCGCGCACGCTCAGCCGGTACAAGAAGGAGACGCTGCGGCTGCTGTCCGAGGTCGTCTTCGGCAGCGGCGCGCTCGCGATCATCGGCGGCACCGTCGGCGTCATCGGCTTCCTGTCGTTCTTCACCGGCACCGAGGTCGGCCTGCAGGGCTACGCGGCGCTGCAGCAGCTCGGCGTCGCGTCCTACTCCGGTTTCATCACCGCGTTCTTCAACACCCGCGAGATCGCGCCGATCATCGCCGGCCTGGCCTTGTCAGCCACGGTCGGCTGCGGGTTCACCGCGCAGCTGGGCGCGATGCGCATCAGTGAGGAGATCGACGCCCTCGAGGTCATGGCGGTGCCGAGCCTGCCGTTCCTGGTCACGACCCGGATCATCGCCGGCTTCATCGCGGTCATCCCGCTCTACGTCATCGGCCTGCTGTCGTCCTACATGGCCTCGTACGCGATCGTCGTCTTCTACTACGGCGACTCGGCCGGCACCTATTCGCACTACTTCCATCTGTTCTTGCCACCGCTCGACGTCCTCTGGTCGTTCTTCAAGGTGCTCGTCTTCGCGATCGTGATCATCCTGACCCACTGCTACTACGGCTACAACGCCTCCGGCGGTCCCGCGGGCGTGGGCGTGGCCGTCGGGCGGGCAGTGCGGCTCGCGATCGTCGCCGTCACCGTCATCGACTTCTTCCTGTCCTTCGCCATCTGGGGCTCCACCACCAGCGTCCGGTTGGCGGGCTGACCGTGGCACAGGAATCCTTCGGCGCCGTCGTCAAGCGACGGCTGCTCGGCCTGGTCTTCATCGCGCTCGTCATCGCGCTGATCTCCCTGTCGATCCTGATCTACAACAAGGCGTTCACGAGCACGGTCGACGTCACGCTCAAGGCCAATCACACCGGCAACCTCCTCATCGTCGATTCCGACGTGAAGGTGCGGGGTCTCATCGTCGGGTCGGTGAAATCGGTGTCGTCCAAGGGCGACGGCGCGATCGTGCACATGGAGTTGGAGCCCGATCAGGTGAAGAAGATCCCGAAGAACGTCTCGGCGCAGATCCTGCCCAAGACGCTGTTCGGCGAGCAGTACGTGTCGTTGATCCTGCCCAAGGACCCACAACGTTCGATCAAGGCCGGCGACGTCATCCCGCAGGACCGCTCCAAGGGCGCGCTCGAGGCGCAGGCCGTGATCGCCGACCTCTTCCCGCTGCTGACCGCCGTGCAGCCGGCCCAACTGAACGCGACGTTGACTGCGCTGGCCGAGGCGTTGCACAACCGGGGCGACAAGCTCGGGCAGACGCTGGTGAACTTCGACAAGTACCTGAAGATCATGAATCCGCACACGAAGCAGTTCGTCGACGATTTGAAGAAGTTGGGCCAGGTCGCGCTCGAGTACAACGACGTCGCGCCGGACCTGCTCTCGACATTGCAGAACCTGCAGACGGGCGCGCGCACGGTCGTCCAGAAGCAGGCCGGCCTCGACAACCTGCTGGTGACGGGTTCGGACACCTCGCGCGTGCTCCAGGGTTTCCTGGCCGAGAACGAGGACCGGATCATCCAGGTCACCGGGCAGACCAACAAGATCTATCCGCTGCTCAACCAGTACTCGCCCGAATACAGCTGCCTGTTCAAGGGCATCAACAACCTCTACACGCTGGCGGGTCAGGCCATCTACGACAACCAGATCCACCTGAGCGCGACGGTCGACAACCAGAACCTCGGTCCCTACAAGCCGGGCAACCAGCCGAAGTACGTCAGCGGCCTGGGCCCCAACTGCTTCGGGCTGCCGAACCCGCCCCGGCCGTTCCAGATCCCGGGCAAGTACCGGTGCATCAACGACGGTGCCCCACTGACCCGCGATGCCTGCGCGCAGCGCGCCGGTAGCCCGTCGCCGGCGCCCGCCCCGGCGTCCGTCGACAACAAGGCCCTGAACTCGGCGGCCGAGAACGCCTACGTCAACACGCTGATCGCCGGTGCGTTGCACACCACCCCGAACAAGGTGCCGGGCACCGCCACGCTACTTGCCGGGCCGCTGCTACGTGGGCAGCAGGTGGTGGTCAAGTGAAGAGCATCGTCCCGCCGCTGATCAAGCTGCTCATCTTCCTGGTGGTCACGGCGCTGCTGACCTACGTGCTCGCTGCGACGATCAGCAACTCGTCCTACGGTGCGGCCAAGACCTACAAGGCCGAGTTCACCGACGTTTCCGGTCTCGAACTCGGCGACGACGTCCGCATCGCCGGCGTGCGGGTCGGCTCGATCGAGGGCATCTCGATCAAGCGCAACGGCGCCGGCAAGAAGAGCTACGCGCTCGTCGACTTCACCGTGCAGAAGTCGCGGCCGCTGTCGAAGTCGGTCACCGCCCACCTGCGCTACCGCAACCTCGTCGGCCAGCGTTACCTCGACATCGAGCAGGGCGCGTCCGACGACACGTCGGAGCTCTCGTCCAAGTCCCCGATCCCGACGTCGCAGACGTTCCCGGCCGTCGACCTGACCGTGTTGTTCGCCGGCTTCGAGCCACTGGTCCAGGGCCTGCAACCGGACGAGATCAACAACCTGTCGCTCGACATCATCAAGACCCTGCAGGGCGAGGGCGGCGCCCTCGAGAGCCTGCTCGCCCACCTCGCCGACCTGACCAACGCGCTCGCCGACAAGGACGCGGTGATCGGCGACGTCATCGACAACCTGACCGGCGTGCTCACGGCGCTGGGCAATCGCGACGACGAGCTGAAGGATCTGATTATCCAGCTGTCCACGTTCGTGCACGGCCTGGCCGGCGACCGCGCGACGATCGGCGACGCGATCGACGGCATCAACAAGCTGACGACCTCCACCGCGGGGCTGCTCACGCAGGTGCGGCAACCGCTGGCCAAGAACATTCGGGACATCACCGGGTTGGTCGCCCTGTTGAACCGCAACAAGTCGACGGTGAAGTACGTGCTGCAACAGCTGCCGCCCACCGTCGCCGGCCTGATCCGCACCGCCAGCTACGGATCGTGGTTCAACTTCTACCTGTGCTCGATCAGTGGCACGATCGGGGTCGGGCCGCTCACCCTCCAGGCGAGCGATCTGGTCAAGCTCGGCAGCGCCAAGAGGTGCGGCTCATGAGCGACTCCGACCAGAGCCAGGGCGGGCAGGGCGGCACCGAGCCGCTGACCACCCGCAAGGCCCCGAAGATCGGCAAGTCCTTCTCGCAGCGCAGCCCGCTGCCGATCGGCATCATCGGCCTCGTCTTCCTGCTCGTCCTGCTCGTCGCCGCCTTCAACGCCGCCAAGCTGCCGTTGATCGGCGGCGGCACCAACTACACGGCCTACTTCAGCGAGTCGGCCAACCTCAAACCCGATGACGACGTGCGCATCGCCGGCGTCAAGGCGGGCAAGGTCCAAGACGTCACCCTGGACGGGCCCAAGGTGAAGGTGTCCTTCACGATCAAGGACGGCTGGGTCGGCAACGAGAGCACCATCGACATCAAGCTCAAGACGCTGCTGGGGCAGAAATATCTCAGCATCAATTCGGCCGGCACGAAGGCGCAGAAGAGCGGCGACGCGATCCCGCTCAGCCGCACGACGTCGCCGTTCGACGTCTACCCGGCGTTCACCGCCCTGACCCGCACCGTCGACAAGATCAACACGCCGGATCTGCAGAAAGCGTTCCGCACGCTCGCCGAGACCTTCAGTGGCACGCCGAGTTCAGTACGTCCGGTGGTCACCGGGCTGTCGCGGCTGTCGACGACCATCGCCTCGCGCGATGCCGAGTTGCAGAACCTGCTCAGCCAGGCCAACAAGGTGACCGGCGTGCTGGCCGACCGCGATCAGGACCTCACCCGGTTGCTGCGCGACGGCAACCTGTTGTTGGCCGAACTCAACGCCCGCCGCGACGCCATCCACTCGCTGCTGCTCAACACGGTCACCCTGTCGGTGCAGCTGCGTGGGCTCGTGTCGGACAACGAGAAGACGCTCGGCCCGCTGCTGGACAACCTCGACTCACTGCTGAAGCTGTTGCAGGACAACCAGGACAGCCTCGATCGTGGCCTGTCCCTGCTCGGCCCCTTCTACCGGGTGTTCAACAATGTCGTGGGCAACGGTCGCTGGTTCGACAACTACATCTGCAACCTCGGGGTGATGGGTGTGCTCAGCGGCACCTCGTCCAGCGGGGGGTGTCCGTCGTAATGGCCAAGCTGAAGATGTCGAAGAACCTCACGAACATCCTCGTGCTGGTCGTGGTGGCGGCGATCGTGGTCGGCGGCGTCTACTACTTCTTCTTCCGTGACTCGGGCACGAAGAAGGTCACCGCGCAATTCACCGCGGCGGTCGGCGTGTACCCGGGTACTCCGGTCAAGATCCTCGGCGTCAACGTCGGCGAGGTCACCGCGGTCGTACCGACCGGCAACTACGTCAAGGTGACGATGGAGTACGAGAGCCAGTACAAGTTGCCGGCCAACGCCGGCGCGGTCGAGGTCGCCAACTCGCTGGTCAGCGACCGCTACATCCAGTTGACGCCGGCGTTCAAGGGCGGCACGGCAATGAGGTCGGGGGCCACCATCCCGATCAAGCGCACCGGCGCCCCCGCGGAGCTCGACGACATCTACTCGGCCCTCAACAAGCTGTCCGTGGCCCTCGGGCCGACTGGCGCCAACAAGGGCGGCAAGAAGGGTGCGCTGAGCGCGTTGGTCGACGTCGGCGCGGCGAACCTCAAGGGCAACGGCGCCGCGCTGGGCAACAGCATCAGCAAGCTGTCGCAGGCCGCGCAGACGCTGGCCAACAGCCGCGGCAACCTCTTCGGCACGGTCCGGAACCTGCAGAAGTTCACCACCGCCCTGAAGGGCAGCGACGCGCAGGTGCGGCTGTTCAACCGGCAGCTGGCCCAGGTGGCCGGCGACCTGTCGGCCGAGCGCGGCGACCTCGGCGCCGCGTTGCACGAACTCGGCATCACGCTGGACGCGGTCAACGGCTTCATCAAGAAGAACGCCAGCAAGTTCCACACCGACATCGGCGGGCTGCGTTCGATCCTCGGGACACTGGTGAAGCAGAAGGCCTCGCTCAATGAGACGCTCGCCGTCGCGCCGGTGGCGCTGGCCAACATCGTGCACGCCTACGACCCGAACCCCGGCGTGATCGCGACGCGCAGCAACCTCGCGTCGCTGACCAACATCAACCCGTCGGCCATCCTCGCCGCCGTCTGCAGCACCTTGTCGAACGGCGTCACCCTGAACGGGGTCGGGGTCCCCGATCTCGGCGCGCTGGGCCAGAGCGTGGCCGATGTGTGCAACGCCATCGCCAAGGGCGCGCCCACCGGCACGGGCGGCAGCCCCGGCCTGCCGTCCCCGGTCGGCGCGATCACCGGCAGCACCGGCAGCGCATCGAGCGGTTCTACTACGTCGGGCTCGCTGCCGATCGGTTCACTGGTGGGGGGCAGCTGATGACGCGACGCAAGCTCGTCCCTCTAATGGCCGCCACGGCCACGGCCAGTGTGTTGCTGTCCGGCTGCGGATTCACCGGCCTGTACTCGGCCTCGCTGCCCGGCGGCGCCGATCTCGGCGACCATCCCTTCAGCGTCACCGTCGAGTTCAAGGACGTTCTCGACCTCGTGCCCCAGTCGGCGGTGAAGGTCAACGACGTCGCCGTCGGCAAGGTCACCGACATCACGCTCGGCGTGGACAAGAAGATCTGGGTCGCGAAGGTCAAGATCTCGGTCAACGGCTCGGTCAAGCTGCCGGCCAACGCCCGCGCCAGCATCCTGCAGACCTCGCTGCTGGGTGAGAAGTACGTGTCGCTGATGCGCCCGGCCGCCGACCCGGCGAGCGCCACGTTGAAGAACGGCGACAAAATCCCGCTGGGCCGCACCAACTCGGCTCCTGGCGCCGAAGAGGTGCTCGGCGCGCTGTCGTTGCTGCTCAACGAGGGCGGGCTGCGCCAGATCAAGGCGATCGCCATCGAGTTGAACAAGGCGCTCGGCACCCCCGAGCGGCAGGCCGCCACCCGCGACCTGATCGGTCAGCTCGACACCTTCGTCAGCACGCTGGACAACCAGAAGGACGACATCACCAATGCGTTGGTGGCCGTCGACAAGCTGGCCGCGACGCTGAATCGCAACAAGAAGGTGCTGACCGACGCCCTCGACACCTTCCCCGCGGCGCTGCGCGTTCTGAGCAAGGAGCGCAGCAAGCTGACGACGCTGCTGAGCAGCCTGTCGAACTTCGGGATCGTGGCCAACCGGGTCATCAACGCCACGCAGGACGAGCTCGTGTCCTCGCTGAAGAACCTGGACCCGGTCGTGCGGAGCCTGACTGCGGCCGGCAACGACCTGCCCGGGGCGTTGCGTATCGCCGGTACGTTCCCGTTCCCGCTGGGGCTGACCCGCCAGCTGGTCAAGGGCGATTACGCGAACCTCGACGTCGACATCAACCTCGAACTCACCGACACCCTCTGCGGCGCGATCGGGCTGTGTGCCACCGGGTCCAGTGCCGCGGCGATCAAGCAGGGTAAGGCCGTGCTCGACAAGGCGCTGCCCGGGTTGCTCAGTTCCAGCGCGGCCGGCAGCAGCAAGCAGGCGGTCCCGCTGTCCCCGATGCTTGTCGGCTCGGGGAAGTGAGGCCGCGATGCTGAGGCGAAGCACCAAGATCCAGCTCATCCTGTTCGTGGTCATCACGCTGCTCGGTGTCACCTACGTGGGCGGTGAGTACGTCGGGCTGACCAAGTACGTCACCGGCGACGACAGCTGCAAGGTCAGCGCCGACTTCCCCGACTCCGGCGGCATCTTCACCGACGCCGAGGTCACCTACCGCGGCGTGACCGTGGGCAAGGTCGGCCAGCTGCACCTGATCAAGAAGGGGGTGCGGGTCGACCTGCAGCTCAACGACTGCGGCAGCCCGAAGATCCCGGCCAGTACGGGCGCGGTCATCGCCAACCGCTCGGTCGTGGGCGAGCAGTACGTCGACCTCGTGCCGCCGAACGGCAAGGGCCCGTCGCTGCGGGCCGGCGCGATGATCCCGATGAGCCGCAACAAGGTGCCGATCGCCACGCAGACCCTGCTGGTGAACCTCGACCGGCTGGTGAAGTCGGTCAATTTGACGAACCTGCGCACGACTGTCACCGAGCTCGGCAACGCGGTCCAGGGCCGCGGCGGCGACCTCGGCCGGCTGCTCGACGCGACCAATGCCCTGCTGGCCACGGCCAGCGAACCACGCAACCTGGACGCGACGATCAAGCTGATCGACGACTCGGCGACCGTGCTGCAGACCCAGCTCGACTCGCGCGACCCGCTGGTCAGCTGGACGCACAGCCTCAACCTGCTGTCAGCGCAGCTGAAGAAGAGTGACCCCGACATCCGGCGGCTGCTCACCAGCGCCCCGAGCGACCTCGCGACGGTGCGCGACTTCATCAGCAACAACCGGACCGACTTCGGCGCCACGCTGGCGAACCTGTCGACCGTCGGCAACCTGATCGTGCGCCACGTCGCCGGCCTGAACCAGGTGCTCGAACTCTATCCGGCGCTGGCCGCCGGCGGCCCGACCGCGCTGCACGACAACGAGGGCGCGCTGGGCCTGATCCTGCAGACCACGCCCGACCCCCAGGACTGCGGCGACCCGTTGAAGGATCAGGAGGGTTACAACGGCACGGCGCGGCGCAGCCCGAACGACCTGTCGCCGCAAGCGCCCAACACCTCGGTCCGATGCACCGCGTCGGCCAGTGGGGCGGACGCCAAGAACGTGCGCGGGTCGGCCAACATCCCCGGCGGCGACCCGATCAGCAACAGCGGCGGCGGCTACGCCTATCCCCGCGTCGTCACCAAGAACACCGTCGTCACCAAGAACACCGTCGCCCAGAACACCGTCGCGGTCGGTCCGTCGCTGGGCAAGTCGACCGCACTGGGCGACGGGTCGTGGCTGGCCCTGCTGACCGACGCCCTTCATTGATTCCCACGCTGTTCGGCTAGATTTCCGGCGGCCTGGCGTACTGTCCTACGCGATCTGGCCACACCGAACGACACAACGAAAAGAGTCTCCGCCCCGCATGCCTGCGACCCAATCCGCGCGCGCGCCGTGGATCACCGCCGCCGTCGCGGGCGTCGCCCTGGCCGCACTGCTGCTGGTCTACTTCGCCTTCCTGCTCCCCGACCGTGCCGACAAGAACGATCCGGCGAACGCCGTCGGGGGGCTGAGTTCCACCGAGAAGCAGGCGGTCGTGGCCGCGGGCACCGAGACCGCCAACCTGCTCAGCTTCCGGCGAGCCCAGTTCAGCCAAGACTTCGCCCGGGCCGTGAACGGTGTCACCGGTGCCTTGCGCAAGGACGTCACCTCCAAGCGGGCGTTGACGCTGAAGTCGATGACGACCGGCAAGTTCGACCTCGGCGCGACGATCACCCACCAGGCGCTCGAAGGCCCGGCCGAGGGCAAGACGAAGGGCTACATAGTGCTGGTGACGGTGAACGCCTACCGCTCCACCACCAAGACCCAGCCGCTCCAGCAGAACCTGGAGGTCACGGTCGTCAAGGTCAAGGACAAGTGGCTGGCCAGCGACGTCCAGAACATCGGACTGCAGTGATGGCCGACGACCCCACCACTGACACCGCGGGCGACGACAAGACCGAGGCCCGTCCTGCGCCGCCCGCGGCCCGTCCCGCCCCGCGGCCCTCGCCGGCCAGCCGGGCGCGGCGCATCGGCGGCGCCACCCGCCCGGCTGCCCCCCCCACGCCCCCGCCCACGGCCCCGCCCACGGCCCCGCCGCCCACGGCCGGGCTGAATGCTCCGGCCGGCGCGCCCGCCGAGGCCACCGCCGCGCCCGGTGACGACCCAGACGCCGAGGACGCCGAGGGGGTCGAAGCTGGGGAGGCCAAGCCGGAGGTGCCCGTCTGGCTGACGTGGGCCCCGGCCGCGATCCTCGTCGCCGGCGCGGTCGCGATGGCGATCATCGTCTCGATCGTCAGCCACGGGGTCTGGTGGGGCAACGACACGGCATCGGCCCGCTCGGTGACCGCGCTGCGCCAACAGGTGAGCGCGGCCGCGAAGACCTGCCTGGCCGCGACGAACACGTACAAGTACACCGACATCGACGCGTTCGAGAAAGCCGGTTCGGACTGCACCACCGGCACCCAGACCACCCAGTTCCGCAAGGCCGTCGACACGTTGATTCGCAAGAACGCCCCGAAGCTGAAGTTCTCGCAGACCGCCCAGATCAACAAGGCGGCCATCGAATCGGTGAGCGGCAACCAGTGGACGATCCTGCTCTACGGTCAGCTGGCCGTGACGAATACGACGACTCCGAACGGCCGCACCGACCCGTTCGCGGCCGTCGTGCGCATGGAGAAGGTGCACGGCAGGTGGCTCATCTCGAGCCTGCGCACCGTCTCCTCACCGGTCAACTGAGGACCGCGCGCGCCGTGCACCGGGCGCCCGTCGGGGCCGGCCAATCATCGACACGGCCCGTAATACTTGACGTCCGGGCATCCGCGAGGCACTCTTTCTGAGCACGGTTTGGGCAGTTCGGCCGCCCGCCCCGGCTCGCAGCACTACGCGGACCGGTGTCGCAGAGCGTTGCTGGGCCCCGGGCAGTGCACGCCAGATCTGGTGTGCTTGCTCGTCATGCCCGAACGCGTTACTATTACTCTTTGCGCTGCCCTCATTCACCCTAAGGCCCGTCTGGTCTACTCAGCGGCCTACTTCGTGGCGCCCGCGGCCCGGCCGCGGGCCCCGGGTCCTCGGACCCGGGCCACGAGCGGGACCTGAGGTCGGAGGGGGACAGCGCAGGTCGACCCGCATCAAGTCCTTGGAAGGACGCATCTTGGCCGTCTCGCGCTCCGGTAAGTCAAATTCCGACCACTCCCTCTCGGGGGAAAACAAGTCAGGTATTCCGGGAGCACCGCCCCGAACCTCATTCGCCAAGATCCGTGAACCGCTGGAGGTGCCCAACCTCCTCGCCCTGCAGACCGAGTCGTTCGACTGGTTGATCGGCAACCAGGCGTGGCAGGCCCGCTCGGCCGAGGCGCCCGGCGTTCGCTCGGGCCTGGAGGAGATCCTCACCGAGCTCTCGCCGATCGAAGATTTCTCCGGCTCCATGAGCCTGTCCTTCTCCAACCCGCGCTTCGAGGACGTCAAGGCGCCCATCGAGGAGTGCAAGGACAAGGACATGACCTACGCGGCTCCGCTGTTCGTCACCGCCGAGTTCACCAACAACACCACCGGCGAGATCAAGTCGCAGACGGTGTTCATGGGCGACTTCCCGATGATGACCCGCAAGGGCACGTTCATCATCAACGGCACCGAGCGCGTGGTCGTCAGCCAGCTCGTCCGCTCGCCGGGCGTCTACTTCGACCGCACCCTCGACAAGGCCTCCGACGTCGACGTGTTCGCCGTCAAGGTCATCCCGAGCCGCGGTGCCTGGCTCGAGTTCGACGTCGACAAGCGCTCGACCGTCGGCGTGCGCATCGACCGCAAGCGCCGCCAGCCGGTCACCGTGCTGCTGAAGGCGCTGGGCT
>CAXTHY010000100.1:0-13205 GCA_964244175.1 uncultured Jatrophihabitans sp. | reverse complement strand
CCTGGACGAAGAACGCCTGGGTGATCTCGTGGTCGGTGGAGCCGAGCACGGCGTGGCCGAGCTTGCGGGGCAGGACCCGGTCGGTGCGCAGGATGCCGGGTGCCCGCTTCTCGGTGCGTTCGTAGCGTCCCGGGCCGTTGTACTGCGTGGCGGGCTGTGCGTCCTGGACCAATCGGGGCGCGATCTCGAGGAAGACGCGGGTGCCGGTGGCTTTCTCGACCGCGGCGATCGACTGGGGGGCGCGATCGACGGCGATGCCCATGCGCTGCAGATTGTCTGCGACGCGGGCCAGGTCGTCGTCGTCGTCGACCCCGACGTGCAGGTCGACCAGTCGGCGGGTGGGGGCGTGGACGATGCGCAGCTGACGTCCGCCGTCGCGGGTGGCGAACCAGACCCCACCGTCATCGGCTCGGCCGTCGGGGACGAGGCCGAATTCGTCGTAGTAGGCGGCGGTCTCGTCGACGTTCGGGACGCCCATCGTGATGGACGTAAGTCGGTGTAGGGCCATGATCGGTCCCTCCTCAGGCGTTGTGGTTCCGGACGATACGTGGTTCAGGCGGAGCGTGGGTCAGGCGAAGCGTGGGGCGGCGGCGATGAAGCGGTGACGCAGTTCGCCGATGCCTTCGATGTGGCTGGTGAGCACATCGCCGTCGGCGAGCCAACGCGGCGGGTTACGGCCCACTCCGACGCCCGACGGGGTGCCGGTGAAGATGATGTCGCCAGGCAGCAGCGGTGTGCTGGCCGAGAGGTTCGCGACAAGTGCAGCGACGGAGAATATGAGCTTGCTGGTTCGACTGAGCTGCACCGATTCACCGTTGATCTCGCAGCCGAGCTCGAGATCGTCCGGGTCCGCGAATTCATCCAGGGTGACCAGCCACGGCCCGAGGGGACCGAAGCCGGGCAGCGATTTGCCCATGCTGAACTGCGGCGGCTGCGCGGCCATCTGCAGCACCCGCTCGGAGATGTCCTGGCCCACCGTGTAGCCCGCGATGTAGTCGAACCCGCGCTCGACCGGGACGTGGTGGGCGTGGCGGCCGATCACGGCGACCAGCTCGACCTCCCAGTCGACGTGGCCGCCCAGGGGCATCTCGATGTCGCCGCGCGGTCCGGTGATGCAGCTCGGAAACTTCGTGAATACCGGCGGCGCGCTCGTGGGGGCGTCATAACCGGACTCGGCGGCGTGCTCGCTGTAGTTGAGCCCGATCGCGAAGACCTGCCTCGGCGTGGGCACCGGCGATCCGAGGTTCGCCGCGGTCAACGAGGCGCCGTCCTCCCACTGGGCGGTGGCGGCCCAGGTGGTGAAGGCCTCCCACTCTTCGTAGACGGCCTGCGGGTCGGCGCTGAAGCGTCCGCTGCTGTTTTTCTCGACGTCGTAGGCCAGTTCGTGTCCGGCGTCGCCGGTGACGACGACGAGACGCTCTTCCAGGTTGGCGATACGCATGCGGGCGACTCCAGATCGACGACGGGCCTCGGTGGTGCGACAGCTCAGACGAGGGGGGTGATGTGGTCCTCGCGCTCGAGCAGCGCCTTGCCGTAGACCTCGTAGCCGACAACGGGTAGCACCACAGCGTGGCGGGCGGCGACTGAGGAGTCGCGCCAGATGCGTTGCATGGGGTTGGCATCGGCGAAGCTGCCGGCCCCGTGCGCGGAAAGCAGGATGTTGATGGCCTGCACGATGTGGTCGACGACCCAGCCGGTGTCGGCACGCACGCGGGCCCGGGTGAGGTAGTCGGGGTACTCGCCGCGGGCGGCGGCCTGGTCGATGTCGTCAGCCGCGCGGTAGGCGTGCAGGTGGGCGGTGTCGATCAGCATCGCGGCCTCGGCCAGCTGCAGCTGGAAGGCCACCGAGTCGGCCTGCGCGGTGTAAAAGGTGTAGGAGATCGGCTTCTTCGCCGC
This sequence comes from uncultured Jatrophihabitans sp., assembly GCA_964244175.1. Lineage (GTDB taxonomy): Bacteria > Actinomycetota > Actinomycetes > Mycobacteriales > Jatrophihabitantaceae > Jatrophihabitans. The sequence continues at coordinate 11,309 of CAXTHY010000100.1, read as the reverse complement.
CTTCTCCCGGGCGATGTCCAGGGCCGCGCGGCCCAGGCCGAGCTGCGGGCCAGCCAGCACGAGGGCGAGGATCGGCACGAACGCCGAGCGGTAGAGCACCTCGTCGGTGTGTTCGGTGGCGTAGGTGCCCTCGATGGCCGGCGGTACCGAGATGATCCGGTGATCGGGGACGAAGACGTCTTTGGCGATGAGGCAGTTGCTTCCGGTGGACTTCATGCCGGCGACGAACCAGGTCTCCTCAAAGTCGAGGTCGCTGCGCGGGATCAGGGCCAGGCCCTGATCGACGACCTCGCCGGCGTCGTCGGTGATCGGGATGCCGAGCACCGCCCAGGACGCGTGGTAGGAGCCGGAGTTCCAGAACCAACGGCCGGTGACCTGGTGACCGCCCTCGACCTTGCGGGACTCAGCGGTCGGGGCGAGCACCCCGGACACCAACGCGTCCGGGTCGTCGGCCCACACGTCGTCCTGGGCCTGCTCGGGGAAGGTGCCGAGCATCCACGCGCAGACGTTGAGCAGCGTCACGACCCAGGCGGTGCCGCCGTCGGCCTCGCCGACCGCGGCCGACACATCGAGCATGGTGCGCATCGAGGTCTCGTAACCGCCATAGCGCTTGGGCTGGGCGATCTTGAGCAGACCCGCGTCGCGGCAGGCCTGGATGCTCTCCTCGACGACCCGGCGATCCTCCTCGCCCTGCGCGGCGTTCTCGCGCAACATCGGCCGCAGCTCCGCGATGCGGGCGAGCAGCTGCGCTGAATCGGGGATGTCAGCGGTGCTGGAGGCGGGCGCGCGGTCGGTTACGGCGGTCATGAGTGGGTCTCCTTTGGCCTAGGTCGCATCGTGTCTCGGTGCGTCGGTGCAGGTCGTTGCCTCAATTGCGGCGGCGTGTCAGTGGGCGGCGTGTCAGTGGGCGGCGCAGGCGGCGATGAGGTCGGCGATGGCCGGGCGGGGGCGCTCGGCGAAGCGGGAGTGGGTGCCGAAGGTGCGGTTCGCGTAGACCAAGGGCGCCAGGTCGGCGCGGCTGCTGGCCGAGCGCACCAGCCCGAAGAGAAGTAGGTGATCGCCCGCCTCCACCGTCTCGTGCAGGTCGCACTCCATCCAGCCGGGCGCGTCGGTCAGCCGCGGGAGCTGAGCCTCCATGTGCCAGTCGGCGACGGCGAAGCGGTCGACGCCGCGTTGGGCGAACACCATCGCGAGTTCGTCCTGGGCGTGGCTGAGGATGTTCACCCCGAAGCGTCCGGCGGCCTGGATCTGGCTCAGTAGCGATGAGTCGCGATCGAAGGCGACGCTGATCAGCGGCGGGTCCAGTGACAGCGAGGCGAACGAGCTGACTGTGGCCCCGTAGGGCACCTCATCGACGGTCGTCGTGACGACGGTGACCGGAGCACACACGCCCGACATCAGGTCGCGGAACTGTTGCTCGTCGATCATGTCCACACCTCGATTGCTCGATTCCGTATGGGATTTCGTCAATGGTGCACGTGGCCCCGCTCACATGTCAAGACTTCCGTGCATAATGTTTATGTGGAATTATTGGCGCGCCGCGGCGGAAGGGACGGGACGCGATGACTCAGGACACCGGCTTCGACGCACCCGCGCTGCGGCCGCAAGACTGGCGCCCTCCGATGGCCGCCGATGCCCGGTTGGCTCCCCGGCTCTCACGCGGGGAGTCCGCGGCCGCGCACCTGATCTCGATCGCGGAAGCCGCCCAGCCCGGCGACCGGATCGGCTCCAAAGAGGAACTGCGCGCTCGGTGCTCGGTCTCGGTCGGCACCTTCAACGAGGCGGTGCGGATAGCCCAATCACGCGGCGTGGTAACCGTGCGCCCCGGTCCCGGCGGCGGCGTCTTCGTCGCTGTGCAATCACCGATGGTGCGGCTGGGCAACTCGGTATTGGCGCTGGACGCGGACCAGAGCCCCGTGGTGGCCGAGGCTGTGCGCATCCGCGACGCTCTCGACCCGCTGCTCATCGACGACGCCCTGTGGCACGCCTCGCCGGCCGACATCGCGGAGATGCGCGAGATCCTGACCGATATGGCCTCGGCGGTGCAGCGACAGGACCCGATCGGCTTCGTGCACGCGAACTGGTCGCTGCACGCCCGCATCGCCGCCGTCAGCCCGAACGCAATGCTCCGATCGTTGTACGTGAATCTGCTCGATCAAATAGAGACGCACACCCTTGCCGTGCTGCCGACCAGCGAACAGCCGCTGCCGGAATACATCGCTGACCGGCACGCTCTGCACTCAGCCATCATCGACGCGTTGGACGCGCGCGATCGGGAACGCGCGCTGCGGCTCATCGCCGAACACAACACCAGCAATGCCCTACCCGGTACGCTCGACCCCGCCGCGTCCGCGGCCACTGTGTGAGCGGCATCGCCGAGCAGCAGCTGTTGGCCACACTCAGACGGGTCTTGACTCGATCCGCTCCGCGATGACGAACACACCGGCCGACGGGCACACCGAGGGAGAACCTGAATGGACAAGACCTTCGCCAGCGCCACCGACGCGGTCGCCGACATCCCGCACGGCGCGAGCATTGCGGTCGGCGGGTTCGGCCTCTGCGGCATCCCCTCGACCCTGATCGACGCGCTCCTCCAGCAGGGCGCGACCGATCTCAGCGTCGTGTCGAACAACTGCGGTGTCGACGGCGCCGGTCTCGGCGTACTTCTCGAGCACGGCCGCGTGCGGCGCGTGATCGCGTCCTATGTCGGGGAGAACAAGGAGTTCGCGCGCCAGTTCCTGTCCGGCGAGCTGGAGGTCGAGTTGACCCCGCAAGGCACGCTCGCCGAACGACTGCGGGCGGGCGGTTCGGGCATCGGCGCGTTTTACACGCCCACCGGTGTCGGCACGCAAATCGCCGAAGGCGGCCTGCCGTGGCGCTATCGCTCCGATGGCAGCGTCGCGATCGCGTCACCAGCGAAGGAGGTGCGCGAGATACACGGTCGGCGTCAGGTGCTGGAGGAGTCGATCGTGACCGACTTCGCGCTCGTCCGCGCCGCGGCAGTCGACACGCTCGGCAATGCGACGTTTCACGCCGCGGCCCGCAACTTCAATCCCAACGTCGCGATGGCCGGCCGCATCACGATCATCGAGGCCGAGCAGGTCGTTGCCGTCGGCGACCTCGACCCTGACGCCATTCACCTGCCCGGCATCTACGTGCACCGCGTCGTCGCGCTGACCCCCGACCAGGCCCTGGACAAGCGCATCGAGAAGCGCACGACCCGACCCGATGAGGAGCCCCAGTGAGCGCAGCAGCCGAAATGGACCTGAGCTCGCGACTGACCCGCGATCAGCTCGCCGCACGGGTCGCCGCCGAACTGCACGACGGTGACTACGTCAACCTCGGCATCGGTCTGCCTACGCTGGTGCCCAATCACATATCGAACGACATTCAGGTCGTCATCCACTCCGAAAACGGAATCCTCGGCGTAGGCCCGTACCCGGTCGAAGCCGACGTCGACCCCGACCTCATCAACGCCGGCAAGGAAACCGTCACCACGCTGCCCGGCGCGGTGTTCTTCGACTCCGCCACCAGCTTCGGCATGATCCGCGGCGGCAAGGTCGACGTCGCCGTCCTCGGCGCCATGCAGGTCTCGCGCGCCGGCGACCTCGCCAACTGGATGATCCCCGGGAAAATGGTCAAAGGCATGGGCGGCGCCATGGACCTCGTCAGCGGCGCCAAGCGCGTCATCGTCATGATGGAACACGTCGCCCGTGACGGATCACCCAAGATCCTCGACGACTGCACCCTGCCCTACACCGGTCTCGCCGTCGTCGACCGCATCATCACTGATCTCGCAGTCCTCGACGTCCTACCCGACGGCGGCGGACTCGAGCTCGTCGAACTAGCTCCGGGAGTCAGCTTGGCGACCGTGCAAGCCGCGACGGGAACCTCGCTGCAAGGCGTTTAGCTGCAGACCAGCGCGAGGCTTCGAGTGACTTGCGACAGCTGTTAGCTGATTAGCTGGGTTCTTGCTAACATGGTGGAGATTCAGCCCGTCGTCACTATTGAGGAGTTTCCATGGACACCGCCGCTCAGGGCAAGACCGAGACGCCCGCCAGCGAGATCCCCTCCGTCGAGGAAGCCACCAAGCGCATCCGCGACCTCAACGAGCGTCTCATCGAGACCTCGAAGAGTGCGGGACTCACCGCGCTCGATGCGTATGAGAAGGCGCTGCAAAGCCTCGCTGATTTCGAGGAGAAGGTCGCCTCGGCCACTCAGCTTGACTGGGTCTCGGCGCTGGCCACCACGCACGCGAAGTTCATCACGGACCTAAGCAGCTCCTACACCAAGGTCGCTCGCGACTTGGTCAAGTAGGCCGTGAGCATGGACCAGGGCTGGACCGCGCGATGACCACGCCGACCTGCCCACCCGGCATCACGAGCGCAGGCATTGATTCGATGTTCGGCAATTACACTGCGGTGCTTAGGGCCACGACCGACTATTGGGCGGGCGCACTTGCCCGTCAAGCGTCACCACTCGACATTGGGCTAGACCTGCTCGACTGGTTCGCCATCGCCGCCCGGCGCGGCCATCCGCAGTGGGCGAGCCCGCACACGATCGCCCAGGAGTGGCCGGTCGCCCGGTTGCGTGATTTCTCCGGGCCGCCAGTGGGCGAAGCAGCCGGTGAAGTAGCCACCCTGTTCCTGCCACCTCAGGCTGGTCACGATTCGTGCATCGTCGATTACTCGCGCCAGCAGAGCCAGATCGCTACCGCGAAGCGCGCCGGCCTCACTCGAGTCTTTTCCCTGGATTGGGTGGGTGCCACCCAGGCGACCAAGAACGCGACGATCGATGACTACATCACCGTCATTTCTGAGTCCGTCCACCGCTTGGGCGGCCGAGTCAACCTGATCGGGGACTGCCAGGGCGGCTGGCTGGCGGTGATCTACGCGGCGTTGTACCCGCGGACCATCAACACGCTCACGATCGCCGGCGCGCCGATCGACTTCCATGCTGGTGAACCGCTGATCGGCGACTGGATGAAGATCCTCTCACCCGAGCGCGATATCGCCTTCTACCGCGCTCTCGTGGCCGCCAACGATGGCGTGCTCCCCGGCGAGTACCTGCTGGCCGGTTTCATCACCATGCAACCTGAGGCCGAACTCGACCGGCAGCTCCAATTGCTCGCGCACGTCCGCGAACCCGAACACGTAGCCCGGTACCGTGCCTTCGAAACCTGGTTCAAGCACACACAGTCGATTCCGGGTGCGTTCTACCTATGGATCGTCGAGCACCTATTTCAGAACAACGAACTTATCGCCGGAACTCTGGTCGTCGGCGGCGAGGTAGTCGATCTGCGCGCCATCACCTGCCCGCTGTACCTGCTGGCTGGTGCGACCGACCACATCACGCCCGCTGCACAAGTATTCGCAATCGCCGACTACGCGGGTACGGCCGCGGCTCAGGTTCACCAGGAGCTTGTCCCCGGCGGTCACCTGGGACTGTTCATGGGCCGTGAAGCCCTGGACACGCATTGGGCCCCGTTGCTCCACTCGATTCGCGAGCGATCGGTGGTATCTACGCCCGCGGCTTCCGGACCCGCCGCACCGCGTTCGCGTCGATGAAACCTTGGTAGACCTCGGCCAGCGCCGTACGCTGCGCCGCCGTCAGCTCGGTCGCGGCCTCGATCGCATTTGCCAGCTTGGGGGATTCGTCGTTCTCATCAGCATCCGAGTCGATAAAGCCGGCCCGGGCGTAGAGCTCATCGGCCGAGGTCTGCAGCGAATCGGCGATCGCCGACAGCACAGCCTCCGAGGGCGCCCGTAACCCGCGCTCGATCTGGGACAGGTACGGGTTGGAGATGCCGACCGCGGCCGCGAACTGCCGCATTGGCAGCGCCGCCAATTCGCGCTGCTTTCGAATGATTTCGCCGAGCGTCAGTTGCGGCGACTTCTCGCTGACCACGGCGCAATGCTAACGCGGTAGCGATGGGGCTAGATCGAACAGGCTCCAGGCCACTATGGTGAGGATCACACCGTCAATTGCTGGGGGGCCGGGATGGCAGTTGGCGACGCCGGCCCGTCCGATGCCGTTTTGGACCTGCTCGGCATTGCCGAACAGGCAATGCCGACCGCGGACCCGGTGTCGTTTCTGCGCTCCTTGGTCGCGGTCGGCGCGGCGCTGCCATTGCACCCACGCGACACCGTCGCGTCCGTGGGCCGGCTGGCTATGGGTTACGCCAATTTGATCGGTGCGACCACGCGGCGCTCGGTGGGCGACCTGGCGGACGGGCCGTGCCCTGCCGACTCACGCGATCGACGGTTCAGCGACCCGGCGTTCGAACAGAACCCCTATTACTTCGCCCTCCAGCAGTCACACCTGCTGGCCGAACAGTTTGTGCAAGACCTGGTCGATGCCGCCGACCTGGCGCCTGAAACGGCGCGCAAGGCCGGCTTCGCGGCGAAATTCATCTTGGATGCGCTCGCGCCGACCAACACGCTGACCGGAAACCCGGCAGCGTTGCGTACCGCCTTCGATACCGGCGGCAAGAGCGTGATGCGCGGCCTGCGCAACTTAGTCGGCGACCTTCGGCACAACAATGGATGGCCTCAGCAGGTCGACGCGTCGTCGTTCACGGTCGGTGTGAACATGGCCGCCACAAGCGGGAAGGTGGTCTACCGCAGCGATCTGATCGAGTTGATTCAGTACGCGCCGCAGACGGCCGAAGTGCACGAGGTTCCGCTGCTGTTCTGCCCGCCCTGGATCAACAAGTATTACGTCATGGATCTGGCCCCCGGCAAGAGCCTGATCGAATGGGCCGTACAACATGGCCACACCTGCTTTGCGATCAGCTACCGCAACGCCGATGAGTCGATGCGCGACGTTACGTTCGAGGACTATTTGATGAAGGGACCGCTGGACGCGATCTCGGTGGCCCGCGAGATCACCGGAGCTGCGCGGGTGAATGTCTTGTCCCTCTGCCTTGGCGGAACGCTTACCGCTATCGGCTTGGCCTATCTCGCGCGCAAAGGCGACGACAGCGTCAACTCGGCGACGTTCCTCAATTCTCTTACTGACTTCACCCGGGTCGGCACCTTAGGTGTATTCACCGACGAGGCGACCATAGCCGGGCTCGAGCGGAAGATGGCCAAGCTCGGTTACTTGGAAGCCGCCGACATGGCCCGTACGTTTGACGCGCTACGCGCCAACGACCTGATCTTCTCCTACGTCGCCAACAACTGGCTGCTCGGCAAGAAGCCGCCAGCGTTCGACCTGCTCGCCTGGAATGCCGACAGCACCCGCATGCCGGCGAAGATGCACTCGACCTACCTGCGCACGTGTTACCAACGCAATGAATTCGCCCGGGGCGAATTCATGGTTGCCGGCGCGCCGGTCGATCCCGGCGCGACTGATGTCGACAGTTATGTGTTGTCGGCAATCGATGACCACATCGTGCCGTGGCAATCTGCCTACCAGACGACCCAGCTACTCGGGGGAAAACCGCGCTTCGTCCTGAGCAGCTCCGGACATATTGCCGGCATTGTCAATCCACCGAACCCGAAAGCCTCGCACTGGACCAACGACGTGCTCCCCGCCGACGCCGAGGCGTGGCTGGAATCGGCGACGCTGCAGCGCGAGACATGGTGGGAAGACTGGGCCCGGTGGATCAGCGAGCGGGCCGGGCCGATGGTGCACGCCCGCAAGACACTCGGCGGCCCGGCGCACCCCCCGATGGAGGACGCGCCAGGGACATATGTCCAGACCCGCAAAGGATGAAAAACGATGGGTGACAAATTGGCCGGCCGGGTCGCCCTGGTGACCGGCGGCACCCGCGGGATCGGAGCCGCGATCTGTCACAGCTTGGGTAGCCAAGGCGCGACGGTGGCCGCTGGCTACAGCCGCAATGCCGAAGCGGCCGAAGCCTTCTGCCGCGACTTCGAACAGCGATTGGGGCCCGACGCAGTCATCACGACACACACGGGCAACGTCGGAGTAGCCGACGACTGCCGGCGCGTCGTCGCTGAGGTAATCGAACGACACGGACGCATCGACATCCTCGTCAACAACGCCGGCATCACGATCGACAAGACGCATCCCAAGCTCACCGATGAAGACTGGTACCGGGTGTTATCGGTCAACCTCTCGGGCGCATTCTTTCTCGCGCAGGCCGTCTTGCCGCACATGATCGAGCGCGGCAGCGGGCGAGTCGTCAACGTGTCGTCGATCATCGGTGAGACCGGCAACATCGGCCAAACAAATTACGCCGCCTCGAAGTCCGGTCTGTTCGGGCTGACCAAGTCCTTGGCCAAGGAAGTCGCGTTCATGCTCGAGCGCTCGGACAAACTCACCGAGAACGGTCTCGGCGTAACCGTAAATACGGTAACCCCGGGCTTCGTCGCGACCGAGATGGTGAGCGCGATGCCCGAGAAGGTCATCGACAAGCTGAAGGGACAGATTCCGCTGCGTCGCCTGGGCCGTCCCGAGGAAGTGGCCCGGGTCGTGCATTTCCTGGCCGCCGACGCATCCTCATACATCACCGGGCAGGTATGGGGCGTCAACGGCGGCCTGGACATGTAGTCACGTCAACGGCCAGTCCGCCGTGCACCGACGGGAAGAGCGCTGCGAGGTGGTTAGCGTTCCTCGGGCGGCAGTAGTCGTTCGAGGTAGTCGAGGTCGTGGCGAAGCATGGCTATGGCACCGCCGGGTCCGGTTGCAGGTGGCGTCCGCTGCTGGTCGCGGGTGAACATGGCCACGGCATTGTCGGCCAGGGCGGTCACCACGGCGTCGTCGGTGACGTCGCTACCGAGTCGGTACCACCAGGCGACCCAGTTACACATTCCGAGCACCGAGAGTGCACCGAGCCGTTCGTCGCAGGGCCTGAACTCCCCGCTGCGGACGCCGTCGCGCAGCACGCCCACAACCTGGGCGAGGACGGCACGGCGCGCGGCCCGGTGCTGGCCGCCGATGGGTTCGGGCAGCGAGTCTTCCGAGCGCTCGAGCATCCGGAACCGTTCGGGCGATTCCAGCCGTTCGGTGACCAGCGCGGCGGTGATGTCACGGAGCTTGGTGGTGTTGTCGAGCGTCTTGTCTCGATGAATGGCCGCCAGCTTGTCAGCAGCGCTGGCACTGGTCTCGGCGACGAGGGTGCCGAGCATGTCGTCCTTGCTCGCGAAGTAGTGATACACCGCCGGCCGGGTGAGCCCGGCCGCTTCGGCGATATCTGCGAACGAGGTTCCTTCGAATCCTTTGGCCGCGAACAACCGGGCCGCGTGCTCGAGGACGGCGGCGCGAGTCGCCGTGGCGCGCATGCTCGAGCCGTTCTTCGACCGAGGGGTGGGAGCGGCCGTCACCGAGGCCCTCCCGAGGTGCCCGTCATGATGCGCGAGCCAGCGCGGTGGCCGCAGGCGGGTCAGGTGACGACACGCGCGGCCATGTCACGAAGGACGAGCTTCTTGACCTTACCGATGTTGGTGCGCGGTAGCTCCGAGACCGTCTCGACCCGTTCGGGCCATTTGAACTTGGCGACACCACGGGCGTCCAAGAACTCCGCGAGCGCGGCGACGGTAGGCGCCGACGCGCCGTCTCGCACGACGACGAACGCGCACGCCCTCTCGCCGAGACGCGGGTCGGGCATGGCGACCAGGGCGGCGTCGTCGATGTCGGGGTGCAGAAGAAGCAGACTTTCGATCTCCTCGGCATTGATCTTCTCGCCGCCGCGGTTGATGAGGTCCTTGGTCCGCCCGCTCAGGACGTACCCGGACTCCTCCCCGACGCGCAGTTTCATGGCGAGGTCACCGGAGCGGTAGAAGCCGTCGGAGGTGAAGGCCTCGAGGTTGCGTTCGGGTTCGTCGAGGTAGCCGCGGATCGTGTACGGGCCGCGGACGCACAGTTCACCGATCTCGCCGTCGGCGACCTCGTCCTCAGTACCTGGGACAAGCAAACGCACCTCGTCGAGATCGCTGATCGGCACACCAACCGTGCGGGCGCGCAGGTCGTCGCTGCTTGCGTGCGGGGTGAACACGAACAGCCCCTCTGACATGCCGAAGGCCTGGCAGACGTGCACGCCTCGTCCCTGCACCGCGTCGAACACCTCACGGGTGACCGGCGCCGCGGTGAGGACACAGGTCCGCAGTGCGGCGACGGCGTCGTCGAAGGCCGGATGGTGCAGATATTCGCGCGCGACGCCGGGAGGGCTCATCAGCCAGGTGGCGTGGTGACGGGCCATCAACGGCAGCAGCTGATCGGCGTGCGGCGCGGCCAGCAGCAGCGCGGCCCCGACCGAGTGCGCGGCGAACAGCGCGTTCGCCACGCCGGCGTTGTGCGCGATAGGAAGTCCGAAGGCCAGTCGGTCCTCAGGGCCGAGGTCCCACCACTGGGCGGTGGCGCTGGCGTTGTACCAGTACTCCGGATGCAGGCGCGGGATCACCTTCGGGGTTCCGGTCGTACCGCCCGAGAGCTGGAAGACCGCGGGCGCGTCCAGGTCGGTCGTCGCGGCGATCCGATCTAGGTGTGCGAGCTCGTCGGCGGTAGCCGCGTCTCGTTCCAGGTCCTCGATGCTGACCGCGCCACTGATCGGATCGGACGCTCCCACCGTCGCCAGCACGCGCAGGCTCGGCACCTCGTTCGCCATGGACCGGGCCAGGGCGACCAGGTCGTGGCCGGAGAAATCGGCCTGCACGAGGTGCGCGGCGGCGCCGGTCTTGGCGGCGATCTGGCCGATCTCGTGCGCACGATGGATCGCAAGCGTGCACACGGGCACCAACCCGGCCCGCAGGATGCCGTACCACGCCGACACCGCCGTGGCGGTGTTCGTCAACTGCAGGATGATCCGATCGCCAGGCGCCAGACCGGTACGCAGCAGTCCGGTCGCGATGTTGTCGGCCCGGCGGCTCAGCTCGGCGTAGGTCCACGTCTCGTCCGGCGTCGCGAGGGCCAGTCGGTCCGGATGCGCGGCCGCGATCTCGCCGAAGGCCGTGCTCAACGTGCGGTTCTGCCAGACGCCGGCCTCCTGGTACCGCCGCCTGACGTCGGCCGGATACGGCACCACAGCGCCGTGGACGGGCTCGTCGTCGACGCGCAGCAAGTCGATGCGTCCCGACACCAGGCCGTCGATCAGGTCCTGACGGTGTGCTGACGGCGCGCTGACCGCGACGGCTGCCGGCACGTGCCGCCGGAGCCGCTCCGCGAAGGCGAGGCGGTCAAGGACGTCGGCGCGCGCGGGTCGACCGAGCAGGCAGATGACCTCGCAGTCCGGTGGAAGGGTGGCCTGAATCGCCTCGAGACGACTGTCGGCTTCTGGACTCCACGGATCGGCGACGTCGCCGTCGATCTCGTGGACGCGCAGCGAGCCGTCGGTGGGAAGGTGC
>CAXTHY010000099.1:0-13313 GCA_964244175.1 uncultured Jatrophihabitans sp. | reverse complement strand
CGGGCTGCCCGGGCACGGCCCGGGCGACCTGATCGACCTCTCGTTCGAGGGCGAGACGGTGTCGGTGATCTTCGACGCCGGCATGTCGCGCCCGCTGCGCCTGACCGCCGAGGAAGCGCTCGCCCTCGTCGTCGCGCTGCGCACCCTGGCCGAGACGCCCGGCCTGGCCGACACCGACGCCGTGCAGCGCGCGCTCGCGAAGGTCGAGTCGGTCACCAGCGGCGCGATCGACGGCGACACGGTGGCGGTCGCGCTCGATCACGACGAGCTGGTGCTGCCGGTGCTGCATCGGGCGCTCGACGACCGGCGCGCCCTGACGATGCGCTACTACAGCGCGTCGCGCGATGAGAACACCGAGCGCACTGTCGACCCGCTGCGGGTGTTCACCGCCGACGGCCGCAGCTACCTCGAGGCCTGGTGCCGCCAGGCCGAGGGCCTGCGGGTGTTCCGCGTCGACCGCATGGACGATGTCGTCGTGCTCGACGAGCCGGCCGCGGTCCCCGACGGCGTGCAGCTGCGCGATCTGTCCGAAGGCGTGTTCCAGCCGGCGTCCGAGCATCTGCTCGTCGGGCTGCGACTGGGACCGGCGTATGCGTGGGTCTCCGACTACTACCTGACCGAGAACGCGGTCGAAGAGGGCGACCAGCTGCGCATCGAGCTGCGGGTCGCCGACCCCGGCTGGGTGCGTTCTCTGGTGCTCGGTTCGGCCGGTCAGGTCGAGGTCATTTCCCCGGAATGGCTGGCCGAGGGTGTGCGCAGCGAGGCCGAGCGCGCGCTCGCCGCCTACGCGGCGAAGTAGAGTTCTGCCCGTGGTCTGGATCCCGATCTCTGCCTGGATCGCCGCGGCTGTGATCGCGGCGGTGGTGCTCGGAGGCTGCGCCTACGAGCTCGTCTGGAAGGCCAACCGGCTGCGCTCGGATCTGCGCCGGTTGCAGGCGGTGTCCGAGCAGCTGGGCCCGCTGCAGCAGCGGCTCGCCGAGACGCAGGAGCGCATCGCGGCCTCCGGACTGCGGTAGCGAGATGGCCAGATCGCCGCGCCTGCGACGGCGTCCCAAGGATCCTGACGGGCGGATGCCGGTCATGGACCACCTGCGCGAACTGCGCCGGCGGGTCATCTACATCGTCCTGATCGTCGCCGTCGGTGCGGTGCTCGGCTGGTACCTCTACCCGCACACGCTCGCGTTCCTGCGCCATCCGTACTGCAGCATCGATCCTCGGCATCGCTTTCCCGGTACCGAACATGCCAAGTGCGCCCTCATCTACACCAACGTCCTCGATGGATTCACCACCCGGTTGAAGGTCTCGGTGATCTCCGGCGCGGTGTTCACCGGGCCGCTGTGGCTGTATCAGATCTGGGCGTTCGTCACCCCCGGCCTGCGCAAGAACGAACGCCGCTACACGATCTGGTTCATCATCACGTCCACGATCCTGTTCGCGGCCGGGATGGCGCTGGCCTACGTCGTACTGTCCAAGGGCCTGAGCGTCCTGACCGGCGCCGCCGGCGGCGGCACCGAGGCACTGTTCACGATCAGCGAGTACATCTCTTTCGTCACCCTCATGCTGATCATCTTCGGCTCGGCCTTCGAGCTGCCGTTGCTGGTGGTGATGGCCAACTTCGCCGGGGTACTGCCGGCCAAGCTGCTCAAGAAGTCGCAGCGGGTCGCCATCTTCCTGATTTTTCTGTTCGCCGCGGTGGCCACCCCGAGCACCGACCCGTTCACGATGTGCGCGATGGCGATCCCGATGGTCGTGCTGTTCGAAGCCGCGGTCCTGATCGCCACGGTGCACGACCGCCGCAAGGCCCGCCGGCAGGCCGAGGCCCGGGCCGAGGCGCACCTCGACGACGACGTGCCCTCGCCCGTCGACCCGATCCCGAAAAGGCTCGAACCCGGCTCCGTCTGGTCCGATTCGACGTGACGCTGCTCGTCTCCGCTCCGCTGCGCTGACGATGGCGCCCAGTACCCCGGTCGACGACGACCAGCTCGCGCTCCTACGACCCGTGCGCGCCGGCACCGTCCTGACCAGCGACCTGCGCCGGGCCGAGTGGGTGACGCCGACGACGATGGTGGCGCTGGCCGCCCAGGCCCACCGCGCGCGCGACGCCGGCGACACGTTCGTGGTCCGCGCGCCGATCCGGCCCGACCCGGCGTCCTACGCGGCCCGGATGCACCTGGGCGCGGTGCTGGGTGCGCTTGGGGCGACGCACGACCTCCCGGACGTGGCCGAGCGCGACCAGCGGGCCAACCTCGTCGAGCTCACGGCGATCCGCACCGGAGCCGATGCCGACCGGCTGGCCGAGCTGGTGTTCCACAAGCTCGCGCGCCACGACCCCGAGCTCGCGTCGGCGTTGCACCGCAGCATCGGCGAGGTCGGGCAGAACGTGCCCGAGCACGCCGAGGCCGTCGAGCTGGCCGTCGCCCCGTCGGTCAGCGAGTTCGACGGACCGACCCGCGGGGCCGGCCTGCCCACCACGCTGCGGCTGATCCGGCAGGTCAAGGGCCGTGTTTACATCGCCAGCGGTGACGCGGCCGTGCGGCACCGCCCCCGGTGCGCGCAGCGGCTGCGCTGTGACTGGGCCTACCCGGGCACGATCGTCGAGGCCGGCATCCCGCTGCGCGCCCGCCCGCCCGAGCGCCGATGACGCGCGGGGTGACCTCGGTGCCCGATCGGGCCCGCTGGATAGCGTGAGCCGGTGGCCCGCGTCCTCATCACCGGGATGTCCGGCACCGGCAAGAGCACGGTGCTGGCCGAGTTGCGGGCCCGCGGGCACCACACGCTGGACACCGACTACGGCGGCTGGGTGCGGCCCGACGGCAGGTGGGACGAGCCCCGGATGGCGCGGTTCCTGCACGACAACTCGCGCGTGTTCGTCTCGGGCGCCGTCGACAACCAGGGCATCTTCTACGACCGGTTCGAGCACGTGGTGCTGCTCAGCGCGCCGCTCACGGTGATCACCGAGCGGGTGGCGACCCGCACGAACAACCCGTACGGGCAGACCGCGGCCGAGCTGGCGCAGATCAGGGTCGACCTCGAGAACGTCGAGCCCCAACTGCGTCGCGGCTGCTCGGTCGAGTTGGACGCGCGCCGTCCGGTGGCCGAGTTGGCGGACGAGCTCGAGGGGCTGATGGCGTGTTGAGGTTCGCCTTGTCAGAATGGGAGTGACAATGGACGGACCGAGTCGCTGAGGAGGTTGCCATGCCGACGGTGTCGGTGACCCTGACGCTGCCGCTGCTCGTCGCCGGGCGCGATCTGGCGGCGCGGGCCGTCCAGCGTCTCGGGGTGATCGCCCGGACCGAGGTGATCGTCGACGCGCGCCCGCTGGCCAGCGGCACGACGTCCTTCGCGGCGCAGCTCGTCCAGAGCGTCATCGTCGAAGGCGAGGCCGACCGCCTGCTGGTCGTCGGCGGTCCGGCGGACTTCGTCGCCGACATCCAGGCGGCGGCTCGTGCGCTGTCGGTCGCCGACCGCGTCCGCTTCGCCGACAGCCTCTGACCGCTCACCGTGACGCCGCCCGGCGCCGGCCGCGTGGGACCGTGCCGCGCAGCGACCCGAGAGCCTGCCGGATCAGCTCGTTGACCTCGGCGAACGCCGCCTCCTCGGCCGCCGGGACCGCCATGACGAACGAGGCCGACGCCGGGGCCGGACCGGGCTGACCGCGCTGGTCGGTAACGGTGGGGGTGGCCGTGGTCGCCGCGGGGTCCGGGCCGTCGATGCCGAGACTGCTGACACCGGCCACCGTCGGGCTGCCGCCGGACACCTGCTCGTGCAGCGCGACGCCGTGGGCGGCCAGTTCCTCCCGCAGCACCAGCATCGCGTCCTGGGCCTGGATCAGGAACACGCGTCGGCGCTCGTAGCGGCGGTCCAGGGTGGCCTGTAGGACGCTGCGAGCCGCACCGCCCACCGCGACCACCAGGGCGACGCTCGCCGTGATGATCGCCCCGAGCACCGGACCGTCCACACGCCCTCCTTCGCCGGCCTCGATTGTGGTGCATGGCGGCGACGGGACGGCTCACCGGCTCGCGGCGGAGCCTGCCTCCTACGCTGGGGCTATGCCATCGCCGAGTGAGCGGTACACCGCTGCCCGGCAACGGGTCACCCGCCCGGTACTCACCGACTTCCAGGCCGGATATTCCTTCGATCTCGACGACTTCCAGGTCAGGGCCTGCGCGGCCCTGGAGAGCGGCTACTCAGTGCTCGTCTGCGCGCCGACCGGCGCCGGCAAGACCATCGTCGGCGAGTTCGCCGTCCATCTCGCGCTGGCGGCAAAGCAGAAATGCTTCTACACGACGCCGATCAAGGCGCTGTCGAACCAGAAGTTCAACGATCTGGTCGAGCGCTACGGCGCCGCGCAGGTCGGGCTGCTGACCGGCGACAACGCAGTGAACGCGGATGCGCCGATCGTGGTCATGACCACCGAGGTCCTGCGCAACATGCTCTACGCCGGCAGCAGCTCGCTGGCCGAGCTGGGCTACGTCGTGATGGACGAGGTGCACTACCTCGGCGACCGGTTCCGCGGTGCGGTGTGGGAAGAGGTGATCATCCACCTGTCGGCATCGGTACGGATGATCTCGCTGTCGGCCACCGTCTCGAACGCCGAGGAGTTCGGCGAGTGGCTGCAGTCGGTGCGCGGCGAGACTCAGGTGATCGTGCACGAGCAGCGACCGGTGCCGCTGTGGCAGCACGTGCTCGTCGGCCCCCGGATGTTCGACCTGTTCGGCGGCGACGGCACGACCCTGGACGCGGGCCTGTTGCGCCATGTCGCCGACCGCACCCGCAATCTCGATCCGGTACCTGGCCGGCCCAATCACCACCGCGGACGGTCGCAGCGCGGTTGGCGCCCGCCCGACCGTCCGGACATCATCACCCGCCTCGACCGTGACGGGTTGCTGCCGGCGATCACCTTTATCTTCAGCCGCGCCGGATGCGACGCCGCGGCGCGGCAGTGCGTCCACGCCGGCATGTGGCTGACCACCGAGGACGAGCGGGCCGAGATCGACCAGGTTGTGGACGAGTTCACCGCCAAGGTCGCCCCCGAGGACCTCGATGTGTTGGGTTACTGGGAATGGCGCGACGCGCTGCGGCGCGGGGTGGCCGCGCACCACGCGGGGCTGATCCCGCCGTTCAAGCAGACCGTCGAAGAGTTGTTCGTGCGCGGGCTCGTCCGCGCGGTGTTCGCGACCGAGACCCTCGCCCTCGGGATCAACATGCCGGCCCGGACGGTCGTCCTCGAGCGGTTGTCGAAGTACAACGGCGAGACGCACGCCGACGTGACGCCGGGGGAGTACACCCAGCTGACGGGCCGGGCGGGACGGCGCGGCATCGACATCGAGGGCCACGCCGTTGTGGCATGGTCGCCCGAGGTCGATCCGCAGCGCGTGGCCGGCCTCGCGTCCACCCGCACCTACCCGTTGCGGTCGTCGTTCCGGCCGTCCTACAACATGGCCGTCAACCTCGTCGGGCAGCTGGGTCGCCCGGCCGCCCGCACGCTGCTCGAGTCGTCGTTCGCGCAGTTCCAGGCCGACCGCGCGGTTGCCGGCCTGGCCAACCAGATCCGGCGCAACGAGGAGACGCTGCGCGATTACGAAGCGCAGCTAACCTGCCACCTGGGCGACTTCGCCGGGTACGCCGACCTGCGTCGCCGGCTCAGCGAGCGTGAGGCGATGCTGGCCCGCGAGGGGGCGCGGGCGCGGCGGGGCGCGGTGGCGGCATCCCTGGAGACGTTGCGGCGCGGCGACGTCATCCGGGTACCACGCGGGCGACGGTCGGGGCTCGCGGTCGTCCTCGATCCGGGTGTGCAGCCGCACGACGACCCGCGTCCGCTGGTGGTCAGCGAGTCGAAATGGTCAGGCCGGCTCTCACTCGTCGATTTCCCAGTTGCTGTGGACGTGCTGGGCACGGTGCGGTTGGGCCGCAGCGTCAACCACCGCTCGCCGCAGGAGCGCCGCGACATCATCTCCAGCCTGCGGGCGCTCGACATCGCCGACGAACCGCACACGCGTCGATCGCGCGGCGGCGACGGTGAGGACGACGAGGTGGTGAGCCTGCGCCGCGCGCTGCGGACCCACCCGTGCCACCAATGCGCCGACCGCGAGCAACATGCCCGCTGGGCCGAGCGGCATTCGCGACTGGCCCGCGAGAATGACGGCCTGCGGCGCCGCATTGAGGGGCGCACCGGATCGCTCGGGCGCACCTTCGACCGCATCTGCGCCCTGCTCGACGACCGGGGCTACCTGGCGGCGGACGAGACCACGCCGGCTGGTCGTCGGCTCGCGCGGATCTGGTCCGACGCCGACCTGCTTGCGGCCGAGTGTCTGCGCGACGGCGCATGGGATGCACTGAACGCCGCCGAACTCGCGGCCGTCGTCTCGACCCTGGTGTACGAACCTCGTCGCGACGAGACCATGGTCGACAAGATGCCGAGTGCCGCGGTGCGCGACGCGTTGGCGACGACTGTGCGCATCTGGGCCGACCTCTCCGAGGATGAGGCCGAGCGCGGCCTGCCCCGTAGCCGCGAGCCGCAGCTCGGGTTCGTGTGGGCCGTGTACCGGTGGGCGCGGCACGAGCGGCTCGACCGGGTGCTGGCCGCGGCGTCCAACCGGGGCAACGAGTTATCGGCCGGCGACTTCATTCGTTGGTGCAAGCAGGTGCTCGATCTTCTCGATCAGCTGTCGACCGCGCCCGGCCCGGGCGGCCGGCCGCCGCCGGTCGCGGCCACGGCGCGCGCCGCAGCCGCCGCCGTGCGCCGCGGCGTGGTCGCGCAGTCGATGCAGCCCTAGTGGTTTGACGACGTCCTGCTGCCGATAACCAGGGCAAGGCAGTAGCGTGTTGCCAGCCTGACGGGGTGGGACCGGCAGGCCGGTACAGACGAGCGATGAGGTGCGTGGTTGATGAGTGAGAGCGGCAACCCAGGCGGTAACCAGGGCGGTGGCCAGGGCCCCCCGCAGCAACCTCCGCAGTACGGGCAGCCGCCTCCGCAGTACGGGCAGCCGCAGCCGCCTCCGCAGTACGGGCAGCCGCCGCCGCCTCCGCCTGCGCAGTACGGGCAGCAGCCAGCGCCGGCGGCGGATGACACCCCAGACGATGACGGTGACTCGCAAACGAAGACGCTGCCGGCGATGCCCGGCGGGTCCCAGCCGACCCAGTCCTACGGTCAGCCGCAGCCGGGCGGTTACGGCCAGCCCGGTTACGGGCCCCCCGGCGGGTACCAGCCCACCGAGTCCTATGGTCAGCCGCAGCCGGGCGGTTACGGCCAGTCCGGTTACGGCCAGTCGGGCTACGGCCAGTCGGGCTACGGCCAGCAGCCGGGCTACGGCCAGCCGGGCTACGGCCAGCCGGGCTACGGCCAGTCCGGCTACGGCCAAACGGGTTATGGCGACTCCGGCTACACCCAGCAGCCGGGCTACACCCAGCAGCCGGGCTACGGCCAGCAGCCGGGCTACGGCCAGCAGCCGGGCTACGGCCAGCAGTACGGCCAGCCGCAACCGGAGCAGAAGAAGAGCAAGAAAGGCCTGCTGATCTCGTTGGCCGCCGTCGTCGTCGTCCTGGCGGTCGCGGCGGTGCTGGTCCTCGTCGTGTTCAAGCCGTTCGGTGACAAGAAGCTCAGTCACACGGCGGTCGAGAAGTACATAACCACGAAGTTGAATGTCACCGACGTGAAGTGCAACGACGGCCAGGACTTCGAGATGAAGAGCAACGGCGACACGTTCAAGTGCAGCGCGTCGGGCGGCCAGACGTTCACCGTGACGATCGACAACAAGAACAACGGCAAGTACGTGGTTCGGTAGCGCTCACGCCAGCGCGGCTGCGACCGCCTTCTGCAGGCGGCCGACGGAGTTCTCGATGCCCAGTTCGGCGGCAAGCGCGGCCAGTCGCTCGGCGTCGCGCGGCTCGGCATAGAGCCGGTCGTCGATGACGGCGAGCGGCACGTCGAGCCGTCCGCGTACCGCGTCGGGGGCGGCGGCCAGATAGGTCGCGGCGGCGCGGACTCTTGCGGCCGATCCGGCCGGGAACCCGTCGTCGCCGGCCAGCGCGGCGGCAACGATGTCTTCGACCGCGCCGAAGCGACCGACGAGCGCCGCCGCGGTCTTCTCACCGACTCCGGGCACCCCGGGCAAGCCGTCGCTCGGGTCGCCGCGCAGCACGGCGAAGTCCGCGTAGTGCTCGGGCGGCACTCCGTACTTCGCGAGTACCTCGGCCGGCCCCATGGCCTGCATCTTCGCGATGCCCTGGCCGGTGTAGAGCACGGTGACGCGGTCGGTGGCCACGGCCAGCATGTCGCGGTCGCCGCTGACCACCTCGACCGGCTCGTCATCACGATGTGCGAGCGTGGCCATCACGTCGTCGGCCTCGAAGCCGTCCGCCCCGGCGGTGGCCAGCCCGAACGCGCCGAGCACGTCGAGCAGCATCGGCACCTGGGGGCTGAGCAGGTCGGGGATCTCCTCGCCACCGTCCTTGGCCACCCGATGTGCCTTGTAGGAAGGGATGAGTGCGACCCGGAAGGCTGGGCGCCAGTCGAGGTCGAGGCAGGCGACCCAGCGCTTCGGCCGGCGGCGCTCGATCAGGGCGGCCGACATGTCGAGGAAGCCACGGACGGCATTGGCGGGTCGGCCGTCCGGGGTCGTGACGGTGTCGGGTATGGCGTAGAACGCGCGAAAGTATAGATTCGCGGCGTCGATCAGCATCAGCGACACCGGTCCGGACCCTATCGGTTCGGGCCGGCGCTGCCGCGCACGATCAGCTCGGTGGGCAGCACCACGTCGGGATCGCGCGTCAGATCGTCGCCGTCTTCGGCGATCAGCGTCAGTAGCCGGGTCGTGATGTCGAGCGCCTGGGTCTGGACGGGCTGGCGGACGGTGGTGAGATCCATCAGGTCCGAGAGTGGTTGATCGTCGAAGCCCACGACGGCCACGTCATCGGGCACCCGCAGCCCGGTCCGGTGGATTTCCCGCAGCGCGCCGTACGCCATCTCGTCGCTCTCGGCGAACAGAGCGGTTGGGCGGTCAGGCAGGTCCAGCAGCCGGCGGGCCGCGGCCCCGCCGCCGTCAACAGTGAAGTAGCCGAGTTGCTCGAGCGTGGGGTCGGGCGCGATCCCCACTGCCGCCAGCGCGTCACGGTAGCCGTCGCGCCGGTGCAGCGGCGGCGTGAACGCCATCGGGTCGTCGGTGTCGCCACCGATCAGGCCGATCCGGCGGTGGCCGGCGGCGACCAGATGATCAACGGCTGCCCGGGCGGCGGCGACGTCGTCGATGCGCGCGGAGAGGAAACCTTTGCGCTCGAGGCCGAGCAGGCCGACCGGCAGTTTCAGGTCGGTCAGCGCGTCGAACTCGGCGGCGTCGAGGACCAGGCTCGCGATCAGCACGCCGTCGACGCGCTTGCGCATGGGCATGACGTCGAAGAACCGTGACCGGCCGGCCTCGTCGCCGAGGTTGTACAGCAGCAGGTCGAAGTCGGCACCGCGCAGCGCGCTCTCGACGGTGTCGATGACCTCGGCGAAGAACCAGCGGTTCACGAACGGCACGACCAGGCCGACGGTTGTTGTCTTGCCGCTCGCCAGCCGGGCCGCGAACGGCGAGGCGACGTAGTTCAGGTCATTGGCGGCACTCAACACGCGGTCGCGAGTGGTGGCGGCGACGTCGGGCAGCCCCCGTAGCGCCCGCGAGACGGTCGCGATCGAGACGCCGGCCCGGCGGGCGACGTCCTCGATACTGGCCACCATCGACTAAGCCCCCTAGGAAAGCTCCGATCGTAAACGCTACCGCCCACGATCCCCGCCACCTCGCAGTCCCCGGCCCGGCGGCCCGGGACGCCGCCCTGAGAGACTGGCCGGGCAACTCGGCACCTCGGCGATACTGGTGCGATGCGCCCCCGCCGCGAGCCTGCTTTCCCCACGCGGTGGGCGGCTCTGGGTGCGCTCGGCGCTGGATTGGCCGGCGTCCTCGCGTTCCCGAGATTCGGCCTTTGGCCGGTCGCGTTCCTCAGTGTCGCGGCGCTGTCGGTGGCGGTGGACGGCCGCCGCAGCCGTACCGGCGCATGGCTCGGCTACGTCTACGGCGCCGCGTTCATGGTGCCCCTGCTGAGCTGGACGGGGATCTATGTCGGCCCGGCGCCGTGGCTGATCCTGGCGCTGGCCTTTGCCGCATTCTTCGCCGTGCTCGGTGCCGTCCTGCCGGTGCTGGCCCGGCTGCCGGCCAGCCCGGTCTGGGTCGGTGCGGCCTGGGTGCTGGAAGAGGCGCTGCGGGACCGGCTGCCCTTCGGTGGTTTCCCGTGGGGCCGGCTCGCGTTCAGCCAGGCCTCGTCCCCGCTGCGCTGGTTCGCCGCTCTCGGCGGGGCGCCGCTGGTGACGTTCGTGGTGGCCGTGGCCGGCGGTGGCCTGGCGGTGGCGATCGGTGCGGCCTGGCCCCTGCGCCCCCGCCCCGCGCTGGCCGGGTTGGCCGTCGTGCTTGCGGTCCCGCTGTGCGGGCTGGTGCTGGCCTGGCCGCTTGCGCCGGCCCCCGACCGCGACGGACACACCCAGACCATCGCGGTGATCCAGGGCGGCCTGCCCGACCGGGGCTTGGGTTTCGAGGACCGTGCGAAGCAGGTGCTCGACAACCACGTCCGGGCGACGCTCAAGCTCGCCGCCCAGGTCGAGAGCGGAAAGCTGGCTCGGCCGAGCCTGGTGCTGTGGCCGGAGAACAGTTCGGATGTCGACCCGTTCCAGGACCGCGCGGCGTACGACGAGATCAGCGCGGCGACCAAGGCCATCGGCGCACCGGTGCTGGTCGGCGCGATCCTGCAGGGCCCGGGCGCGAACCACCGGCGCAACGTCGGCATCCTCTGGTCACCGACCAGCGGGCCCGGAGCCCGCTACGTCAAACGCCACCCGGTACCGTTCGCCGAGTACATCCCGCTGCGCAGCATCGCCGAGTGGGTGAGCTCCGACGCGAAGACGGTCACTCAGGACATGGTGGCCGGGCACGGCAACGGTCTGATCCGCGGTGGCCCGGTGCCCCTCGGCGACGTGATCTGCTTCGAGGTCGCCTACGACGACCTGGTGCGGTCGTCGGTCGAGGACGGCGCGCAGCTGCTCGTGGTGCAGACCAACAACGCGACGTTCGGGCACACGGCCGAGACCTACCAGCAGCTCGCGATGAGCCAACTGCGCGCGGTCGAGTCGGGACGCACGGTGGTTCAGGTCGCGACGACGGGAAAATCCGCGGTCATCGGCCCGGACGGCGCGATCCGGGCCGAGTCCGGGCCGCTGTTCCGTTCAGCGATCCTGGTCGAGAAGGTGCCGGTGCGCTCGGCCCTGACGCTAGCGACCCGGGTCGGGGTCTGGCCGGAGTACGCTCTCGCGGCGCTGGCACTGGGCGGCCTGATCGTTGTCGTGGTGCGCGATCGCCGCTGGCGATCCCCTGAAGCGTCCGAGGACGTGCCGGCCGGAACGCAGGAGGAGATGGTGGGCAGGTGAGCGCCGACGGTGGTGCCGCGGCCGAGGTTCTGGTGGTCATCCCAACGTTCCAGGAGCGGGACAACATCGAACCGATCGTGACGCGGGTGTTGACGGCGACGCCGGACGTGCACGTGGTGGTCGTTGACGACGGCAGCCCGGACGGCACCGGCAAGATCGCCGACGAGTTGGCTGACGCTGACGGGCGCGTCCATGTCCTGCACCGCACGCGGAAGGACGGGCTGGGCGCCGCGTACATCGCCGGCTTCGAGTGGGGCCTGGCCGGCGGCTACCAGGTGCTGGTCGAGATGGACGCCGATGGGTCACACTCGCCCGAGCAGCTGCCCCGCCTCCTGCGGGCGCTCGCCGACGCCGACCTCGTCCTCGGCTCGCGCTGGGTGCCGGGGGGTGCCGTCGTCAACTGGCCGCTGCGACGCCAGGTCATCTCCCGCGGCGGCAACCTCTACACCCGCCTCGCCCTCGGCTTCGCGCTGCGCGATGCCACGGGCGGCTTTCGTGCCTACCGCCGCGACGTGCTGCTGGCGATCGACTACCAGGCCGTTGCCTCGCAGGGGTACTGCTTCCAGGTCGATCTCGCCCGGCGCGCTGTCGACGCCGGCTTCCGCGTGGTGGAGGTGCCGATCACGTTCGTTGAACGCGAGCGCGGCGAGTCGAAGATGAGCGGAGCCATCGTGCGCGAGGCGCTGTGGCGGGTGACCCAGTGGGGGACGGCGCACCGCATCGACCAGGCCCGCCGGGCGCTCGGATCGCGCCGCCGCTAGAAACGCGAAAGGCCGCCCGGATCGCTCCGGACGGCCGGTCGTGCTGCTCAGCCGTGCTCAGGCTGACTTCTGGCCGCGACGGGCACGCAGAACGTCGAGCCGCTCGGCCAGCACCTCTTCGAGGTCGGCAATTGTGCGGCGCTCCATCAGCATGTCCCAGTGGGTACGCGGCGCCTTGACCTTCTTGGTCTCCGGCGCCGGGCCGTCGATCAGGAGGGCAGGACTGCCGTCCAGACGGCATTCCCATGTGGTAGGCAACTCGGCCTCTTCGGCGAACGGCACCTCGAACTCGTGCCCGCGCTCGCAGCGGTAGGCGGCGACGTTACGCGGGGCTGGTTCGGCTCCGTATTCGGTCTCGTAACTGATCGCGCCGAGCCGACTGCCCCGCAGTGTGCGATCTGCCATAGTGGGCACCTCCCGGACGGGTAGACGGATTGCTTACAAGGGTCCAACGACCCATACACCGTAAGTGTTCCCCCATGGTGGGGCAGGTAACGCCGGCGCACCCGTCCGGGCTCAGTCCGATGCCAGCCCCCACGCCGCCCAGGAGCCACCCGCGATGTCGACTCTGCACCGTTTGCTCCCCACCGAGCCCAGTGCCCTGGCCGGGCGCCTGGCCGGGGGCCGGACGGTGCTGGCGGCCAGCATGCTGGCGGCTCCGGAACTGGCGACGCGCCTGCTCGGCGCCGATACGGCCACCGCGCGCCGCGTCACCTGGCTGACCCGGATGGTGGCCGTGCGCGATGCCGCCATCGGGGTCGGCGCTATCGTGGCGTTGCGGCGCGGCGGGGACGCGCGGCCCTGGCTGATCGCCGGTGCGGTGTCCGACGCCGTCGACGCGGTGGTCGTCGGCGCCGCGCTGCGGCAGGGCCGCGTGGGCGGTGTGGCGCCGGCCGCGCTGGTGCCCGGGGCGGCCGCGGTGGCCGCCGTCGGGGTGGTGACCGCCGTCCGGTTGGGACACTGACCGCCGGGCCGGAGCCCCGCGCGCGCGTCCCGATCACCGCGACGGATCACCTAATCGAGTCATTCCAAGGCATCCGACGGTGTGTCAGGTCTCAGGTGAAGGTTGGCGGGCTACCAAGTGGCTGCGCAACCAGACCGCC